>JABIWF010000064.1 GCA_018701175.1 Methanobacteriota archaeon
ATGAATCTTGTGTAGCCTACATCGATTCAGTGCGTGGTTCAGAAAAGACTTATTTTGAAAATAAATGGGTTTTGGTCCCGGATTGGTGTGATGAACCATCTGAGTGACTCTAGAAAGAACATGCGTTTAGTCATAGTATGGATGCGCCCCAATGGAGGCGCAACACATTTCATTTACATTCAAGATCGGCTTTGAGATTGGATGTTACAACGTTCTGTCGGCAAAAAGTCCAAACCGAGTTTCGTTTAGGTCTGTTCGTGACGGATTCAGTAAGCATATGCCCTAACTGCCGTTGTGAAATACATTTTCCAATCAATGATGCGAATGTTTTCGAATGCCCTGAATGCGTAGCTGAACTCACCTGGGATGGGCAAAACATCATTGGAATGGTGACTGACCGGCAGTTCAACTTGATGACCGAGGAACAAAGAATCAACCGCAGGTTCTCCACTGCACCGTATTACGATTCTCACCTTTTGCCACATGCAGTCGATTTTGCGAATTCAATATTAGATGGAGGCAATAAAAAGGAGCAAATATTTGGGGATCTTTCACGTCAAATGAATACCCAAAACACACTACTGGAGTCGGAAAAGCAACTTCGCTTCAACAGGGGTGTTAGTGTGGTCGTTTTCGTCGCCATTTCGATTGTTTCAGTACTAATCTTGATGGATGGTTCTCTATTTGGACTCTGTTGCTTCATACCCGGCTTATGGATTTTGAAAGTAGCCTTCACACCTCCTGAAGATTCCTATGAAGGGCTCTTACAACTCGCTAGCGAAGTTGGAGGTTCTTTTGAAGCTGGTACGGTAAAGGGTTTCTCCCGAGAACCAACATTCTTTACTCAATTTAGATGGAAGCACACCAATGTTGAATTTTCGATCATCAAAGAGATATTGGATACGGATTTCATTTTAGCGAAAGAGGGGTACAGCAGCGGGGGGGGAACACAGTGATCCGAGAAAGTGGTTTGATTTGTACTTGGTCTCCAAGGATTTCGAAACTTCATTGGAAACGATAACAACCTCTGTTCACAAGTTCAGCGAAGAGAGCATACTTGATGATTTGAACATCTTAGCATCATATCAAAATCAACTGTTGATGCACACAGGGCGTAGAATTCCTCTTCGCGTCCAATACTCATTTAAATCCGATTTGACCCTCAAACAGAAAAAGCAAGGTAAGAATTTACTCGTTGAATCCGAAGAAATCAAGGCTCTCATGAAGTTGTTAGGTCAGGTGAATGAAAGCACTTCATTGCCATGTTTTATCTGAATATACCTAAGCAGATTTGAAGAGCCAAACGGCTTAGCCACATCCATGGGCGAAAAATTGACAGTACATTCTCGTTCTCCTTTTGAAATCCATCACATACTCACCGGCTTGGAAAAAACTTCGGAGACCACGGTAGATGCGGAATTATTTCTTCCCAAAGGAGAAGGTCCGTTTGGTTGCATAATTGCCCTTCATGGAAGCATGGGCTGGGGCTCTCACCACCAGGACCACATCGACGGTTGGCTCGCAGAAGGACTTGCAGTTTGCAAGGTTCATTCGTTTACTTCTCGTTCTATTGATTCTACGGTAGATGATCAACTCACTGTGACGCATGCGATGATGCTCGTTGACGCTTTTCGCACACGCTCGATACTCGAACAAGATTCTCGAATTGGAAAGATTGGAATTACGGGTTGGAGTCTTGGAGGTACCGTGGCTTTGTATTCATCTTGGTTGCCAATTTGTGATGTTTTGGGTAAGCCCTTTGATGCCCATTTGCCCTTTTATCCAGCGGCTCATCTGCGCCCAGAGATACAAAAGTGGTCTGATTCACCGATTTTGATTCTTCATGGCGAAGCAGATGACTGGACTCCACTTCACTTCGTAGAGAGTCTCATGCCTCAGCTTCCGAATGCGAACTTGCACACGTATTCTGATGCGCATCATTCTTTCGACAGTGAGATGGAATACGAACTGCTTCCAAAGGCTGTTCACTTGAACAAGCGAACAGCTCGCATTGATAAGAACGGTCACATGTCTGGAAATCTTTTCCTCGGTATACGTTGGCCCTTAAATGAGCGCTGGCATCGTCGATGGGTCATACGGATACTGCGCAACAGGGGGGCTCACGTTGAGGGAAACCCTGCAGCGCGTGCAGATTCATTGGAGCGTGCTCGAGATTTCTTCGTCGAGCAACTTTCCCACGTTGAGTGAGGTTGTTTCAGAACTTTTTTTCAGTTTCCACAGCCGCAGCCAGTGGTTTGGCAAGATGCGTCAGTGGTCTCAGCGACCGGCTTTTCGACGGTCTCTTTCTTTGGACGTCGGCGGATAATGGATGGCATTCGAACTTTACGCTGGTTTTGAGCAGTACGGCGGTTCATGTTATTGCCTTGCGCCACTCTAATAATAACCTTGTCCAAGTTGGTAATATCGCAATGGAATCTGTTCTTTCTAATAGATTTGTCATGAAGAGCAAACATTTGTTTCTGTACTAGGGGATGTTTCACCCAAGTCGGCTGTACATGCTGTCAAAGAGTTTTCAAGTAACCGGCTTGCGGCTCTCAACATGGTTGACCTTCTAGGCTACGGCGAGAAGGACTCAACGCCTCAAAGTCTCTTCACTTTGGCTTTGATTGCAGGATTGACTCTGTTCTTTTTTTTCCAGTGGGAAATGAACGACTTGTTGATTGAATCTTTCCCGTCCTTCCATTCCTCGACCTTACCACTTGTTTTGGTTTTCATTTGGAGGCTACTTTGTCTCGTGATGGGTGCGAGTGCCCTCGTCTACATGTATCGGATGGAGACGGGTACAATGATTGTTATCGACCACGAGTCGCGAGAAGAACGGTTGACGCACCCTGTGAAATCAGAGAAGTTCGTTACATTCAGCAGTTGGACACTTCTCTCGAACTTTGCATACTTTCTATTTGCATCCATCGCTACATACTTGATTCTCGGCGAGCACGATGTGCCACAATGGGTTGAGACATTGCAAGTGGCTTTGTTTTCAACAGCGATTGGTGCTGCTTTCCTCACATCGACCATTGTACGCTTGGTGATTTTACCGGGAGAGGTTCAGCAACGACGCAATCACGATCATCAATTTCTGTTTCACAACCAAATCATGCACAACTTTGCAGCGATTTTCCTTGCCGTTGAAATACTTCTCGCGCAACCTCAACTCCAACCGGAGTTTGCTCTTTTCGGACTGTTGCTTGGCGTAGTTTATGCGGCATTTGCATATCCATTTGTTGCCTTTTGGAAAGGTTACTATGTCTACGGCTTCATCGACCCGAGATTGAAGTATGCCCCTCTCCTGCAGTCGGGATTAGCAGGTGCAATTTCTGTGTTCTATCTCGGTTTGTGGATAAGTAGTGAATTGGTTTCATACAACTTCGTACTCGGATTCCTTGTTCTTTTCTTGTGGGTCTATCGAATTGTGCAATTCAAATCAGCACTCCCAAGGGAGTCTGAACTTTGAGTTTTCATTCTTCAACGCCTCATACGATGTAAAAGTACACTGGGACTATGGAAAATACTGCAATGTAGATGAGTGCTTTGAGTGGCCGAACCCACCACCGATTTTCTTCGGCATCCATAAAATCTCCAACGGCATCGGCGACATGACCCAGCGGCAGCAGTGATTCAACGGCCATGTGCTGTTTTTGATACTGGATTAAATGAAACTTGTTCCGTTTTTATTCGATTCTTTCATTTTTGCATACTTACTCACAAGCGAATCGTACGGTTCATTGCTCGTATCGTCTGCGGTTCGAATCTTCCAAAGTATCTCTTCACTTGTGAGGATAATCATGCCAAAACGTGTCCCACTTCGATGGCATCATGACGTAATCGTAGTCAAATCCACTGCCAGTACCGTGTGAATCGAAGCAAAATATGCTGTGCGACGCAACCTTTTGTCCTTCCATTTTGCTAAGGGCGAAATACGTCCAGCACAATGTGCCAGAATGATTCCAAATTTGGTTTGGTTCGCCAAACTCGTCTCGAACTTCCTCTTGAGTTGAGCCATAGAACTCGTATATTTCTTGTGGGGTGTACGTCTT
The DNA here is from genome assembly GCA_018701175.1 of Methanobacteriota archaeon. Lineage (GTDB taxonomy): Archaea > Thermoplasmatota > Poseidoniia > Poseidoniales > Poseidoniaceae > MGIIa-L1. Next base: position 4,059 of record JABIWF010000064.1, read on the forward strand.
ACTTCTTCTTCTGTGAACGGTAGAAATGAGATGCGGGTCGTAAGGTACGGTTGGATTGAGCATGTTGGCAATGGAGGGTATATTTTTCCACCCGTTTCCGTGGAAGAACACACTCCATTCTCCGTTTTCTTTCTGACAACATGCGATGACATCCTGGTGTGAAAATCCACTGGTCGCAATTCGCACGGGTTCTTCTGGGCGATTGAATGAGCTGCATGTGACTTCAAGCCAGTAAATACCCTCACTCGAGATGACTTCATTCAGTCTCCAACGACCGTCGTCATCCGGAAACAAGCCTTTGCACATTTTTTCAAAATGTGGTTTGAAGTCGACCATGCCCAATCTGCCATCGTGTTGTGACACAGGCAGCGGTGCAGTTGTCGAACTATCAATACATCGTCTTTGATGCACTCGCCGTTCAAATCCTTACTCTGCTGAAACAAGGTTTAGACGTGAATATTATCACTCAACATAATATACCACTTGTTGAAGCACAACCCGTGGCACAAGGTACAGTAAAGTGGTTTAACCAAACAAAAGGATACGGATTCATTGAACGAGAGGGCGGAGACGACCTCTTCGTTCACATTTCCGAAGTAGAAGGAGAAATCCAAGACGGTGACACCGTCAACTTCGAAGTCGGTGAAGGTCCAAAAGGACCGAACGCCGTGAGTGTCAGCAAAGTTGAATGAGCATAACAAGTATTGAGGGCTTCAAGTCCTCAGCACTGTTTATGTCCGAACAACTGTTGATCGTTCTCACAACTCTCCCTTCTGAATGGGAGGAGTTCCGCGTGGGGTCTTTTGCACAACTTCTTCTTGAATCTGGCGCAGCCTGTGTTGAATATTCGCCTGTACGATCTGTTTACAGGTGGGAAGGTAAAGTTACGTCTTCGAAAGAGTGGAAACTTGAGATTAAGTCTTCGTTATCCTCTAAGACGCGACTTTTGGACGCCTTGAACTTCCATCACCCCTATGATGTACCGCAAATCGTTTACTTGTCTGCAGAAACATCAGAACTCTATGCGGCTTGGGCCGCCCAAGATCTTCCTAAAAATGCTGGAGCATGAGTCTGGAAATTTGGTCCGGTGTTTGGAGCGGAGTTGGAGTGGAAACGCACCTTCGTCCAGTGTAGTTTCTACATTCAAAAACCGGCCTTTATAGTCTATGGCTCAAACCTTCGATTAACAGACAACTGAGCCACTTTTTAGCATTGGTGAAACGCTCGCGAAAACGGCATCCGGCATCGCGATTTGGGGGAGAACATTATACACTTCCTCGGAGGGCAAACAAATTCCAGCGCGTGAAAGAAACGAGGGGGATGAGTCATGGTCATAGAACACGGTAATAAATCGAGCCAGAATGATGGATTTGAATTGGATCTTTCACAAGAACATATTGAGCCAATGCTCCAAGAGAACTTGGATCGTTTCGTGTTGTTCCCAATTCAGCATTCAGATATATGGGAGATGTACAAAATGGAACAAGCTTCATTTTGGACAGCTGAGGAAATCGACCTCGCTGAAGACTTGAAGGACTGGAAGGAACTGAATGAGAATGAGAAGCATTTCTTGAAGCATATTCTCGCATTCTTCGCAGCAAGTGACGGTATCGTTAACGAGAATCTTGTGATGAACTTCTCCAACGAAGTCTGCTGGCCAGAAGCCCGAGCATTCTATGGTTTCCAAATCATGATGGAGAACATTCACGCGGAGACTTATTCTCTTCTTATTGATACTTACATTACTGACGAGAACGAAAAGGACCACTTGTTCAAAGCACTGGAAACCGTACCTTCGGTAAAGAAGAAGGGCGAATGGGCAATGCGATGGCTCTCCCGTAAGCGAGGTTCGTTTGCCGAGCGACTTGTTGCCTTTGCAGCCATCGAAGGAATTTTCTTTTCTGGTTCGTTCTGTGCAATCTTTTGGCTCAAGAAGCGTGGGCTCATGCCAGGATTGACCTTCTCGAATGAACTTATTTCCCGCGATGAAGGTTTGCACTGTGACTTCGCTTGCCTGTTGCACAACAAATTGCTGAAGGGTGCTGGTGAAAACGTCATTCGTAGCATCATCGCTGAAGCGGTGGAAATTGAAATAGAGTTCGTCACCAACGCTCTCCCTGTATCTCTTATCGGAATGAACTCGGATCTGATGAAGCAATACATCCAATTCGTTGCTGACCGATTGCTCGTTGCTCTCGGCGCAACGAAACTCTACAATGTTGGAAACCCATTCCCTTGGATGGAAATGATTTCAATGCAAGGAAAGACCAATTTCTTCGAAAAGCGAGTCGCCGAATACCAGAAGGCTGGTGTCATGGACAATTCATCACTTGGAAGCGTCCAACAGCGCTTCTCTGTAGACGAAGACTTTTGAACCGTATTCAATTATAGGAACTTACTGCGAATTCACTGAGAACACATGGAGGACGAAAAATGACAATGCAAGTTGTAAACAGAAAAGGAGAACGAGAAGATGTGCGGTTTGACGCCATACATGATAAATTGAAGACACTCACGTACGGTCTTGATCCAAACTGGATTGACCCAGGCCATGTTACGAAGTTGACAATTGAAGGATTGTATGATGGAGTCACCACCCGTGAACTCGATCAACTCGCTGCTGAGACTGCTGCCTCCCTTGCGTCCCAGCATCCAGATTACAGCCGCCTCGCAGCTCGAATTTGTGTCGACGACCTCCATCGCTCGACGAAATCAACTTTTACTGATGTCATTACAGACTTGCGAGAATACATTGACCCCGAATCTGGTAAGCATGCACCTCTCATCTCAGAGGAAGTGTTTGCCATCATTATGGAGAATGCAGAAGTTCTCAACAACCATATTGATTACAAGCGTGATCACAACTACGACTACTTCGGTTTCAAGACCTTGGAGCGCTCTTACCTTTTGCGATTGAATGGAGAAATTGCAGAGCGTCCTCAGCACATGCTCTTGAGAGTCGCAGTTGGAATCCATCATCACAACATCGGTAAGGCATTGGAAACCTATGACTTGATGAGTCAAGGATACTTTACACACGCAACTCCAACTCTCTTCAACTCAGGAACACCAACTCCACAGATGTCTTCGTGTTTCTTACTGACCATGCAAGATGATTCCCTCGATGGAATCTATGACACACTCAAACAGTGTGCATTGATTTCAAAATCTGCAGGTGGTATTGGATTGTCGATTCATCACATCCGTTCAAAAGGTTCGTACATCAAAGGAACCAATGGACAGAGCAATGGAATTGTTCCTATGCTTCGTGTGTTCAACGACACTGCGCGTTATGTTGACCAAGGCGGCGGCAAGCGTAAGGGTTCAATCGCAATTTATCTCGAACCTTGGCACCCCGATATCCTTGCCTTCCTCGACTTGAGGAAGAACCACGGCAAGGAAGAACTCCGTGCACGCGATCTCTTCTACGCCCTTTGGACACCTGACTTGTTCATGGAACGTGTTGAGCAAAATGCTGACTGGTCCTTCTTCTGTCCGAATGAATGCCCAGGTCTTCAAGACTCCTACGGAGAAGATTTCAGAGAACTCTTTGAATCCTATGAAGCTCAAGGATTGGCTCGTGAAACTCTTCCTGCACGTGTTGTTTGGGACAAACTCGTTGAATCTCAAATCGAAACCGGTACACCCTACATGTTGTATAAAGACGCAGCAAACAAGAAATCGAATCAAAAGAACTTGGGGACAATCCGTTCTTCGAACCTTTGCACAGAGATTATGGAATACACTGCTAAAGATGAAGTCGCTGTTTGTAATCTTGCATCGATTGCACTCAACAAGTACGTGGATCTTGAAAATCAAACTTTCAACCATCAACTCCTTTACGATGTCACCTACCATGCTACTGGAAACTTGAATCGAGTTATTGATGTCAACTTTTACCCTGTTGAAGAGGCTCGCAACTCCAATATGCGCCACCGACCAATCGGTCTTGGTGTTCAAGGTCTTGCAGATACGTTCGCACTTCTCAAGTTGCCCTTCGAAAGTGCCGAGGCTCGACAACTCAACAAAGAAATTTTTGAAACGATTTACTTTGCAGCCTGTACCGCTTCTAAGGATGCAGCAATTGCCGAAGGACCGTATTCGACTTTCGCTGGCTCACCTGCCAGCCGAGGCGAACTTCAATTCGACCTTTGGGGAATGAACGATCACAGCGGTCGTTGGGACTGGACTTCTTTGAAGGCCGAAATCGTCGAAAAGGGAATGCGCAATTCACTTCTTGTAGCACCAATGCCGACTGCTTCGACCTCCCAAATTTTGGGTAACAACGAATGTTTCGAAGCCTTCACTTCGAACCTCTATGTCCGTCGAACGCTTTCGGGTGAGTTCATCGTACTCAACAAGCACTTGGTTCGTGATCTCATCGAACTTGGCCTTTGGGGACTTGATATGAAAGATGAAATCCTTCGTCACAAGGGCTCGATTCAAAACATTTCAGGAATCCCAGATTCTGTCAAAGAGTTGTACAAAACAACTTGGGAAATCAAGCAACGTCACGTCCTTGACATGTCTGCCGATCGTGGTGCATACGTTGACCAAAGCCAATCACTCAACATCCACATGGTGGATGCAAATCCGGCCAAGGTTACTTCTATGCACTTTTACGGTTGGAAGCAAGGCCTGAAGACAGGAATGTACTACCTCCGAACAAAGGCTGCTGCAGACGCAATTCAGTTTACTGTTGAAGCCAAGAAGTCTGATGACCAGACGGTTGGTGGATTGGCTGGACGTGCAGAAGACATCTCGAGTCTCGAAGCAATTGCTTGCTCACTTGACACTCCAGATGACTGTCTAAGTTGCGGTTCATGATTCAACTTGGTTGAAGTTTATACAGTCTCGGGCAAGTAGGAACTTACTCGGGGGTTTCAAGCCCTACGGGTAAGGCCCTGAGTGCGTTGTTTAGTCTCACGCTTCTTTTCCTTGCTCGTAGGCACCTTTCACTTCATGCTGAGTGAATCGCATGACCGAGTGTCGCAAGAACACCTTCATGCGTCATTTCAGTCATTGTTGGATGAGCATGAATTGTACCGGCAATATCTTCCAGTAACGCGCCCATTTCAAGAGCAAGCGTCCATTCACCGACCAGTTCACTGATGTGTGTTCCAACGCCTTGGATGCCAAGGATTCGATGATCATCTTCACGAGCACAGACACGGATGAAACCGGCAGATTTCTCAGCCTCTTGAGTAAGGGCACGACCGTTCGCTCCAAGTGGGAACTTTCCAGTGATGACTGGGTGACCAGCTGCTTTTGCTTCTTCAGGCGAAAGTCCAACAGAGACGATCTCGGGTTCTGTGAAGACGATTGCAGGAACGGCAACAGGGTCGTAAGCACGCTTGTGACCTGCGATAATTTCAGCAACCATTTCACCTTGGAACGATGCAACGTGTGCAAGCATTTCGCCGGAGTTGCAGACATCACCAATGGCGTAGACTCCACGCATATTGGTTTCACATCGGTCGTTAACTTTGACAAATCCACGTTCATCCAGTGCTACACCCGTTGGGGCAAGTGCTGCTGAATTCGGTTTGCGTCCTACAGTGACGAGAACTTTGTCGACGACAACATTCTGCATTTTCTTCTCATCCTTCTCGTTCTTGTCGATGAAATTGAGTTGGCAACGTCCGTCTTTTGTCTATTCAACACCCTTGGCAAAAACCCCGAGATGGGTCTTGATTTTTTGCTTCTTGATGGCAATTTCCAATGGCCGTCGCAGTTCTTTGTCGAAAATTGGAAGGACGCTGTCCATTGCTTCAACGACGGTCACTTCTGAGCCGAGCATTCGGAAGGTGATTCCGAGTTCCAGGCCGATGTATCCTCCGCCAACAATTGCGACATGCTGAGGTAATTCCTCAAGTGACAGTGCTTCACGGGAGGAAATGACATTTTCAGAATACGGCATGAACGGGAGTTCAATCGGAACCGAACCGTTCGCTAGAATGACATGTTCCGCTTGAATAATTGTTGCATCCTTTCCTTCTCCAACTTTGACGGTCTTCGCATCTTGGAACTCTGCCCACCCAGTGATGAGTTCGGCACCGGCATTCTTCAGGAGATGTTCAACACCTTTGTTGAGACGCGTAACAATACCTTCTTTCCAGCCGACCAAGTTTGCCATGTTGAGTTCAGCAGGCCCTGGTATCGAGATTCCCATGTGTCCATCGTTGGAAGCATGCTTGGAAAGACTGTGGAACTTGTGAGCAGCATGAATGAGTGCCTTAGAAGGTATACATCCACGAATCAGGCAAGTGCCTCCGGCTTTTTCTCCTTCGACGATAATGGTTGAGAGGCCAAGTTGTCCAGCACGAATTGCTGCAACATAACCTCCGGGGCCAGCTCCGATAACAAGAACTTGACATTTTTTCGTTTGCATACAAAGCACCTCACATGAATATGGTCGCTGGATGTTCGAGGTAGGACTTGATGAGATGAACCAAGCTCGCACCGTCGTGACCATCAACAACTCGGTGATCCCAAGAGGATGAGAGATTCATGATTCTACGAATGACAATGTTTCCATCTTTAACGACTGCACGATCTTTTGCGTTATGGACGCCAAGGATTCCGACTTCTGGTTTGTTGATGATTGGTGTGGCGCCTAATCCTCCAAGCCGTCCGAGGCTTGTGATTGTGAATGTCGAGCCTGACAAATCATCAGCAGTTGCTTTTCCATCGCGAGTTGCGCTGGTGACTCGTGTCATCTCAGTAGCAGCCTGCCAGATATCCATTGCTTCGACGTGCTTGACAACAGGGACAAACAATCCTCTGTCGGTTTGGGTTGCGATACCGAGGTTAATTGCCTCATGCCGGGTGACTACATTGGAATCGTCATCGTAAAGAGCGTTGCATTCCGGTCGTTCATCGAGTGCCTTAACCAGAGCCTGCATGATGAAAGGTAAGTAAGTGAGTTTTGGTGCACCTTCCGGGCGTGTTGCGTTGAGGTGTTGTCGTAGTTCTTCAAGAGCGGTGACATCGACCTCTTCAAAGTAAGAAAAGTGAGGGATGGTCGAGTAGGATGAAACCATACCTTCTGCAATCTTTCTTCGCAATCCGATGACTTTGATGTCTTCAGTTCCGTTCTTCTCTACTCGAGCAGATGCGCCCATTGGTCGAGCACGGCTTGCTCCGTTTGCTCCGCCTGCGATGTGTGCATCGAGGTCAGCATGACTGATGCGTCCTGCAGGGCCAGAGCCCGCAACGAAATTGAGGTCAACGTTTGCTTGGCGTGCTCTTTGGCGTACGGCTGGACTTGCCAAGGCCTTTGTTCCAGGTGCACGCTCGACTACCGCAGGAGCAGGAGCAGGCGTAGCAGCCGGTGCTGGAGTTGGGGCAGGGGCAGGCGCCGGTTCTGCCTTTGGCTCGGGAGCCGGGGCAGGTTCAACCTTCGCTTCAGGAGCAGGAGCAGATGCGGATGCATTACCGTCGCCATCGACTTCAAACTCGATGCAAACGACACCAACCGGTAGGATGTCACCGGCTTCTCCGATGACCTTGGTCACCTTACCATCAACCGGTGATGGAATTTCTACAGTTGCTTTGTCGGTCATTACAGAAAGAATAGGATCGTCTTCTTTGACGCTGTCTCCTACAGCGACCATCCATTCTACAACTTCGCCTTCGACGACGCCTTCTCCGATATCTGGCATTTTAAATGCAAATGTTCCCATACTCATTCCTCCTGTGTTTTCTTTATTGCTTCAGCGATTCGCGCTGGACTTGGGATGTAATCCCATTCTGTGGTGTGAGGGAAGGGTGTGTCCCATCCTGTCACTCGAGTAATAGGTGCTTCGAGGTGGTAGAAGCAACGTTCTTGAATCGATGCACTCATTTCAGCGCCGAAACCACTTGTTTTCGGTGCTTCGTGAACGATAACGCATCGTCCGGTTTTCTTGATTGAATTCACGACAGTATCTCTGTCCCATGGAACCAATGTCTGCAAATCGATGAGTTCGCAATCGATTCCGGAGTCCTTGATGGCTTGCTCACTCACATGGACCATTGTTCCCCATGCTATCACGGTGCAAGCACTGCCTTCGCGTACGATTCGTGCTTCTTCAAGAGGTACAGTGTAGTGTTCTTCTGGCACATCGCTATCAGGATGGCCTGCCCAAGTTGGGACATTGTGTGGGTCGCCGTAAAACGGGCCTCGATAGCACCGCTTTGGCTCAAAGAATATGACTGGGTCGTTGCATTCTATCGCCGATGTGAGCAATCCCTTTGCATTGTAAGGGTTCGAACAGTAGACCACTTTGAGGCCAGGTGTGTGCGTGAATTGTGCTTCGGGCGATTGTGAGTGGTGGTGTCCACCCTTGATTCCACCACCAGCAGGTGTGCGGAACGTCAACGGTGCGGTAAACTCTCCACCCGAGCGGTGACGAACCTTTGCAATTTCATTGACGATTTGGTCGTATGCAGGGAAGATGTAATCTGCGAATTGAATCTCTGCCACAGGTCGCAAACCATTGAGGCCCATTCCCATTGCAATGGCGGCAATACCGCCTTCTGCAAGAGGTGAATCAAAGACCCGATGTTCTCCAAATTTCTTCTGCAGTCCGTCCGTTACTCGGAATACGCCGCCAAAAAATCCGACGTCTTCGCCGAAAATAACGACATTCTTGTCTTTTGTAAGTTGAACTTCGAGGGCCGAGTTCAGTGCTTTAATCATGTTCATTTCTACCATACTAGCACCTCACTTACCGAGTTCCTCACGTTGTTCTTGAACATGCCACGGAACGGTTTCGTAGACTTCAGTAAAAATGGTAGAGGCAGGGGGGTATGGTCCGCTTGCTAAGTCTCCAAATTCACACGCAGCCTTGTATGATGTCATGACTTCATCATCGATTTTCTCTGCCAAAGCAGCATGACGCTCTTCATCCCAGAGTTCGGCTTTAATCAAGTGCTCTTTCAATCGTAGAATTGGGTCGCCGCCGGGCCATTGTTTGAATTCATCTTTAGGTCTGTACGCAGAGGAATCGTCAGAGGAAGAGTGTGCACCTGCTCTGTAGGTGTAGACTTCGATATGAGTTGCGCCGAGTCCAGCAGCAGCGCGTAGACGTGCCCATTTCGTAACACTGTAAAGGGCGAGGAAATCGTTGCCATCGACTCTGATTGATGGAATGTCGTAAGCAAGACCACGCTCAGCGAATGTTCGTCCGCCGGTTGCGAGGTTTGCGTGGGTAGAGATTGCCCACTGGTTGTTAACGACATTAAGAATTACTGGTGGTTTGAATGTCGAGGCGAAATTGAGGGCGTAATGGTAATCGCCTTGAGCGGATGTTCCATCGCCGAGCCACGAAATACAGACTTCGTCGTCGCCTTTGTAGGCGCTTGCCATTGCGACTCCAACAGCTTGCGAGAATTGAGTGCCTACAGGAGATGAAATCGAAATGAACCGCCCTTCTTTCCAGGTATAGTGGACTGGCATTTGACGCCCTTTCACATTGTCTTCTGTATTTCCGATGCAGTGGCAAATCATACTGACCATATCACGGCCCCGGACAAACTGAGCGCCAGGTTGTCGGTAAGAGGGGAAGATCCAGTCTTGAGTCTCGAGTGCCATTGTTTGAGCAATAGCGATTGCTTCTTCTCCGAAGGAACGCATGTAAAAGGAGAGTTTACCGGTTCGTTGCATCTTGATCATACGGTCGTCGAAAATTCTCAGGCGCATCATGTATTCAAGACCTTGAATCATCGTTTCTGCATCAAGCATTGGATTCCATTCGCCGCTTGCTACGCCGTTGTCATCAAGAACACGGACTAAACCGGATGCGTGAGTAACCGTATCTTGAGCTGTGCTTGTAACTGGGTCAGGTCGATGAAGGTCACCGGGCTGTTCAGTAAACTTACCACCGAAATCAGCATCTTCGCCGGGTCGGAACGGCGGACGACCGATAGTGTACGGCTTGGTTGTGGCAGTCACTCTCTCGGTCATTGTTCCACCTCACTCCATCTCTGTCTTAAGTGGTGTCGGTGAATCGCTTTGGTGTTGAGCGACGTAGACATACGCACCAGGCATCGTTTCTTGATTGTTTGAATCGAGCGTCTTTCGCAGCAGTAATCCTGCTTTGAACGAAGAACGGACAAGAGGTCCACTGGCAATACCGGCAAAGCCCATTTCAATAGCGTCTTTAGCCCATATATCGTACATTTCTGGTTCAGGGAATCGGTCCACTGTAAGATGTTTGGAGGACGGTGCCAGGTATTGGCCGATGGTGATCAGGTCAACGTTGGCATCACGTAGGAGGTGCAAGGCTTCTGTAATTTCCTCATCCGTCTCTCCGACGCCAACCATCAGCGAAGATTTGGTAATAATGTCGGGTCGAAGCACTTTGGCTTGACGGAGAATTTCGAGAGACTGGGAGAATGAAGCGCGATGGTCACGTACGGTTTTGTCCAGTCTCGGGACGCATTCAACGTTGTGCGCAAACACAGACAGTGGGCTGTTGCGCAAGAGATGTTCGAGAGCCTCATGGTCGCCTGCCAAGTCAGAGCACAACAACTCAATCGTGATTTCTGGTCGGCGAAGGTGTACTGCGTCGATGCATTGTTTGTAATGCTCAGCACCACTGTCCGGTAAATCGTCTCTGTTGACGACCGTGATTACGACGTGACGTAGATTCATTGAATCAACAGCGTCTGCGAGTTGTTCCGGCTCGCTCGTATCGAGAGGAGGGGGTGTTTTGATCGTTCCAACTGCACAGAATCGGCAGCCTCTGGTACATTCCTGTCCTGCAACCATGAATGTCGCATCACCACTCGCCCAACAGTCGTGAATATTCGGACAGCGTGCTTCTTGACAAACGGTGTGGAGTGCGTTGTCTTTTACTGCAGCCTTCGTTTTGTTGAAGAGTGCTTGTTCTTTACCGGATGGAAGCGACGTCTTGAACCATGATGGCAGCCGTTCACGCTTCGGTTTAGCGCGCAATGCAGGTGGCGTTTTACTCGCCATAGGAAGTTGTTTGCCCGACACCTCTGCTCCCCCTTGATTACCCCGAGGCATTGCCTCTCAAAAAGGTGTACTTTGCACCACTGTTGCAATCATCATCAAATTCTCAATTTTAAAACATTCATAGTGTTCTTGTTTAACAGCATTGATGAGGGTTGAACGGTTCGTAGTCAACATGGGGCAACGAGTAGCGCTGATTACCGGCAGCGGTAAGCGAATTGGGGCTGCGACTGCTGCTAAACTTTTGGCGGATGGATGGTTCGTGTTTCTTCATGTGCGCAACTCGGTGGAAGATGCCCAAAACTTCCTTGATTCATACCAACGCGAAAACGGCACCCCCGCATCAGCGGAAATTGTCAGAGCAGACCTTGATAGCGACGAGGAACTTGAACAACTTATCCAACATATTCTCGTCCACGATTCCGTCAAAATCAACGGTGGATTGCACGGATTGATCCACAATGCATCAATCTATAATTCAATGAACTTCGAGGAAGTTTCTCTCGAAGAACTTCGCTTGAACAACCGCATACATGTCGAGGTTCCATTCCTCCTCACTCAACGGCTAATTGAACCTCTTAGATCTGCGAACGGCTGTGTTATTGGGATGATTGATACATCTCTAGGGCGGGCTTGGAAAGGCCTCTCGCATTATACATCAAGTAAAGCGGCTCTGCGCCAACTCATGATGAATCTCGCTGGCGACTTAGCGCCTGATATTCGAGTGAATTGCGTTGCCCCTGGGGCAATCATGGCAGCTGAATGGGAGGCTGAACACTTTGCCTCTGTCATCGAGAAGATTCCATTAGGCCGGGCCGGAGAGGTTGAAGACATGGCGAATGCCATCTTGATCCTGCTCGATGCCCCATATTTGTCCGGCCAGGTTATCGAAGTTGATGGCGGCTGGTCAGTAGCACCTTAGGCAAGTGTCGAAGGGTTTTCTTCAAATCCTCTTGATGGTACGGTAGCCTGCAGGGGTGGCTGAGGTGGTCAAAGGCGCCGGGCTTAAGATCCGGTCCCGTATGGGTTCGTGGGTTCGTATCCCACCCCCTGCACCAATCCACTTTCTGTTTCCCCCTCGCAGAGGGAGGGTTTTGGTGAACAACCAATGCAAAACCGTTTAACACTCGGCGGGACAGGCCGAGATGGTGAACAGGGTGTCCTCTCAACATTCAACTTCCGTGAATCGACTTTTGCCAATGCTACTTGTTGTCCTCATGGTCGGCTCAGTACTGCCAATGTCCGTCCCTCAGGACATTGTGTCCAGCGAGGAAAATACGCTGGCTGAAGAGCCTACTATCTCTTCTGCGGGAAGCGATTGTTCGTCGTGCCAATCCTACGATCTGTATCTCGATGAGATGACCTCAGAGAGCGGTGGCGATGGCTCAATCACCACCGAGGAACCTTCCGGATCGCACCAAGAGGAAAGCGCCCTTGGTGGCATCACCTTCCAATCGAACGAGATGATTTCTGACTTGCAAGTCTACGGTCGTGGAAGCACAGACATCGTTACTCTGTCGTTGTACATTCAATTTAGAGGCACAACAGGTTCGAATGCAGACATCACCTATTCACTCGGCGCTGGTGGCAGTGAAATTGATTCGTTCTCCGAGACCATCGAAGACCCGTGTACTGGCGGTACATTCGGTACGAGCGCTTGCCCGTGGACCTTGAGCGTTATCGATTTTGAGATTTCATCGAATGGCTTTACCGTTGAAAACGGCAAGCAAATCGAACTTGATATCGATGCACAGGCCACCTGTGAGAGCAGTGGTGGCGGCGGCATTGGCGGAGACAACTGCGAAGTCAATGTGGCATTCGGAGACGTTGAACAAACCAACGGATTCTCGAAACTTGAACTCAAAGCCAATGCTCTGGCAGACTCCTCGGTGAAGGTCCACAGACCCGGTGCGAGTTTCACGGACCCTGAAGTTACTGAATGGTCACCAAACCACCGCCCTGAATTCCGCACTATGCAGTTCACAGTAGATGTCCGTGACGCATTTGGCCGCGATGACATCCAAGGCGTTGACCTCATATTGAGTACACCAAACGGTGCGAATTCCGTCTTCGACAAATCGTTTGAAGACGATGATTTGAAACTTGACAACGAAGGCCTCATCGGCAATTACACATTCACATACGACTCTGGGACTACAGCAGGTGATTATCCACTTCAACTTGAAATCAGTGACCTTCAAGGCCATACACTCGTGTTTGAACACCCCGGAATCACGTTCATTGAATACGATATGTATCTCTCACTTCCTTCAGCTCAACCGGACACAGTGCTCATTGCGCCCGGTCAAACTTCGAGTATTGAATTCATGATTGAACATACAGGTTCGACCTCTTCTTCGATGAATGTTATCTTCGATTTGGTTGGCTCGCCTTTCCCGAGTTCATGGTCTGACCCTGTTTGGGATCAATCAGGCGGTTACACCCTTAACGGAGGAGGCTCGTTTGCTCGACCTATCCTTTCTTTTGATGTTGTTGATGGTGATTTGACTTCCGCTCCTAGCAGCATCGAAATTGAAGCTAGAGCGTATGCAGATACTGAAAACGCTCAAAACGACCAAGTTTCAATCAAGACCATCACGCTCTCCATAGAAGAATCTGAAGTCCTTGCACCGCCTCGAATTTCAGTCTTTGAGGACTTTGAGCACCAAATACAAATTGCAGATTCAACCCGTCCAGAGGCGTACGACGAGTCCCTCTCACACTATGTTGACGCTGGCGATACCAAAGGCGAATTTTTCGTTGATGTGTTTAACGCCGGGTTCATCACAGATGCTTTCCGCCTCCGAGTTACAGACTTACCCGATGCATGGCAATACAAGTTCTACGACAACGATACTGGAATGGAACTCACTGAAGAGGGCATTTACTCATTAACTCCAGATATTGGTTCAAATCAAATCCTTACCGTTCGTATGGATGTATTCCCTCCAAGCGAACGTGATGCACAGGATATTGGTATGGTTGCTTTTTCAGTATCGAGTACCAGTGATACTGAACTGAGTACAGATGTAGCGTTTACCGTTCATCGAACGTTTGGAATTCTGGTCGAAGTGATAGCGGATTCGGATGGCGGTACGCTTGGCACAGTAGGCCCAGTTGCTCCTGACAGCAGCGTGTATTACAACATGCGAATAACCGACTCAACAGAAGGCCTTGGACAAACCACATGGAGAATCATCAATCCAAGCGACCTTGAACGCAACACTGAAGAACCAAACGGCGACCCTATGTACGGCACTTGGGATTACGAACTTTCAAACGGGACCGAATCGAACATGGTTGTCGTCTACCTGGAACAAGATGAATACGTAGACCTCAAATTGGATTTGACGCTCGGTAAGAACGTTGAAGCAGGTATGCACACGGTCTTCGTGCGGGTTATTGAAGAAGGAGTAGACTCTGATGAAGCACGGTATTTTGACCTTCCAGTTACGGTTGAAGTTCGTGAAGAAGTTGTTGCTGGACGAATCACTATTACAGACTCAAGCAGCGAACTCATTCAATTTGAATCCAATGAACAGAGGAATATCAACTACAAAATCTCGAATGATAACAA
>JABIWF010000086.1 GCA_018701175.1 Methanobacteriota archaeon
CTGATATTGCAAGCAGAGGAATTGATGTCGACGGAATCACGCACGTCTTCAACTACGATTTACCGAATGAACCTGAAAGTTACGTTCACCGTATTGGAAGAACAGCCCGTGCAGGTCGTAGCGGCATTTCATACGCCTTTTGTGACGATTCTGAAAGCGGATACTTGGTCGGCATTCAGCAACTGATTGGAAAAGAGATTCCAGTCGAGAGTTCGCACCCATTCCATTTCATTGGAGCGATTCCCAAACCTGGGCAAAAGCCTGGTAAAATCAAAGAAAAGTCCGGGACAAAAAAGCGCCCACGGAATCAAAAGTCAAACTCAAACCGAGGAAGGCAGAGCAACAGTTCCCGACAAAACAACAACCGTTCATCGAGTGGAGAGCAATCGAGTCGCCCTCGAAGAGACAACCGTTCTCGAAATGACCGTGGTAACCAAAATCATCGTTCAGATCGTGATTGAACCACAGTGTTTGTTTGAATGAACGAATAATTGTTCATCTGTTGAATGCTTTCAGTTCATTGCTTAGCCTCTCGCAAGAGGCAAATCTAGGTCGAGCGTGTTTCTTGGAAACCAGACGTGGGAAACCAGGGTATATTCTGAGCGCTATGGCGAAGCCACAGCAGAACCGTTCAATACTGAGAAGTGTTGCCTAGAGGGCGAATCACTTGTTGGTGACTGGAAGGCCGTTGGAGTCCTTGAACGAACCGGTAGCAACCATGATGATATCGATGATAGCCCAAACCATGCATCCGCCGCCGGTGATGAGCTTGAGGATTCCGGTTCCAATCTTTCCGGTGTAGAAGTGGTCCACACCCAGTCCTCCGAGGAGGATAGAAAGGATCAGTAGTACTGTCCAATCTTTGTCTGATGTCATTGCTGCTTGTTCCATGCCTTGTGGTTGCATGACCTCCGCTTTGCATGTCGTATTATAATGGTTCTGCCGACAAAAAGGAGATTAACCTCAATCTCAAGGACTCAACAATGAAATGGCCGGGAATCAATGCCGCATCCATCACTGCCGCTGTCACCAGCGGCGCACTGGTGGTTTCAGCAGTCCTACCGCACGGCCGAGTCGACGGAATGAAGCTGTGTCCAATCTTCCATGCAACTGGTCATGAATGCCCCTTTTGTGGAATGTCACGCGGATTTGTCGCCATAACTCACTTGGACGTACCAAGTGCACTGGATTTCAATCCGGGCTCCCCGCTTATTTACGCAGCCTTCGTCTACCTCTTGTGGGCGTCCATTCAAGCGCTTCGTAACGGAGAAAAACAATTGAGACCAATCAATAAAACACTCTACATGGGGTGGCTGGTTCCATCTCTGCTGGTCTTTTCCTACATGTTCTATGTTCGAATTGTTGATGTTTGGATTTTGTAATGGGCGTGAAAATCATGGAATCATCAAAAAACCGAACTCTGTTGCTCATTGATTGCCAAAAGGGATTCGATGACCCGAAATGGGGGGTTCGTAACAATCCAAACTTTGAGGAGAATACAAAATCGCTCATCCATCAATGGAGGCTTGAGAATCAAAATATAATCCATGTACGCCATTCATCTACTGAAGATGATAGTCCACTGCAACCAGATGCACCAGGCTTTGAATTCTACGATTGGGCAATTCCAGTGAACGGTGAAAAAGAGTTCGTCAAAAACGTCAACAGCGGTTTTATCGGCACCACACTCGAAGCATACCTGCGTAAAAACGGAAGAACAAGTCTGGTCATTGCCGGACTCACAACCAATCACTGCGTATCCACTACGGTGAGAATGGCGGGAAACTTCGGCTTTGATGTAGAGTTAGTCTCTGATGCTTGCGCAACGTTTCCTCGAGAATCACCGGATGGCGAGATACTGGATGCTGACCTTATTCACACTGCTGCACTGGCAAGCCTTCACGGTGAATTTTGCACCGTGAAGACCTGCAGTCAGATCCTGAACAACCTGTAGACTCACTCAAGAGTACTTTTGCCATTCAGTTCCGGTCCACCAGTAGGTGTTGCCGTCGTCCATTGCTCTCCAGGTATAACCTGCTTCATCGGTCCATTGTCGCAGAACTGTAGGTTCGGCAACCGCAGGTTGTGGGATGACTTCCACAGTTTGTACCGGCTGAACTTCCTGGACTTGGGCAACTGCTGCGACTTGTGCCGGCTGTGCCACCTGAGCAACTTGCTGTACAGGTTGGTATTGCTGGGTTTGTTGAACGGATTGATACTGCTGAGCAGGTTCAGTTGCGTAAGCGGTTGAAGCTGCAGTTTGTATTCCAGCATATGAAGTGGTGGAAATTGGTTGCAGTTGGTTGACTAAACCGCCTTGGCCGAACTCCTTCGAATCATCATCATTTCCACCTCGGTTACGCATAAACAAGAGTCCGCCTGCGCCGCCACCAAGGATTAACAGCACTACGATGAGAATCCAAAGGTATCCGCCTTCATCATCTGAATCGCCACTTGCACCGTCGGTTTGGCCGGTTGTGTCGGTTGTATCAGTCGTGTCAGTAGCATCTTCAACTGGAGGCATCAATACCTTGTCAATAACGTGGATGACACCATTGGAGGTCATCACATCAGCGCCGGTAACCGTGGCGTTGCCAATGAGAACCGAAGCGCTCATTCCAGTCGTTACCGTCAGTGTAATGTTGTCGCCGTTGACCATCTGAACGACCATTCCGTCGGTGATATCTGCACTCATGACAGCGCCAGAGTAGACATGGTGGAGGAGAATATCCGTCAATGCAGCTTTTCCTTCTGGTGTGTCCAATGCTGCCAAGTCGATACCGGCATCAGCAAATGCTTGGTCGGTTGGAGCAAAGAGCGTGAACGGCCCTTCACCTTGGAGCGTTGCCAAGAGTTCGGCTTGAATCACTGCTGCAACCAATGAGTTGTGAACGCCTGTGCATTGTGCTGTGCGAGGCAAATCATTCGGTGTATCGGTCGGTGAGAGAACCTTGTCGATGACATGGATTACACCGTTGCTGGTGTTGACGTCTGCCAAGGTTACGGTTGCTCCGTTGACCATGACAGTATCCCCAACGGTAAACGAGAGCGGTTGACCGTTGACTGCTGTTGCAGACATGCACTCAGTGACTGCTGAGGAAGGAACTGCTCCAGCAACAACGTGGTAGAGCAGAATGTCCGTCAGTGTTGCTTTGCCTTCAGCGGTGTCCAATGCTGCCAAATCAATGCCGGCATCGGCGAATGCTTGGTCAGTAGGAGCGAATAGGGTGAAAGGCCCGTTTCCTTGCAGGGTCGCGAGTAACTCAGCTTGTACGACTGCGGCAACCAGTGAATCGTGAATACCGGTGCATTGTGCTGTGCGAGGAATGTCGTTTGGTGTGTCTGTAGGTGACAGTACCTTGTCGATGACGTGAATCACGCCGTTGCTGGTGCTGACGTCTGCCAGAGTGACTGTTGCTCCGTTCACCATGACGGAATCCCCGACTGTGAACGAGAGCGGTTGTCCGTTGACTGCGGTAGCAGACATGCATTCGGTAACGTTTGCTGCTGGGACTTCCCCAGATACAACGTGATAGAGCAGAATGTCGGCAAGTGCAGCCTTACCATCTGGCGTATCCAATGCAGCCAAATCGATGCCTGCATCGGTGAACGCTTGGTCAGTCGGTGCAAACACAGTGAATGGGCCTGGTCCTTGCAGTGTCTCGAGTAAATCCGCTTGAATGACTGCAGCGACCAGTGAGTCGTGAATACCCGTGCATTGCGCAGTGCGAGGGATGTCGTTCGGAGTTTCTGTTGGAGACAGTACCTTATCGATAACATGGATGATACCGTTACTTGTAGCAACATCTGTGGCAGTGACGGTTGCTCCGTTAACCATGACCGAAGATCCAACGGTAAACGAGAGAGGGTTTCCGTTCACAGCGGTAGCAGACATACAGTCTGTCACATTGGCAGCAGGAACTTCACCTGCAACGACGTGGTAGAGCAGAATATCGCTCAATGTTGCTTGACCTTCGGGTGTGTCAAGTGCAGCCAAATCGATTCCAGCATCGGTGAATGCTTGGTCGGTTGGAGCAAAGACAGTGAATGGACCAGGCCCTTGAAGCGTTTCGAGAAGGCCTGCTTGGATGACACCTGCAACCAATGAGTCGTGAATACCGGTGCACTGAGCAGTGCGTGGGACATCGTTTGGTGTGGTGGTCGGAGTCAACACTTTGTCGATGACATGGATGACACCATTACTGGTGTTCACATCTGCAAGTGTGACGGTTGCATCGTTAATCATGACGCTGTCTCCAACTGTAAAGGCGACAGGATTTCCGTTAACGGCATCGACAGTGAGACATTCTGTTACTGCGGATGATGGAATTTGGCCAGCGACAACGTGGTAGAGCAAGATGTCGGTGAGTGCTGCCTTGCCTTCTGGCGTATCGAGAGATGCAAGGTCAATTCCGGCATCTGCGAAAGCTTGGTCAGTTGGTGCAAAGAGTGTGAAAGGACCAGTTCCTTGAAGCGTCTCGAGGAGTTCTGCTTGGATAACGCCAGCAACAAGTGAATCGTGAATCCCAGTGCATTGTGCTGTTCGTGGAATGTCGTTCGGTGTATCGGTTGGAGTGAGTACTTGATCGATCACGTGGATGAATCCGTTGCTTGTGCCGACATCTGCTTGGATGACAGTAGCGCCGTTGACCATGACGCTTGAGCCAACGGTGAACGAAAGCGGTTGCCCGTTTACAGCGGTTGCAGACATGCAATCTGTAACATTCGCTGCAGGCACTTCTCCTGCGACAACGTGGTAGAGGAGGATGTCTGCGAGCGTTGCCTTACCTTCTGGCGTATCGAGTGCTGCCAAGTCAATTCCAGCATCGACGAAGGCTTGGTCAGTCGGTGCGAATACAGTGAAAGGCCCTGGTCCTTGGAGAGTCTCCAGTAATTCTGCCTGGATGACACCAGCGACCAACGAGTCGTGAATGCCTGTGCATTGAGCCGTCCGTGGAATGTCGTTCGGTGTCTCGCTTGGTGACAAAACCTTGTCGATGACGTGAATGAGGCCGTTGCTGGTGATGACATCGGTCATGACAACATTGGCATCGTTAACCATAACGCCGTCTCCGACCGTGAAAGCGAGTGGTTGCCCATTCGCTGCGTCAGTTTCCGTACAATCGGCGACTGCAGAAGCAGGAACTTCTGATGAGACGACGTGATAGAGAAGTATGTCGGATAGCGTTGCTTTGCCCTCCGGTGTGTCGAGCGATGGCAAATCTATACCTGCATCAACAAACGCTTGGTCAGTTGGTGCAAAGACGGTGAACGGCCCCGGGCCTTGGAGAGTTGTGAGGAGGTCTGCCTGAATGACGGCAGCGACCAATGAATCGTGAATAGTAGTGCTTTGAGCTGTTGCCGGTATGTCTACAGGAGGCAATAATACTGTGTCAATGACGTGAATAATTCCGTTCGAAGACACGACATCAGCGGTTGTTACAGTGGCAGCGCCTACAGTAACTGTACCTCCACTAACACCGAACTTCACTTTATCGCCGTTAACCATTGTCGCCAGCATGCCGTCGGTGACTGCGCTTGCTGGGACTTCACCGGCGTAGACGTGGTGAAGCAAAATGTCTGACAGTGTATCGTTTTCTTCGGGTGTATCAAAATCAGCCAAATCGATACCTGCGGCGGCGAA
>JABIWF010000015.1 GCA_018701175.1 Methanobacteriota archaeon
GCTCCAATTCCAATCGTAGGTATGGAGATGGCTTCACTGACTTTCTTAGCAAGTTCGCGAGGTATTTTCTCCAATACAATTCCAAAGCAGCCGGCCTTTTCGAGTAACTTTGCATCCTCAATAAGTTTCTCAGCCTCTTCATCTTCCTTCGCACGGACTGTGTATGTTCCAAACTTGTAGATGGATTGAGGGGTTAGGCCGAGGTGACCCATTACGGGTATTCCAGCGGTAAGGATTCGCTCGATGGATTGCAATATTTCAGCACCGCCTTCAAGCTTGACGGCATGGCCTTCAGATTCTTTCATGATTCGAATTGCAGATTCCAGTGCGATAGCAGAGTTTCCTTGGTATGTACCAAAGGGCATATCGACGACAATCAATGCACGATCGACTGCTCTTTGAACACATTGTGCGTGGTAAATCATGTGCTCAAGAGTAATCGGTACGGTTGTGACCTGTCCTGCCATAACATTCGACGCAGAGTCTCCGACCAAGATGACATCGACACCCGCTTTGTCAACAAGTTTAGCCAGTGAGTAATCGTAAGCGGTCAGCATGGTGATTTTTTCGCCAGCACGCTTCATCTCCTGGAGTGTGTGGGTGGTAATCTTGCGCGCTTCCTTGTGAACCGACATGGATGTGCCACAGTTAAGTTTGATTTGAAACCCTCGCAGGACTTATTCCTCGTCGTCCTGCACCATGGCCACATTATGAATCAATTCTTCAATCGCTTCGTCAATGGTTGAGGATGCAAGGATTTGCTGTTTTGCTTCTAAAGTAGAGAGTATAAGGCCAGCAACAGCGTAAATTGAGTCTGAATCCTTGTCGATTGTTCGATTGACCCGCTCCCTAACCCACATTTCCAAAACATCGTCTTCAATACGTAGGACCGTCCCAATACGAGTTAGGACATGTTTCATCATTCCTTTGAGAATGGATTGTTGATCTGTGGTAATGTTCGAATCCATTGTGTGGAACTCCACATTGGCACTAATGTAGAGTTTTGAATGGTCAGCATCGTCTGGAATCATGTCAAGCAGTTGTTGGACATCGGGTAAGATCCCATCGTCTTCAACCACTTCCTCAAACATCGGAGCACTGAATGGGGGCAATGCTGGAGCAGTGACGTCCGTAACCGTAAATCGTCTCCTACCGATGATTTGCACGAAATGATTGCTGCCTTTGGTTTCGTGATGAAGAATTTCAGCCTCACAACCATGTGTTCGTGGTCCATCCCAAGCATTTGTTGGTGAGAACGGGTCGTTCAACACCACGCCGAAATTATTTTCATCAAGCAGACAGTCATCGAGCATTTGTCTGTATCTTGGTTCGAATATTCGTAATTCTTGAATTTCTCCTGGCATCAGTACCATCGGGAGAACGAACAGCGGCAGTTGAGACATAAACCCAAAATCGGCGTTTACCTTTTGAAGATATGTTTACTCTGGAGAATCTGAGTTTTTGACGCAAATGTTGGTCATTTCCGAGAAGAATTCCATCGACCACTTACCGCCTTCTCTCCCTACGCCAGAATTCTTCACACCGCCGAAAGGTGTTCTTAGGTCTCTGTGTAGCCAGGTATTCACCCATACGATTCCAGTATCGATTTTCGTCGCAAAGTTACGACCACGTTCCAGGTCCTTGGTCCAAACAGAACCAGCTAGGCCGTATTCGGAATGATTGGCCATGACAATGGCTTCCTCTTCTGAATCAAATGTGTGAAGCGTAACCATTGGACCAAAGATTTCCTCAGTCGCACATCGGGATGCGTAGGATAGGCCTGATACAACCGTTGGTCGCAGAAAGGCTCCAACCCCATCAGGACCCGTGAAGCCAGTCATTGCCCGGGTTCCACCCGTCAGCACAGTACCCCCTTCGGCAAGTCCTAATTCAATGTACGACTCGACTTTTTCAAGATGCTCAGGTGAGATAACTGACCCCATGACCGTCTCATCAAGAGACGGATTGCCAATCGTGATTGAATTGACCTTTTCGATAAAGCGCTTGGTGAACTCTTCTGCTATTGCCGAATCGACTAAAATTCGTGAACCACAGAGACACACTTGCCCCGAATTTGTGAAGGCAGCACGTACTGCACCGTCTACGGCCAGTGTGAGGTCGGCATCTTTGAGCACGATTGTTGCGTTTTTTCCGCCCAGTTCCAATGACAATTTCTTGAACATAGGCGCAGCAGTTCGTGCCACAATTCTTCCGGTCGCTGTGCCTCCGGTAAAGGAAATACCCTTGATGCCGGGTGCTTCAAGGATGGATTGACCAACCTCAGGCCCAAGCCCATGCACGAGGTTAAACACTCCAGAAGGTAAGTCCAATTCATGCAAGGTTTCCGCCAAAATGTTGGCTGTGAGCGGTGTGATTTCACTCGGCTTGGCAACAATTGTATTCCCCATCAGCAGTGCAGGAGCTACTTTCCAACTAAGGAGATACAGAGGTAGATTCCACGGTGTGATGAGACCAACAGTTCCAACCGGCGAACGGTGGACATAGTTCATTGCATCAGCCATTTCAAACGTCATTTCAGATTGTTCTCGACTGAAACCAGCAAAGAATCGAAAGTTACTGACTGAGCGCGAAGCATCAACGCGGCGAGCAAGTGAAATTGGTTTTCCAGTATCCATCGATTCAGTCTGAGCAATGTGTTCATGTTTCTTTTCCAGTGCGTCAGCGATGCGGTCGAGCCAATCTGCGCGTTCAAGCATTGAAAGAGCCCCCCATTCCGACTGGGCTGAATGCGCAGCATCGACAGCCATTTGGACATCGTTCACCTTAGAGCGGGGGATCGTTGCAATACATTCAGCGGTTGCTGGGTTGTAATCCTCAAGAGTCTCTCCATCCAATGCGGCTTGAAAGACTCCGCCGATGTAGTTCTTGATTTCGAGCATGCTCACATCTCCACATCGTACAGCCATCTGTCTTGATCTGGATCCCATTCATCCCAAGTCGGTAACTTTTCCAGATGAGGAAGGTAATGCTCGGGTACAATTCCTGGGACAATGAATGCTTTTTGTCTGTGAAGTGGGTACGGGTTTCGCAAGTTTATTCCGAGTACACCAAGAACTGCACGGGCAACATACCACATGGCTTGAGAGTTCCAGCCGTGAGCGATTTTGACAACAATACCGAGTCCTTTCGGATAGTCTGGATGTTCTATGGCAAGTCCAAGTAGTCCATCAGCGCCTTCCTTCGCGATGACTTTTCCTTCACCTGCCTTGAGAACGGTTGAGTCGAGGCGATTGAAACCTCCAACGAGGTCAGGATGACGAACCATTGCCTCCCATATCCAATCTTTATCCTTGTCACGCACAAGTCCAGCATAGATTTGTGCCAGTTCAGCAACGGTGTTGGACACCGTAGGAAGGCCACATCCGTCTTTTGCGATACGAAGGGGTTTCCATTCTTCGCCAAGGTAGGTTCTCAATTCAGCCATGTAGGCGTCGAAGACCTCGTGAGTTGGAAGCGTATATCCTGCACGATTCCATCCTTTTTTCCGGCAACCGAGCAAGATTGCGGCGTGTTCTCCCGAGCAAGTGTGGTACCATCGGCGAGGCCTTCGAACTTGTCGGCCAAATTGAATCAATGGTACATCAAGCGGAGTGAGCATGAGAGGCCATTCCTCCTGCGCCAGAAGCGATTGAGCGGCAGCAACGTGCTCTGTGTCGCCGTTGTGAGATGCCACAGCGATCGCTTTCTGTTCCCAACTGGTGTCTGCCAGTTCTTCAGTGAATGCCTTGAGCATAAACGGTTTCATCATCGAACGCCCGTAGCACAATACATTTCCTCCAAAGGAGTGGATGACTTCATCGCCGTGTGACCAAGCAATTGCTCCGTGAATGGTCGTCTCAGATACACCGTTTCTTCGATAATCGACCAAGGGCTCCCAAGCCACTTCTCGGCCGGTTGGAATACCTTCGATTTTCTCGCCGAGAGGTGATTCGGGGTAGAGTGAACTGCCTGGCTTGCCGGGTTCAACTGCGGATGGTGTGTCGTGCTTGATTGCCACTCTTTCACGCTCCAGTAAGGATGTTTTCGACCCGAGGTGCAACCTGCTCCATGTAGGCAGTCATGTCTCGACATACTCTTTCTGAGTCGTGGTTGAAGAAATCGAACCAAGCCATGATTCGATCCTCTGGATGGAATCGTTCAACGATTTGCTGGGCAATCTCTTCTGCGTTTCCAATGAGTGCATTTTGTGCAGCATTCTCGACTTTCGACGGGTCGATTGTCCCTTCAAGTGCATTCCAGTATGCACCCAAGGCAGCTTTTGCTTCTCGATGAGCAGCTCGACTCTGTTCTTCGGGTGAAAGGCCTTCTTCTGCGTTCAAGAACACAAACGATGTGCGTGGCATATCACTTCGCTTCCAAGAGCCTCCATCTGGATGGAATACTTCACTCATCCTTGCGTGAGTTGAATCGATAACCTCTGGTTTGGTTATTGAAAGGTTGAACACTTTAACCGGCAATATCGTGTTGAGATATTCTTGAGCGCGTGGGTCATGAGTGCCTGCTATGAGACTCAATAATTCTCTTCGGAAGGTGCAGGGAATAATTTTCAATTCTTCGAAAACATATCGTTTTGGGATTTCAATTTTCTCAGGAGCCTCGCTCAATTGTTCAAACTCTATTGCAGCATTCTGCACTTTCTCCCAATCTTCATCGCTGCGGAAATTCGCACGAGTGAGGACGGTTTCATAGGTGGAGTTTGAATGAACGACATCGCCACGTAGGAGTTTCAAGAAAATGTCACTTGCTTCCATGAAAATTTGTCCACGGAGTGCGGGCCACGCTGCCTCTTCAATCGAATTACGTGGTACTATGCCATAGGGCCTTGCCATAAATTCAAATCGCCCTGCGGAGAATCCGATGTGCAATTTGCGATTTTCATCGGGGTTGAGTCCGTGCAACAGGAGCGTGTTTGCAATGCGTTCGGCCTGAGCAATCGGGCCGCCGGATGCTAGAATCGAGACGACAGCACTACCGATTTCGATGTTCTTTGTTCGTCGAAAGGATTCCATCGCCAGTTGAGGGAAGTCAGTACAAAGACCTACTTCGCCTTTCCAGTGAGGTACAACTGGTTTCGAATTTAATTGTTGAGTTACAGTCGATAAGTGGGCTTGAGCAATCCATCCAACTCCGAAGCCAAGTGAATCAGCAACCTTGAGTTGTTGGAAGTAGTTTCGGAACATATCTTGTTCCGTTGGTACATGTCCATTGGCGTCAGGTGTCTGACTGATTGAGAAAAAAATGTCATGGTCCATGGGGGGGCACCGTTACGCCCCAGTCGAAACCACATCATAACGAGTGTGGGTAAACAGTCTGGATTTCAATTCGGATTTTGATTTGAATTGCGGTTGTTGAAATTAGCGAGGTCCTCTATTCTTTGACGTACCGCAATGGGGGTTGGTAATCCTGCATTGATGAATGTGTGGAGGCAATCCGAGAGTTGGAGCATTGCTGTTTCGTAGTCTTCCGCAATCTCTGCGATGTCGGCGAGTCCCCACCGTGCAACGAGTTGTCCAGAGAGGTCCTCCAACTCACCAGCGAGTTCCAAAGATTGTTCATACAAATCCTTGGCCGCAGCGAAGTTTCCGATGGTGGCCTGCGAATGTGCCAAATCTGCCATTGCTTCGATTTGTGCTTCTTCATCTTTCATCTTCATGGCTAATTCGATGCGGCGTGTGCCGTGGACAATCGCAGTGTCGTGGTCGTTCATTCTCTTGGCACAAGTTTCCAAAACAGCGAGTCCATAAGCAATACCAGAGGTGTCTTCAATGGATTCTCGTAGCCTGATGGAGCGGTTTGCGAAGGCTTGTGCTTCCTCATACTCCTCTTTTCCTAAATGCAGGAGTGCAGTATGATGGAATACAGCAGCTGCGAGTGGAGCGCCGCCCTCCATCAGCTCGGATTTGACAGCCAACTCTGCAAAGATGTCAACCTCTGCAACTGTATATTTATGCCCTTCAAAGTCTGCCCAACCTTGCTCAATTTCATCAGCAGCGTTTTGTTTGGCATGGTGCAACAAGCGTTCAGACAACTCAATGTCATCCAGCTCCTGTGCCAATGGGATGAGTCGAAGGGCCAGAGGAGTATTGATGTCGTCCATTGCCCCACCAGCAGTGAGCATGTCCAGAATTTTACGGGCTTGCTCAGCATTGACTTCTCCGTTCATGCCTCGTCGCAGTCACCACGCGTCAAGAACCTATGTGTTTCTCATCTTCAAAGTTAAACCTTGATAACAGAGTTCAATCATGGACCATGTATGGGAAATTACGATGGGTACCTACAAGGGTTGAGCCTTGCAGCCATTCTCATCCTCGCCCCTATTGCTTTGCAATCCATTTTGTCCGACGATTCGGACGTCGTCTATGTGTTGGTTCCAGGCGAAGAAGAGACGACAACGATATACATCGAAAACAACACTTCGACGAACGATGCCCGTGCACCGGAACTTCATCGGTCAGAGGTCGCTCGAATCGCTTCGTTCAACATCAAAGTGTTCGGGGAAACCAAGATGGGTAAACCAGCAGTCGTTGATGCATTGGTTGATATCGTTCTGACTTATGATTTGGTAGCCGTCCAAGAAATCAAGGATCTAGACCAAACAGTCCCTTATGATTTTCTTGATGCAATTAACGCAAAATCCCCAACCGCATGGGAGATGCTTCTCAGCCCGCGTAGTGGGCTTCAAGACGACGACCAATCTTCGCAAGAGCAATATGCGTTTTACTACAACACCTCAGTGTTTCATGCGATGGGAAATGGAACATTGCACAATGACAGCGTCAACGATGACTTCCAGCGAGAGCCCTTCATCGGACAGTTCGAACTGCTCGATGAAAACGGTTCCGGGACTGGCTTTGACCTGAGCCTAATCACAATTCACACGAAGCCGGGCGATGAGACAATTGGAGAAATCAATGCCCTTCACAATGTAGTAAACACCTATCTTGAAAACAACACTGAAGAGGAGGAAGTGGTTATCCTCGGCGATTTTAACGCTGCATGCTCCTATGTTTCATCAAACGAATTATCCAATTCGCCTCTCGCTCATTCGAATTACACTTGGATCATTGAAAACAATGTTGATACAACCGTTTCGGACAGTTATTGTGCCTATGACCGTATCGTTACGAACGGTGACTTAGATGGCCGCTTAGTCGGCACTTGGGGTGTTGATACATCCTTCTCTGACAGCGATATATCTGACCATTATCCAGTTTGGTTTGACATCAAAAGATAATCATATTCCACGCAAGCGTCCACCATCAACGGCGAGACTGACACCTCGAATGCCACCTGATGCAGGTAGGGTGAGAAAGGTGATTGCGGATGCAGTTTCAAGAGGCTCGATTAACCGCTCAATTGGAACTTGGCTCATCCAACCGTTGTGGACTTCTTCGACCGTTTTTCCCGTACGTTGGTTGATGGACGATGCCAATGAACCCAAGCGTTCGGTGTTGGTGAATCCCGGAAGTACATTGTTGATGGTAATGCAAGGGGGCAATTCTCTGGACAAACTCTTGGCCCATGAAGCCATAGCTCCCCGTAGGGTATTGGAGAGGCCAATATTCGGGATTGGCTCTTTTACGGAAGTCGAAATAATTTGGACAATCCGTCCATAGCCTTCTTGCTCCATGCCTGGACTGATGATTTGTGTCAGCGTATGGGCTGCGTGGAGATGGCGTTTGAATGGAGCCTCAAAATCGTTTACTGAATTTGCAAGAAGCGGGCCTCCGGGAGGCCCTCCAGCGTTGTTGATGAGGATGTGTACATTGCCTCTTTGCTGGAGCAAATCAGTAACTGCAGTTCGTATTGATTCAGTATCTTCGAGATCCAGTGGCAGAGCATGGTGATTGCCATTGCCAAGCGTTTTTAGTTCTTGACAAAGTTGATTCAAAGCCTCTTCATTTCGAGAGCATACGGTGACATCAGCGCCGGCTTTAGCGAGCATTTTTGCTGTTGCAGCACCGATTCCTTTGCTTGCTCCACATACCAAGGCATGCTTGCCATTGAGAGCGCTGGTCGAATAGGGGTAGTCGTTACCGAGGAGGTCCATGTACTCGGCAGAGGGTGCTCTTCAAAGGCTCTTCTGTTCATTAAAGCCAGTCGAGGATGGCGTCTAATTCGACCAACCAATCGTCTGAAGCGACATCAATGATGGAATAATGGTCGCCAGGTAGCCACAGCTTTTGCACATCCGTACCCTTAGCCGACATGACTCGAGCGTATGTCTCAGACTGTTCTTTCGGCACATCTACATCCTTTTCTCCGTGAATCAATAACACCGGGGCAACTGGGGAATGGTCCACAGGATTCAGTTGGCTCCAAAGTGTAGGGTCTTCCTCAGGGCTGCATCCAATCCATTTTCGTACAGCATCACCCTCATCAGAGAGTTGTGCTCTGTCGGCGCTCACCAAGTCCGTTAGAGGCGCTTGAGCGATGGCGAGCCAAGGCTTTCTCTCTGCCTTAGATGCCAACAAAAGAGCGAGGTGACCCCCAGCAGAATGTCCCATCACCATAGAGCGGGTCACATCGATGCCTGGTAACAAAGCCAACTGACCCCAAGCACGCATTACATCAGATAGGGTGTCCATCCAAACGCCCTCGTCACCTTCACTCCATCCCTTGAATTCTATGTTCCATGCTGCAACTCCAGCCTCTGCGAGGTCTTCAGCAATGGGTTTCATCAGTTCACTGGTCCACTTCGTTTTCCAGAAGCCACCGTGGATGAGCATTACACAAGGGATGCCGGGTCCCTTCTGGTAAGGCGAAGGGTCATCTGGCATATACAAGTCTGCAAATTGCCACTCTTCAGCGCCCCATTGCATACGGTCAACGGCCATATGGTTCTCACACCGCATGTCGTCTATCACCCTTACTCTTCGAAACGAATACAAGAATTGAAGTGCCGAACCCTGTATGGACAAATATGAACAACCCATTAGACATTGAGATAGAGACCATGAGCGGCGAGAACACTACATTGAGGGCGCTGGGTCACGAAGGAACTGAGCATTGGGTCGTTGTTAATGTCGCAAGTGCATGTGGTTTTACTCGTCAATACGCTGGCCTGCAGACGCTTTCTCAGCAAGATGGAGTTACAGTCGTAGGTTTTCCCTGCAATCAATTCGGTGCTCAAGAACCTGGAACTCACCAAGAAATCTGTGATTTCACAGCAGAGAAGTTTGAAGTTGATTTTCCACTGATGGCTAAGATTGACGTCAAAGGGGACGCATCCACGCCATTGTTTCAGGCTCTTTCGACTTCATCAGATGCTTCAGGATACACAGGTGACATTCGCTGGAACTTTGCCAAATTCGTCATCAACGCTGACGGCAATGTTTCGAGATTTACAAGCCGTGATGAGCCTGAAGACCTAATTTGATGTTCACTCGAGGTCAAATGCGCCGGGCTTGAACACCCATCTGTACTCATCTTCTCGATCATAGTAAGCCTTCACTCGTGGGTCATTTGCTACTTTATCGTGATACTTCAAGAGAGTCGGGTATGCATGAGCCATTGCTGAATCAATTCCGTCAAACTGCCCTGAAAACATCATAAAAATGTTGAGGAAGGCTTTGACATCAGCGAGTGTCATGTCTTCAGTATCTGCCAACCATCCAGTGGTTGATTTGTTGAACAGTGATTCTAAGTCCTTCAAGCCGAGGTCCAGTTTTGTTCCTTCAACGAACAGGGCCTTACGTGCTGCGATCCGATCATCGAGGTCTTCGATTCTAAATGTTGGAGTGAACTCAGCTCTCCACCCTTGAATGAGTTCGATGATTTCATCAACCTTTCCTCGAACAAAGAGGTCTTCAGGTTCGAGTCCAGCGACTGCAGCAGCGTATCTCATTAGCGCACTGGATTCTGCGATTGTGCCTTGAGGTGTCTTGAGCACAGGTAAGAATCCCCATGGCAGTTCTCCGCTTTCCTTGAGGGCTTGGTAACCCTCCCAATCGACGGTCGTATTCTTCCAAGGCAGTTCTGAAATTTCTAAACAAAGGCGTGTCGGCTCGGCATATCCAGGCGAGTTGAAGTAAATCAGTTCGTGCATAGAGGCCGCTCAAAGCCGAGGTTGAAGAAGACTTCGCCAAATAAATCAGGGACTTACTCTTCGTCGGTCGCGTGGGAACAAGACCGTTTCTCGAACATTCTTTGAGCCGGTGAGTTTCATCAAAATGCGCTCAACACCGAGTCCCCATCCCGCATGAGGAGGAACTCCATGTCGGAATCCAGCTACGTAGAATTCAAATTCTTCTGGGTCAAGTTCCATTGCCTTTAGGTTTTCAATGAGCACATCCATTCGATGCTCTCTTTGCCCACCAGATGTAAGTTCATCACGGCCGAAATTAAGGTCGAATCCACGGCTGAGTTGACGGCCAGTGCTTCCATCCTCACCTTCGACATGGTGGATGTAAAACGGCTTGAGGTCCATCGGCCAGCGCGGGAGGAAGTAAAATTGGGGCAAATCTTCAGCCAAGAGGTCAGAGTTTTCTGCATCAATATCGTCACCCCATTCTATTTCTCCACCTTTTCGTTGAATCGTTGCAATAGCGTCACAATAGGAAAGTCTCGGGAACGGCAGTTCAGGTACGATAACTTCGATTGGTTCTTCGTCTTGAGTTGCTCGGTAGGTGTTGATAGTATCGATGTGTTGTTGGGATTCAGGGTCTTCTGAAATCGATTTCCACATGTGGTGGATCATGCGCTCAAGAACGCCCATGACGTCATCGTCGTTTGCCCAAGAGCATTCAATATCAAACGATATGAATTCGTTCAAGTGTCGATATGTATCGTGCTTTTCGGCACGGAATGCAGGTCCAATTTCAAACACTCTTTCGAGTCCACCGGACATGCACAGTTGCTTGAACAACTGCGGTGATTGGTTGAGGAATGCAGGAGTGTCGAAGTACATCATTGGAAACAAGTCAGTACCACCTTCTGTTGCAGTAGCCACAATTTTGGGTGTATGTGTTTCAAAAAATCCCTCATTAATTAGTGCTTCACGACCGTATTGGAGTATCTTTCCTCGCAAATGGAACATGGCATTGACATGCGAGCGTCGCAGGTCAAGGAATCGATTGTCCAGACGGGTGTCGAGTGCCACGTGGACGGTGTCTGTGACACCGAGAGGAAGTGGTGCCTCGGCACGGGCGATGACGTTCACTGAGGTTGCAATGACTTCGTATGCAGGGGGTGGAACAGGCTCGCCTTCTTTGGTCTTCGGTGGGCGCTTTTCAGAAACAGTGCCGGTGAATTGTAAGGTCGATTCACGGGTCATGCGTTGAACCATATCGAGTTCTTCTTCACCAATGTTGTCTTTCTTCAGGAAAATTTGAGTAATTCCAGTTCCGTCTCGTAGGTCGACAAAACAGATGGCGCCTTTGCCTCTGTTTGCTTCCATGAATCCAGATACGGTTACCTCTTGGTCGATGAGTTCAGCGCCTTTGCTTTGAATTTCACCAAGTGTGTGCGTACGGTATGCAGTCGGAACCCATGTGCTCATATTACGTCGGTATGGGGGGAGGACATCAACCATTCGTTCCATTTCGGTTGTCAAGGCTTAGAGTAAGTGTGTATATTCTTGCCGAATATGCTTTTTAAGAATATTAGGGCGGTGAAATAAGCGGTTTATTCATATATGCCGGGCAAAGCGCCACTTCCATGACTGGAGACCTGTTTTCATCCGAATCAGTAACACGCGGCCATCCTGATAAACTATGTGATACCATTTCCGACGCTATTGTTGATGCCTGTTTGGCAATTGACAGCAATGCCCGAGTCGCTGTTGAAACATGCGTCAAAGGAAAGGAAGACATGGGGCTCATTGTGCTTGCAGGTGAAGTTTCACTTTCTGGCGAAGCACCGGATTATGAAGCTGTGGCCCGTGAAGCAGCTGCGCAGGTTGGCTATACATCACACGCAATCGGCATGGATGCAACCACTTCGCAATATACCGAAGTTCAAGTCCACATCACGACCCAATCTTCGTACATCGCACAAGGTGTCAATCAAGACTTGCTCGCTCAAGGAGCAGGAGACCAAGGTTTGATGTTTGGCTATGCTTGCACAGAAACCGAGGATTTCGAGCAACTCAAAGGCCGATATTTTCCACTCGCAGCAGCGCTTTCTCAACGCCTAACCCGTCGTCTCACTCAAGTTCGAGAACAAGGAGTTCTACCTTGGTCTAGGCCTGATGGAAAGTCACAAGTTACTGTTGAATACGACGAAAACGGTGATGTTTCCCGTGTCCATACAGTCATCATTGCTATTCAGCACGATGACAAACTGAAAGACCAATTCGATGGCTCTGAAGAGGAGGAATTGGAATACGTACGTTCGCAAGTGCTTGAACACGTCGTGAAAGAAGTCATACCCGCTAATCTTCTTGACGAAGATTGCAAAGTAGTGGTCAACGGTACCGGCCGTTTTGCAGACCCAGGAGGTCCATACGCTGACGCAGGTCTAACCGGGCGTAAAATCATCGTTGACACTTACGGCGGCATGGGCCGTCACGGCGGTGGCGCTTTCTCTGGAAAAGACCCTTCGAAGGTCGATCGCTCTGCGGCGTATGCATCTCGCTGGGCAGCCAAGCACGTCGTTGCATCTGGCCTCGCATCACGCTGTGAAATCCAACTGGCATATGTGATCGGAATTGCAGAACCTGTGAGCGTTCGGGTTGAAACCTTTGGAACATCCACCGTACCAGCACGAGAAATTGCTGAGCGTGTTAAATCGACGTTTGACTTCCGTCCGGGAGCGATTGCTCGAGATCTCAAACTGCTCAACCCCATTTATTCAGTTACTGCGTCCGGCGGTCACTTTGGTCGTAACCCAGGTTCCGATGGGAGTTTCCCCTGGGAGCAAATTGAGGAAAGCCGAATCGACTCGTTGCTCAACTGAAAAAGCCAGTTTTGAACGGCCCGTAGGGCCGATTCACTCAAGTGGTATGCATGGGTGGCTTGACTTGGTCTTATGTCGAATCGTCCAATTCGTGCCGTCGCCTTTGTGCTCGTGCTGCTGTTCGCAAGCATGTCCCCACTTGCATTGCAAGTCAGCGCTCACCAGAGCATCCTCTTGTCAACAGACACATCTCATGTCGTCCTCATGGGAGGCGAAACCGGCAATGTTACCTTGACCATCGGAAACAATGCTACTGCTATTGAATCATTCAATGTCACTGTCGACACTTCAGGGCTCTCATCCGTTTGGCAAGTTATCCCAAGCGAGAGTACAGTTGAAAATGTGTTTCCAACATGGAGCAAAAACACAACCATTGTTGTTCGCCTCAGTGAAGGTGCTCTCTCAACCGACAGTGGCTCTTTTGATATTCATGTCACTGAACCTGATCAAAACTTCAGCAGTTCAATTACGATTTATGTTTCAGTCGCCCCATCGTATAATCCATCGTTGGACCTCTCGCAAATGGGTGGGCCACTTACCTCGATGGAGGCTGGTTCAAACACTACGTTTTCAATCGGAGTCGAAAACCTCGGCTCAGTTGAAGACACATTACTCCTCGATGTAGGATTTGAGCCCGACTTGGCAGCATGGTGGGCTAATTACACCAATGGCTCAAGCAACAATTCTGGAAATAACACCGGCAACAACACCGGCGATAACGGTACTGGAAACGGAACAGGCGGTAATGGAACCGGTACTGGAAACGGAACAGGCGGTAATGGGACTGGTACTGGAAACGGAACAGGCGGCAATGGGACCGGTACTGGAAACGGAACAGGAAATGGTACCGGCAGTAACACGACTTTGACCGTCGACAATGTACTGATGTTTGGCAACAGTTACACTTTCTTCAACTCACTCGGCACTATGGTCGAAGCAATGGGTGTTACCAACGCAGATGTTGTTGCAGCTGGTGGTAATGACCTCGCAGATCATTGGGCGAATGTCAATTTTTCTGGAAGCAATTCGAACACTACACTGCGTGACCCAAATATTGACTGGGACTTCGTCGTCTTACAAGACCAAAGCCAAATTCCCTCATTGCCAACAAACGATACCAATTGGCAGGCAAGTAAGAACGGTGCAGTCCATCTCGCTACCGAAATCAAAGTTGAAGGTGGAGACTCCGTGCTTTTCATGACATGGGGGCGACGCAGCGGTGAATCACCGGGCCAATGGCATCAATACAACAACATCAATCAAAACTTTACGGATATGCAAAACCGGTTAGCCGATGGATATTACCACTATGCAGAGAACATGAGTGCTGCTGGAAATACGGTATGGATTGCACCAGTAGGGCTTGCCTTTGAACACATTCACGACTACATCGTCGCAGGTGGAGTCGACCCAACCGCATCGGGCAATACATTCTACAATTTGTATGACTCAGATGGAAGCCACCCCTCCGCATCAGGCAGTTATCTCGCTGCTTGTGTTCTCTATGCGACCATGACTGGCAATTCACCTGTTGGTTCCAACGATACAGTGTCGCTTAGTGCAGCTCTCAAACTTGAACTCCAACAAGCAGCTGCTGCAACAGTCTTCAACGAAACTTCGCACATCGATTACCCTTGGGAATCCTCTCCATCGACGTCGAGCATGATGATGTCATCTCCCCGTGGACTCGGTGGAGGCATTCCGAGTGGTTGGAATGTGCATTGGGCCAACGACGAGTATTCGAACATGCCAGCAGGTAGTTCACAAATCGCAAACCTTCACATTTCAGTCCCAAGTAATGCCGCACCGGATTATTACGGATTCAGATTGTTTAGCGCTTCCACGGGCGGTAATGTGTCGACATCGACTTTGCTCGTGGTACATATTAACGAAGATCACCAACTCAGTGTAGCCTTCCTTGGCCAGAACGAGGAATTCACTCCAGGGCTTGCAACCGATTCTTCAATTCAAGTCACGAACACGGGGAACGCCATGGTTGACTATGACTGGGAACTCTCGGTTGAAGACGGTCCTTGTGAAGTCATGCTTGCTACGGCAACATCTTCTCTGGCGCCGAATGATGTCGTGGATGTCGATTTCCAATTATCCGTTCATGAAGAGGCTACAAAGTCCGAAAACTGCGATTTGAAATTCGAAGGAACAGGTTCCTCGAATTCTGAGCAACATTCT
This sequence comes from Methanobacteriota archaeon, assembly GCA_018701175.1. Lineage (GTDB taxonomy): Archaea > Thermoplasmatota > Poseidoniia > Poseidoniales > Poseidoniaceae > MGIIa-L1. The sequence continues at coordinate 15,109 of JABIWF010000015.1, forward strand.
GCTGAACCGTATTTGTTCACAATCGATGTTGATGAATTGGTCGAATTTGAATTGGTCGGCCCCTCGACGAACTTGGAGGTTTCACCGGGGACTCCTGTTGAATACGAAATGCGGATTCTCAACAACGGTAGTGAGACAGTTACCTTCTATCTTGACGTACTTTCTACATCTGGTTTGACGACGACTATCTCTTCAGGTTCGGGCGTCACAGTTGCACCTGGTGAATCGGGGCTATGGAGTCTGAATACCGATGCTAACTTGGGCCAGTCTGGCTCTCTCATGCAGATGTTTTCGGTAAGTTATTCCGATGCATCATCGACTGCGGCCATTGAGATTGAGATCTTGGGCGTGAGTCAAGCAACTATTACAGGTCCTCTTGATGGGAGGATTCAGGTCCGACCGGGTCAATCAGTCACTACCAATTTCACACTTGAAAACACTGGGACTACGACGCTTTCACTGAACGCAGCTCTCCTTGGATTACCTGCCGAGGTCGAGGCGACATTGAGCAATGATTCAGTAGCCCTCAATGTTGGGGAACTGAGAGAAGTTCAACTAACGCTCACTGTTTCGACTTCCGCATCAGCCAGCACCAATGAAATCACCTTTGGATATATGGATTCGGAAGTTTCAGCGCATTTGACTCTCTCTCTGCAAGTTCAAGAACGAATCGCAGTTCTACTCGGTTCCACAAGCACCCGTGTGGTGGCTGGACCGAGCACAGACGCTGTGTTCACATTTGATGCAACCAACCTCGGTACTACCACTGACACACTGTACGTAAGTTTGGTCGATAACGGAGCTTCTGACTGGTTTGAATTTGAACTCTCAGCAACTTCTCTGCTTCTTGAATCAGGTGAATCCATGCCCGTAACACTCAATGTCCGAGAGATTTCTTCCGGCGCTCCATCCAACGGTGTTGCCGTGGCCGTTCAACTGCGCTCGTCAAGCGATGACTCCATCTTCACACAACTCAACCTCACAGTGGAGGCTCTTGTCGCCGGTGCTGAAATTGTCGTCCTCTCCGATGATGATTCTGCTCCACCTTCCGGTGTTATCCACGGGACTGTGGTTGTAACAAACAGTGGTTCTGGCTCGGACCAATTGCTTCTCAGTACCGTGGGAATTGATTGTGGTGTTTCGACAGTACTTTCTCTCGGTGCCGGTGAATCCTCAACAGCTCTACCATGGTCGTGCATCTTGCCTGAAGATGCTGAGGCTGGCTTGAAAGAATTAAGATTCCGAGTTACCAGTTCTTCACGAACCTCGTTTTCAGACAGCAGTGTCGAAATCTATACGGTTGAACCAGTTTGGGGTGATTCTGGTGTACTTCAACTGGCGTTCGATGAAGCATCACTCTCCGTTCCTTCGTCCGGTGGCTCATCAATGGTTCTCACCGTTACAAATCTGGCCAATGCCCAAGTCACTGGGACATTATCGCTTGATGGAATCGGTGACGGCCTCATGGTCAGCGAATGGACACGACTTTCTGATAATTCAACAACAAACCAAATGACGCTTTCACCGGGTTCTTCTATGCAGTTTACGCTCAGTTTAACCTCTCTGGTTTCCACCAACGAAGAAGCGACTCTTCGAGCCCGGGCCACGTACCTCATCGGTGATACGACCTCTTCTGAGACCTCTGGTGATGTAGTGGTTCGCATTATTGGCCCCGAATTGCCACCTAATGGCATTCAACTGCCGTTCGATGTTGCACTCAGTCAATCCGATTCAGTCAACGCAATGCTTGGTGGTTGGGGATTATCACTGCTTATCCTTTCAGTGCTCTACCTAAGGCGTGGTAAGAAGGACACAGTTCTTTCAGCAGAGGAAGACATGTCTGAAGACGATGAAGCAGAAGTTGTCGAAGAGGTGTCTGCAGAACTTGGCTACAATGAATGCCGTTTGGAAGGTGACAAGGTTTCCTGTCCTTCATGCGATGCTAGACTTGGTGTCCCCCGAGGTAGTGAGCCGCCGTTTAGATTCACCTGTCCGAAATGTTCGACGCTCATACGAGTGATTGAATGATCATTCTCGCCGGTAAGCGAGAAGTAAAAACGCAGTGTGTCCAAATGGGCCGTTGACTGGTCGAACGCCACCTTTGGAGGCTTTGCCCCACTGGCGTTGTATGAGTTCGCCAGCCCATTCAACTTCAAGGCCCTGTTCTTCACAGGCAATCCACGCATTTTCGAGTTGACTTGTTACTGGACAGTAACATACCATACGACCTCCAATGTTGAGCATTGACGCCACGGAGTGTATCGCTGAAGGATGCTCTGGTAGGTCGAGAATAATCGCATCGAAGGACGGGCTTATTGCCGATATTTCATTGCTGACTTCTTCGATTGCACCCTCAATGTGGTGGTGCGATGGAAACTCTGACCAGCTTTCCTCACAACGTCGCAAGTTCTCGAGTGCAACATCAGCGTGCTCACTGCGAGGTTCAACGGTGACATGGATTCCACTGCTGCCAAGAATACGGGCGATATACATCGATAGACCTCCGCTGCCTATTCCAGCTTCAAGCACACGGTCGCCAGGTCCAATTCCCATTCGTGAAGTCATGAACCCAGCATCTTTGGCAGAAATTGTTTGGGCACGTCGAAGCATGCCTTTGCTCATCTCAGGGAGGCGGAGGGGTACTCTTGTCAGCACTTTCTGCCCGACCAGGACCTCTTCTCCGATGTCCATGCCTGAGAAGAGTTGATTCGCATCGATGACTCCAAGTCCTTTGATTTTCCGAACTCCATCCAGCAATTCAACGACATGAACTCGACCGTCTGCTTCAACAAACGCTGACCATTTGACTGGGTTCATGGCCCTGCCACTCCCCCTTGCGTCTAAATCTTGTTGTCCGGAGAAATCTATATGTGTGTTGATTCCATGGTGAGATTTTTCTCACTGGAAAGGGAGTGTTTCATATACTGTCTTGGCAGTGGGTTAAGCATGAAGATGCTAGCGCGCCTCATGGCTCTCACAATTACGGCTTTGTTCATCGGTAGTACGATGACACACTTCGTTGGTCCACTCCAATCCGAAAACGACGACTATTCGCTTGACGACGAGCGTGTAATCTCCCGTGCTGCGACCTCTCCCGGACACACCGTCTTCGCTGAATACTACGGCGCAGACTGGTGTCCTCCATGTCAAAACGGTGGGTCCCCTTCTCATCACGCTCTGAAGAGTAATTTCCCTGACGATTATGTCTACATTTCTTACTTCGAGTCGAACGGCCAGGGTGTTAGCGATCCATTGAATCGACTTAGCCACGTTCGTGATGGTACCGGTTCGATACCTGCAGCGTCATTTGGTGATGCCCGAGCAGGTAGTTCATACCACAAGCTTGGTGCAGCCACCGGAACCACAACATACGACACTGAATTCTCAAACGGTGGAGATATGAAGTCAGTGAATGATTTCAAACTCTCAGTCAGCCAATCTCAAACGGGTTCAAACATGGACATCACCTATACTCTCGAATACCTCGGTAGCTCGTCAAGCAAGACGGTGTACCTTCTTGCGGTTGTGGCGGAAGAGACCAGCCCAGATACATACAACAACGGCCAAACTCACCCTCACAATGTCATCCGCTCTTGGTTGCTCAACTCAAACAACAACGGCTTTGAATCGTTTACCCTTTCTCCAAACAACCCAGTCACGAAGACATGGACAATGCCAGTGAATACTGTACGGGCAAACGGGGCTACCGCAGCGGCTGACAACTTTATCTCAATTGGTGCAATTATGGGCGGCCCACACACATCTTGGAACGATGTATATGTTGCTGCTGATTCAAACATGGGTCCAAAGTTGGATATCTCTGTTTCTAACTTTGCAGTGAATTCTGCTGAATCCGCAAACTCTGGCTTCGTCATTGGCGATTCGATGACGATTGATGCTACAGTGAAGAATGTAGGCGACTTGGATTACTCTGACGGTGGCTCGCTCGTATTTTATTACAAGAACGTGGCTTCGGAAGTCACACTCTCCTCATACTCGCTGAACAATCTCAACATTCAAGGAACGCAGACTGAGCAATACACCTTCGATTCTTCCTCCCTCCCATCTGGTTGGAAAACTACGTTTGGTGCTAAACTCACAGGTATTATTGGCGATGTAAGCGGGATGAACAATGTTGCTCTGCAACAATACGACCAAGATCGTCCTCCTGTGTCGAAAAATCCACAAATCCAAGGAGATCAACTTATCGAGCGTGGAAATCACGCAATGGTTCTCGCAAAGGCCGAGGCCGATGACACCGTCGATACGACTGCGACCATGTCTTTCAATGTCGAAATATCCCCTGCTGGTCTCAACCAATGGTCCAGTTCAGTCATTTCTGGTGGGCAAAATGTGGTCTACGCCGGAACAGCCAATGAAGGCCGTGAATACGTCATCACGCCGTCTGCGTCAATGGCTGCAGGATGGTATGATGTCCGTTCACAAGCAGTCGATTCACGCGGACAAGTCGGTGACTGGAAGGTTATCAACGGTCAATCTGGCTTTGAACTCAAAAACGGCGCTCCAGTCGTGATTGTCGACCCAATTCCTTCGGTAATGTGTGATACTCCAACGAAGGTTTCGATGGCCGGACATATTGTTGACCCCGAGACACCACTTGGTGACCTTGTTGTCACATCATCCGATTCATCGTTCATCGCATGGCACCCTCTTACAGAGGAACTCGAAGTCAACTTTGCATGGTCCGAAGTCAACGGATGCCCTCTCGGGCAACAAGGGATTGAAATTACCATCGACGATGGTGGCGATTACTCCGACACTGGAGAACTTCCATACGGTACAATGTTGTTTAGAGTCACTGAAAACGGACAACCCCGATGGAATGGTTTGCCTTCGCAGTCCGTCGATGAAGGTGGCAGCGGAATCCTAGCGCTCCTCCCGTATTTGTTTGACACTGATGACCTAGGAAACCCAACGCCTGTCGAAGACCTTTCCATCCAACTCATCAGCAATTCCAACGAAGAGGCAATAATCGCTTCCCTTGAGGGAAACACAATCGGCTTCCAAACAGTGGATGATGACTCAAACGGACAAGCGGTTCTCACTCTGCGTGCAAGCGACGGGGTAAAAACATCTGATGCGACCATCACGATTAACATCCAACCAATCAATGACGCACCTCGTCTTGTTCCAATCGATGACATCACAAACCTCACTTTGAAGCGAAATTCGCAAATGGTGATTGACCTAGCCAGCCGTGTTGTCGATGTTGATGACCCAGCAGAAGAAGCCTTCATCACCGTATCCTCCTCTGAGGCGGGCGCTGCACGTTACAGTTTCATTGATGGAAGCCTTACTCTTGAATTCGAACAAATCGGCATGCAGACGGTCACTATCCTATTGCAAGACAAATTCGATTCACAGTCTTATACGCTCAATGTAGATGTCTTTGATGCATATCCATTCTTGATTTCGAAGGAAGAATCCGACACCAGTTACATGTTCGTCACTCTTGAGGATACGTATGTTGGCCAAATCCCGACTGTTACAATGCTGCTCACTGAAAACTCTCCAACATTTACCTTCATTTCCGTCTCGTGGAATGTATGTAACAAACTCACAGGAACTTGTGACGGAATGATGCAATACAACCTTGATACTTCTAAATCCAATGTTGGTTGGACCGACGAACTTCTTGTGCCTTCGGTTTTGACACCTGGCGAACTTGCTCGTGAAGACGGCTCACAGTACAAGGACTACTACCAACTGGTCATTACCGCAGTCGACAGTAACGGTGACGATTACAAGATGATGTCAGATTTGAAATGGGACATTACCGAAACAATGCCGACCATTGTCGAAATGGATGATACAATGTTCTCTGACTATCTTGAGGATCTCACTGCTGACAAGGAAGAACTTGTCGCACAGATTGAGGCCTTAGCAGATGGAGAGGATTCCAGTGCTCTTGAACTTGAACTCTCCGAACTTACCGTCGAACTTGAACTCGCATGCAACGACCCCCGTGCCTCTTGCACAGAGGAAACAGTTGCCGGAACATCTCTTGACACAGCTGGCAATGAACTGAACCTCCAGATGATTGGTCTCATTGGCGGAATCATCCTCGCAGGTCTTCTCATTGGACTCATGTTCTCTCGTCGTAACGGCGATTCAATGCCAAAGGATGTCTGGAACGACACAGCATGGAACCCAAACATGGTTCCTGCTCACGACACAGTCGCTAACTCGATGTATGGAGGCGCTCAAGCCATCTTCCAACAACCAGTGACAGTCGCCCCTGCTCCAGTACCTCAAGCCATACCTGGGCCTCCATTGCCACCAGGCGGTTTGCCGGCAGGTTGGAGCCCCGAACAATGGGCTTACTACGGCCAACAATACCTCGATGGTACACTATGAACTTAACACAAGTTCATACATGGTTGATTGTAAACCCATAAAGGGGAGCGACCCGAGGGTACAGTATGACCGACAACGACACGACATTAGATTCGTCTTCGGACGTCGAAGAATCAATCGACATGGTTGATGGTATTGCAGATGTTGAAGAGGTAACAATCTGGGCTCCCGAGCCCGGACCTGACTCAGATGATGTACTCGGCACTAGCATCGATGAATGGATTGAATCCGTCAATTTCTCATCAACCGAGGATGTACCTATTCCTGACCGTTTGGTCGACCAAGTGATTGGGCAAGAAGCCGGCTCTGTTGTTATCAAAAAGGCGGCAGAACAGCGCCGTCACATGCTCATGATTGGAGATCCGGGCACTGGTAAGTCGATGTTGGCTCGTTCCATGACAGACCTTTTGCCCAAAGACGCTCTTGAAGATCTTTTGGTTTACCCGAACGAGGACGACGAAAACGAACCTCGAGTTCGCTCAGTTCCTGCCGGTCGTGGTGATCGTATTGTTAAGTTGCAAAAGGAATCCATGCGCACCCAACGGGAACGCTCTCAAAAGATGCTGTTAATCGCCTTCGCTGCGGTTGGTTTCCTTCTTGTTATCGCTACAATCCAAAACGGTGACATACTCACGCTCTTGTTTGGTGGATTTTTGCTCATGTTTGGTTACATGTTCATCCGTGGGCGTCTTGGCTCTGGCGATGAAAGCAGAATTCCAAAGGTATTGGTTAAGCATGCCAGCAAAGACATGCCACCGTTCGTGGATGCAACTGCAACTCTATCTGGTTCTCTCTTGGGCGATGTCCGTCACGATCCTTTCCAATCTGGTGGAATGGAAACACCAGCTCATGACAGAGTCGAACCTGGTGCCATTCACCGTGCTCACAAGGGCGTTCTTTACATCGACGAGGTCAACTTGCTTCGTCTTGAAGAACAACAAGCACTCCTCACCGCAATGCAAGAGCGTGCCTTCCCTATCTCTGGTCGCTCAGAACGTTCCTCTGGAGCATTGACCAAGACAGAGCCTGTGCCCTGTGACTTTATTCTCATCGCAGCAGGCAACCTCGATGCCATTCAAGGGATGCACCCTGCTCTTCGCAGTCGTATTCGTGGATACGGTTACGAGGTGTATGTCAATTCAGAAATGCCAGATACAGCACGCAACCGACGTCGCCTTATCCGTTTCATCGCACAGGAAGTTCGCAGAGATTTAGGAACTTCTCGCGAGATTCCCCACTTTGAAAAGTCTGCAGTAGGAATCATCCTAAGAGAAGCTCAACGCCGTGCAGGCCGCCGTGGAAAACTCTCGCTACGTCTACGTGAACTGGGCGGACTTGTACGTATTGCCGGTGACTTAGCAATGGAGGAGGGTGCACCTCTTACCACTGCAGCGCACGTACTCGGTGCACGCAACATTGCTAAGCCACTTGAACAACAGGTTGCTGACCGAATGATTGAACGTCGTCTTGACTATGCTATGATTGTCAATTCAGGAGAACGAATCGGCCGTGTTAATGGTTTGGCAGTTCTCGGAGCCAACTCTGGTCTATCCGATTTCAGTGGCATTATGCTACCTGTCGAAGCCTTGGTGACACCATCCCTGGGTGGCGGCGGTAAGATTCACGCTACTGGTGGTTTGTCCGACCTCGCAAAGGAAAGCGTCACCAATGTAAGTGCAGTTATCAAGAAGTTAACCGGAAAAGACATCTCCGACTACGATATCCACATTCAGTTTGTAGATACGCACGGAGTTGATGGGGATTCAGCATCCATTACCATCGCCACCGCCATCATCTCGGCACTGGAAAACATTCCAATTCGACAGGACTTGGCAATGACAGGCTCCTTGTCAGTGCGTGGTGAAGTGCTCCCAATCGGTGGCGTCACTGCCAAGATTGAGGCTGCAGCACGTTCCGGAATCAAAACCATCGTCATCCCACGGGCAAACATGCAAGATGTTCTCTTGGATGAGAAGTTCGAAAAGATGGTCGAAGTTGTCCCAGTCGATACTCTCGACGAAGTCATGGAATATGCGCTTATCATGCACGATCAAAAGGAAAGTCTGGTTGAGCGCCTCGGTGCAGTCATCGACAGACTCACTCCTGCTGCAAGCACCTTGACATCAGCGTGAAAACGATTGAACCAACTTCCCTCCAAATACTCTGAGCGAGGGTTACTAAAAGGCCAAGGCTTGGCGGTGGCATGACTGAGTCAGCAACGACAGGCATTACCGTCCGTGATGCAAGCAAAGGTGCCCTCTTCGTACTCTTTCTCGTCACCATGATTGACATGATTGGTTTCGGAATTGTCATTCCGTTTCTCACATATCTTGTCGAAGATTTGACTCCCGTAGGTCAAACGGCAAACATAGGTCTTTGGGTCGGGCTACTCATGACTTCGTATTCTGCTGCACAATTCTTGTTTTCACCGTTCTGGGGGTCAGTCTCCGACCGAATCGGTCGCCGCCCAGTGTTGATGGTCGGTCTTGTAGGTAATACCGTGTTCTTCACGATGTTCGGTCTCGCTAACACCCTCATCATTGCCTTTGTGGCACGATTCATGGCGGGTGTGTTTAACGGCAATATCGCCGTTGCACGCGCCTACATTGGTGATGTGAGCACACCTCAACAGCTCGCAACCCGTATGGGCATCATCGGGGCAGCGTTTGGTCTCGGCTTCACATTTGGGCCATTTATTGGCGGTGAACTTTCCGACCCTGCTGCGCGGTGGGGGTGGTTCGTAGGAACTATCTTTGAAACCCATCCGTACCTGCTTCCGTGCTTAGTTGCGAGTGTGTTGTCGGTCTTTTCTCTCGTCATTGCGTATCGCTCTCTGCCAGAGTCATTGCCAATAGAGTCACGGACGCAGAAAGAGTCAGTTCCATGGCTGACGAATATGGCGAACATCATGAAAAGTTCCGTTTCTATGCTACGAGCACCTAGCGTTTCCCTTGTTATTTGGGTTTCGATGCTGTTTACGTTTGGATTTACGATAATGCATGCCGTGTTCATCCTCTACACCGAAATGGCTCCAGAAAACGGAGGTCTGGCATTTTCCGAAGCGGACAATGGACGAGTATTTGCCATGATTGGCATCACTGGTATACTCACTCAGGGGCTTTTCATTGGGCCTTTAACTCGGAAGTTCGGTTCACGAAATCTTATCCCGTTGGCAAGCGTTTTGACAGGAATTGGCCTTGTTCTCATTCCGTATACTGAGGCTGATAACAGTTGGCTTCACGTCCTCATTGTGTCGGTCATAATCGCCTTAGGCAACGGAATCTTTCAGCCATCCTCTTCTTCTTTCCTGACCCGGATAGCCAAATCGAACGGCTATGAACTTGGAGTCGTCATGGGTGCGCAGGAATCACTCGGTGCGTTTGCCCGAATTCTTGGCCCACTGACTGGGGGCCTTGTATGGACTTTAACCGCAACTCGGGAATGGCCATTGGATTATCACACCGCCTTCCACATCTGTGGATTGATGATGCTTCTTGCAGCCCTTCTCTCATTGCGACTTCCTCATGTCGATGAAGGAAGTGACACCCCAACTGGAATCGGTGAAGAATCCTAAACACTCAAGAAGTGAAGGTGTTTATCTCAGCGTATGGAGAGTGTAGGCACCGTTGGTCCAGCATGGGACTCTGGTCGATTTAACCGCCGCGTATCGACATTCGCCCACATTTCTTTGTTGGTGACCTTGCTGGTCATTTGGCTCATTGTACTGAAAGGAGTTCTCCAGCCTTTCTTCATTGCTTTGGGCATTTACTTTGTGCTTAAGCCAGGTTCGGATTATCTCTCAAGCAACGGATTTCCGGTTATTCTATCGTATCTAACTATGGTTTTGCTCACATTACTGATCGTCTCCGCAGCCTCATTTATTGCGTATCAACAGGCGAATGATTTGGTCCAAGATCAAGAAAAAATGGATTTATACAATTTGAAATTAGAAGAGCGATGGAGTGACCTGAAACAATCACCCTTGATTGACTCAGCTTTCAGCGACGATTCAGACTCTGCGAATTCTACACTCGTGGATGATCTCTCCTCCTTGGGCTTGCTTGAAGATGACCAGCAAGTCTCGGATGCGGGATTAAGCATGCTTACGAATGTCGGGGGATTGTTGGCAACCAGTGTAACAGTCATGTTTTTCCTCATCTTTATCATCTTCGAAGCCAGTTTACTTCCAGGGAGAATCGAACGTGCTTGGCCAGATGGTGGCAGCCAAAAAGTTCAGATTGTTCGTTCAAAGATTGAAGCCAGTGTCAATACCTACATCATCGTGAAAACAGGTGTTGGAGCCGGTACAGCGCTCTGTGCAGGCGTAGTCATGCTTCTGTTCGGCATTGACTTGTGGTTTACTTGGGCACTCATTACTTTCTTGTTGAACTACGTTCCATACATCGGTTCTTTGATTGCTACTATGCCACCAATCATCTTGGGAGTAATCCTTCTGGAACCAAATTCCCTCATGCTTTTGATTCTCCTGCTTCTCGCAAACCAACAAGTGTGGGGTCAAATCATCGAAACCAAATGGGCAGGCCGGGCTCTCGACCTCTCACCGGTTCTTTTGCTTCTTGTCACTTCCATCTCGTTTGCTGGTTGGGGAATTCTCGGAATGGTCCTTGCCGTACCGTTTGCTGTGATTGTGAAGATTGTGCTTGAAAATATTGAAGCAACTCAACCGTTTGCAATTTTAATGTCAGAACGGGCTCCTTCTATCGATGAAGCATGGGATGACGCTATGCGTGATGGGAAGATTTCTAACTTTGAGAGTCAATCTCTCAACCAGTTGCAAGTTTTGTTGGGCTATTCAGATTTCAAAGTCAAACTCATTGCCGGCAGAATTGCCGCACAGCGAGCTTTGAAGAGAAACAAGATTTCCGACGACCAAATTGACATCATCTCGTTAGCTGCAGACGCAGTTGGAGACCACCCCGACATGACCGAGGTCGTGTCGTTACTTTCTGAGGGTAAACTCGACAAGGAGTTACGGCCAGTTTTATCCAAGTTCATCCGTGTGATGGAAGAAGAGTAATCAAAGAACTTCAGTGAGAATTTTCTCAAGTTCGGTGTTAATCATCAAAATGAGTGTTCCAAATTCCGGTGGGATGTTCGGGTCTTCATACAGTTCTTCTAATTTTGATTGAGCCATTGCGATTCGAACATCTAACTTCTTAGCCTTGTTCAGAAGCCATTGTTCGCAAGCCTCTTTGGCTTGACGGCGAATATTACGAGGTACTTTGGGGTCGTCAATTTGGTTGATGACTGTGGCTACTTGTTGAAGTCTGCTTTCAATATCCATTTAGGTTCACCACTGGTCGTATTGTGTCGTGTGTGGAGGCCGTCTTTAAGTCCATTGCCGCCATCCGAAGGGTATGGCCCTCTCCGAAATGGATATTCTTGGATGGGCTCGGATATTTACACTCTTACTTGGCATGGGCTGGGCTGCATGGATGGACCATAAAGAACGGCGAGTGAAAAATGAACACTGGCTTGTATGGATTAAACCGGCATTGTTCCTATGGACTTTGGATTTGATGATTCAAGGAGCGGATTGGACGATTTACCTCACAGCATCAGCGTCGGTTGCTTACGCCAGTGGGGCTGTAATAGGTCGGCCAACTTTTTCAGACATTCGAGCGGGGTCTCGGCTTGACCAAATAGTAGCACTTTGGTATCTGGTCAGTCTTTTCGGATTGATCTCTGGAGCGATGATTTACCAATCTGTTCACCCAATTGATGTTCTGCTCGGAGACGAGCAAGGCCTCGGTGCACTATGGTGGACGACGTTGGCGGTACTCCCGCTCATTCTGTTGATTGACCTTGCTTGGCGAGTTCGAATGCTGCATGGTGGAGCAGATGCGAAAGCACTGATGTGGGTCGCCATATTAATTCCGAGTTGGTCAACAATGCCATTGACGTTCGGCACCGCAACATCCGAGGCGTTGTTCGCTTTACCTCCAGCATTTGCCTTGTTGATGTGGGGTGGTCTGTCATTCCTTGTGATTCCGTTCATACTCTTGGGACTCAATCTCGTTCGAGGTCATGTCCGTGGTTTTGGAGATCTTTTCTTGGCATGGCATGCTCTTCAGATGCCGAGGGATGAAGTTCGCAACCGACATGTATGGCTTCTCACAACGCTTGTGGAGAAACCTGATGGCTCAGTTGTTGCCTACCATCGTAAGCGTGCACCACGCAAATCACCGACAAGTGAGGAAGTGGAGATTGCGCTCATGGAATTAAAGGATGCCAGCGTAGAACAAGTTTGGGTCAGTCAGAAACTTCCGCTGCTTGTTTTCCTCTTTCCAGCAATCTTTCCGTTGTGTTTGCTCGGTGACCCAATGGCAATACTCATGCCGTTGCTTGGATTGAACTGAGAAGAATCTCAAAAAGAGTGTTTCATCATGCGCCCTTGCGCTCGATGTTCTTAGGACGTAGTCCCTTGTAACTGCACTTTCTGCAGCGTGTAGCACGGACTGCGTTGCGTGCGTTGCAGCGCATGCAAATCTTGCGGTGAAGCAAGCGGACTTCTGCTTCTGGGAATCGTGCCATGCCTTTGCGACTCACTTCCCCTATTTAATCGCAACCGAGCGTCATAAAATGGAGATGACATTGCAGTCTTCATACCTTTGTGATGAAGAGTATGGTTCAAAGCGTATCAGCACTTCGCAAGGGCATGCGTGTCTTACGCCTGCCAGCGATACATCACGACGCCAATTTGGTTGTCGTTGATGGCTCAATGGGCAATCTCTTGATTGATGCTGGCACATCATGGTACCAAGGTTTGCAAGTTGAACGTATCAAGGGTGTTCTGGGTGGAGATGCAGAACTCGACCGCATTCTTCTCACAAGCAAACGCTATCCGTGTTCAGGTGGAGCTCTCCATCTTTCTCAGTGTTTCAACGGCTGTGCAGTACATATCCATCCTGATGGTCAAGGTGCGTTGGAAACAGGTGATTTCTTCACCACATGGGCAAACCGTTTCGATTCAGATATGCCCCCCGTCAAGGCTGAAAGAGTCGATGACGGTGAAGTTTTCGCGCTTGGAAACGGCCAAGTTGAGTCCATTTCCATTCCGGGGCATTCCTCAGACGGAATGGGTTACTGGATTCCAGATCAGAAAATGATGGTCGTTGGGACGTTGATTCCTCGGGCCGATCGTCCGACTCGATGGGACTTGCCTGGTGGATGTCTGCCAGATTTGATCACCAGTCTTCAAAGGATTTTATCGTTTCAACCCAAATCGTTGATTCCACTCCAGGGCCCGGCAATCAAAGGAGAGCAACACATTCGTGAAGTCATTGAACAGCACATTGATTTCTTTCAGAAGTGTTTGGACGATGAAGGTCAGGTGCCACGCTCAGTACCGCGACCCGCTCAGACTGCGCTATGGTACAGTCCTCACCCGCCTTGGCCCTTAAAAGAGAATGAGAGTCTCTAGCCGAGAACGGGTAAATCCAGCATCAATGGTTGTGATTTTTCTTTTCGCAACTGTTCGGATTCGAGAATTCTCGCACGCCTGTTGGCTCTTTGATTTTCCTTGACTTGGAACTTTTTAGTACCATCAAACACATTGGTTGTCTCGCCTGTCCAATCATAAGTTCGTCGATTCCATCCACTTTGGATGTGTATCGATTCACCATGCACACGAAGGCTGGTTATCGGCCCAGTATGTGTGAACAGGTGGACGACTCTCCCTGGCACTTCGTTGCCAATGACCCAAACACTGCCGTCTTGAGCAGCCGCAAGGAACTTCCCTGATGAATCACTAACGGCATTAATCGATCTTACAATCCCACCTTGAATACTGAATTTGTCGATGGTGTCGAGGCGAGGCAATGAAAGGATGCTCACTCCTCCTGTTGAATCCCCGACTGCTACCACGTCATAACTCCCTGTCGGACCTTTGACTGCTAAGAGTACTGTCGCAATCGCTTCGAGTTTAATTTGAACTTTCGTCCCAAGTATAGGCCGCCAAACGATACCTCCATCGTCCATCGCTACAAGGCTGCCTTCTGGTGTGACGAGGCTACGGATGACTACTCTGTTGTTCATACATACGAAATCAGAGCCGTCGGTATACTTTCTTTCGCAACACCCCTTGGGTGAAACTGAAAGTGAAAGAATCAGTACGTGTCTTCGGACTTGTTATCCTTCTTCCACTTACGGTAGCAACCTTTGCAGACGCGAACACGACCTTTGCGTTCGGTGTAACCGCTGTCGCCCCAGACATCGATAGCGTTGTCAATTGAGAGTGAACGGCCACCAAAACTCTTGTCGGCAAATCCATCACAGGATTTGACACCGCATGGGATTTCGCCAACTTTGGCAGATGATTTCTTTTCAGTACCGGTTTCGTCACCAGATTCAGACTTGTGCTTTCGCGCCTTTGCTTTGAATCCCATGTTTAATCGCCAACCGATGTCGTCCTTCAAGGTTCTGCTTCGTTTGAGGAGAAATTACTGCTTTGAAACTTCACCGAGTTGCCCGAGCAGACCTTCAATGAGTCGTAGTAGGCCTCGAAGTGTTACTTCAGACACATTAGCGACTTGACAAACTTCAGATTGGGTTCGAGGTGAGCTTGACTCGTTTGCTACCTTGTACAGCAGTGCTGCAGCGACGCCCATAGGCTTCTTTCCTTGCCACAGTTCATCGTGTGGTTGAATGACACTCCAAAGGTGGTCAAGTTGTGTGTGGATACTTGGTGGCAGTTGTAGGTCGGAAATGAACTTGTCAAAGTATTGGTCAGGTGAAGATATCTTGTGGAGGTTGAGCTTTCTAGAAACTTGTCGAATTAATCTCGACAGTTCCTTTTCTTTCACGTCAAAGGCTTCACAGATTTCGCTGATTTGCCGAGGTAAGTTTTCTTGCCGTGCTACAAGGTATGTGCACGCAGCAGTGACTCCTGCGATAGATCGTCCAGTGACGAAACCTTCGCCCGATAGGCGACGGTACAATCGAGCGGATTCTTCTTGCAGTGGCTTCGGCAGTCCTGAGTGGTCTCGAATAAACTGGTTCGCACGAACCAAGTTTCTCTCTCGGCTCTTGCGAGTTTTTGAGCGTTCGTCAATGACACGTCGACGTCGCCATTCCCTGCGCGACTGCGAGGAGATACCATGACGTCCTGCACTACCTGTATTCAAATCTCGAACATCGATTGTGGTATTGAGTCCCTTGTCAGCGAGTGTGTAAGTTAGGGGTTGGCCCACTCTGGAGCGGTCTTGACTTCGGTCACGGTTGGTCCATTCTGCTCCTGGATCAATCACGTTCTCTTCAACGACGAGACCACAGCTGTTGCAGGTGATTTCACCACGGCTGTCGTCCATTTGCCAGTCGGTCACACCACAGTCTTCGCATGGCCGTGTGTGGCCTTCGAGGGTACGACGAATAATGCCTGTACCACTGCGGTTCGTATCGCCTTTCTGTCTTCTGTTTGGTTCTTCACCAGCGTTTCCTTCGGAGTATATTTTCATCTTGTTAACCTCATGTTACTTAGTCGTCATCCGAGGTATATAAATCCCACGAGGGGATGCTCGCCGTGGCTGAAACTGCGTGGAGCGGTTTTACACTGTGGTGTCCGTGGTTGGCAACAAGTAGGAATATCTCAGTACTGATTATAAAAGGTTGTTTTTCAATCAGCATTGGAACCTTTCGACCTACCATGAATCCCCTGTTTAGGATGAGTGTATGAACTCGAAGGTTTCATTTGTAATACTTAGGTCTCAGCACAGATTCTTGCTTTACAAATCAGTAAATTTGGAACGGATAGTTCAAAGACGGTACGCGAGGGCAATGGTGTGAGGAGAGTTGAATGCCAGCCACAGTTGTTCTTGGTGCCCAATGGGGAGATGAAGGAAAAGGGAAACTTGTCGACCGAATTGCCGAACAAGCCACATGGGTTGCTCGCTTCCAAGGCGGCAACAATGCAGGACATACGGTTGTTCTGGGCGATCAAATCCTCAAATTCCATCTCTTGCCGTCTGGTATCACGCGCAAGGAGTGCAACCTTGTATTGGGTGATGGCATGGTGGTTGACCCATGGGTCCTCGATTCCGAATTGACCGGTTGGAAGGATTCCACAGGCGAAGACCCTCGTGGTGAGCGGCTTTACATCAGCGAACGGGCTCATGTGATTCTTCCATACCATCGATTCCTTGACGGATTGGACAAGAAAATCGGAACTACCGGTCGAGGCATTGGACCTACGTATGCAGACAAAATCAATCGTATTGGACTGAGGTTTGGCGATGTTGCTGAAGTTATGAACGATGCAGATTGGGCCACCTCGACTACTGAACGAATGAATGCGACCCTCGAAGCTGCTGGATCCGATGAGCGCATTACTGTCTCCGGTTTGGAGTCGGATGTCGAATGGATTTGGAATGCCTACAAGTCCTCTATTCGTAATACTGGCTTGATGCTTGATAACGCACTCAAATTGGGAGAACACGTGATTCTTGAAGGCGCTCAAGGGTGTCTCTTGGATATTGATCAAGGCACATTCCCGTTCGTCACCTCATCGGTAACTTCTCGTGGCAACGCCTCTCATGGTGCAGGCATCCATCCAGGGCACGTTGAGGAAGTCATTGGAATAACCAAAGCCTACATTACTCGTGTCGGTCACGGCGCTATGCCAACTGAATTGGAAGATGAAGCCGGAGAACACCTCGGAACAGTAGGCCATGAGTTCGGAACCACCACTGGCCGAAAGCGCCGATGCGGATGGTTTGACGCAGTTGTCATGCGGCATGCAAACAGAATCAACGGATTTACTGGACTTGCACTTACGAAGTTGGATGTCTTGGGTGGGCTTGACGAAATCAACATCTGTGTTGCCTACGAATTAGATGGTCAAGAGATTCTCGAGATGCCAGCCAGCGCTACAGCGCTAGCACGATGCAAGCCGATCTATGTCACCATGCCGGGTTTCCCGTCGCATTCGCTTGAAGAATGGCTTGGAATTGCAAAGATGGCCAACGATCGTGGGCTTGGCTATTCTGCTCTTCCTGCAGCGGCCCAACAATACATCAAGAAAATTGAAGCAATTGTTGGCGTTCCTTGCACAAGTGTTGGTGTTGGTCCTGACCGAGATGCAACCATTGATGCTGTTTGATTTGAGTCGCTTCAAGGTGAAGACTCAAAAAGGATTGACTCGACGCCGTGATTACAGGGGCGTTTAGCTCAGTTGGAAGAGTGCTTGGTTTGCAACCAAGATGTCGTGGGTTCAAATCCCACAACGTCCACCTCCTGCCTAATATCGCGCAGTCGCTTGGTTTTGA
>JABIWF010000004.1 GCA_018701175.1 Methanobacteriota archaeon
GTATACGTATTCCATATTTTTTCACCTCATTTGTGGTCAACCGAATAGATCTCCGAGTCGGCCGAAGCTTTCCTCTTCTTCCTCTTCTTCCTCTTCTTCGGCTTCAGTTGGTACCTCAGAAGTGCTGTCAGATGAACTGGCGGCAGCGGATGCGGCAGCGGATGCTGCTGCGCCCAACATGTTGGCAAGTTCTTCATCGAGTGCATCGCTGTCAAGTTGTCCAGCAACGGCCATAGCGCCGTTGTGGGCTCGTCCAACGAGATGTGGCATGGTTTCTGCAGTTGTGATTGCAGCTTCCAATGCAACGGCCATTGCCTCTCGGCTGGCCTTTGCAAGAATTGTAGGCATGGTTTGACTTGTGAACCATGTGATGTTGCACGCAAGGTTGAATGCACCAGCAGCGTAACTGATGAGATCAGTTTCGAATTGCTCGTAATCAATGTCAAGTGTACTTGGAGCAAAGAGGGTTCCGCCTTCGAGCGTACCGCACAAACGCAGACCGGTGACGATTGGATTGATTCCAATCTTCGAGAGCATCATACCCATGTCGCCGTCGAAAACATCGCCTTCTTCAAGAACAACTGTTCGCTTCTGAATCTGAACCGAGCCACCCATAATCTTAGCAGGGATACCTACGGAGTTCAATTCACCAACTATCGGACCTGGAGGCATACCGGTGTCCATCTTCTCAACAACAATTTGGTGAGGTGCGACATCGCCTTCTTTTGCGGCACGGCCTGCTTCGGTCTTCTTGAGTTCAGTGAACAGTTCAAACGAGTTGAGGTTTGCAGATGAGACCAATGCTGGTTGGACTGCACCTTCGAACAATTCGTTCAAATTCGAGTCGTCGTATCCTGCACGTTCCCAAGCGATGCTCATCAATCGCTTCTTTGCGACTTGGATGTTCATGTCGGAACGAAGTGAGGCACGCATACCGAGCATTGCACCGGCAGGTACGCCGTGAACGTCGATGACTCCGATGGTGTCTCCACTCTTCAGCAAGTCCACCAGATCTTTGACGGTGTCTTTCTTCCAGGAAACAACCTTTGGAATCAATTAATCACCTCGACCATTTGAGATGGACCCATTGTTGTCTTGATGTAAAGAGAACGAATGTTTCCGATTCCACGCTCAAGTTTGGAGATTACACGGTTGTACACTTCCATTGCGTTTACGTAGAGTTCTTCTTCAGACTGGGTTGCAGTACCGAAGGAGATTTGGAATGTCATTTTGTCACCGGATTTGACAACAACGGTTGATTGGAGGCCTGCCGCAATGATGGCAGGGTCAAGTGTTGGAGGTACTGGACGAGGCATCTTACCACGAGGACCAAGGACAACACCGAGGTATCGTCCAATCAATCCCATGTGAGGGACTTCGGAGAGGAAAAAGTCGAAAGCGTTTGCAATCTTCTTTGCCTTGCCTTTGTTGCCGCCGAGGTCTTCAATTTCTTGAGGGGTGATGACGTGAATGCCAGCAGCCTTTGCCTTTGTAGCAGCTTCTCCAGAAGCGAACATTGCGATTTTGAGTTCACGACCGCGACCAGATGGAAGACGAATTTCTTCCTTGATACGGTTGTTTGGGTTTTTCAAGTCTACATCTCGAATAGTGAATGAAATATCCAACGATTCGACGAACTTTCTCTTTGGTGCACTTTCGAGTGCTCCCTTTATTGCCTGGTTAATTTTTTCTTCCATTTTTAATCACCTCTGTGGTCAGCGAGACGCTCTAGACGCCTCTACCACGGCTCGTGAGTTTCAGTTAAACCGCTCGTCCCATTCTCCTTTGTTAATGATCTCGAGGGCGTCATTGGCCCAGTGACCGTCAATCTTGACACGCATTGAAACACAGGTTCCAATGATTTCTTTGGTTTGTGCCTTAAGATCGGCTCCGGTCAGATGACCTTGACCGTTCTTGTCACGAGCAACATCCATTGCTTTCTCAAGAGAGAGGTCTTCGGTCGCGGCATCAAGACTGCCGTTGCACTTCTTAACACCAAGAGCCTTCTTGATGAGTTCGGATGTCCAAGGTTTCGGCATTGTTTCAACTCCATTGCTCACTATGTGGGCATTCAGCCGACAAAACACCCCTATATAATCGCGCTGTGCGAAGAGGGTTGAGTCGCTTAGCCCAATCAAATCACTCGACACGCTCCACGACACGAACGTGGTCGCCACGCATATTGAGGGTCATTGGGATGGGTTGTTCGTACAACTCCATGCTAACTTCTTCCTTGGATTCTGCCACACTGAGTACACGAGCTTTCTCGCCCTTGAACGCACCAGTAACGATTTCGACGATGCATCCGACTTCGATTCCAGAGGTCACTGCCTTTGGTTCGAGGTAAGGTAGAATGTCTGCCAAAGGTGCTTCACCAGGAAGGACGGTCTTGGCGTTCTTCAGCGGGGTTTGGTTCAATCCACGGCGAGCGGCTGGGTCTCGACCACCGGAGCGGCCGATCAACTTCTCAACGTGGTGAAGAGCGCTTGATTCGATAAACAAGTATCCTCGCATTCCGGTAGGGTGGAGAATGGACATGATGTCTGGAAGCAACGAAGTAAGGGAACCGCTGCCGTGGAGACGGTTGTACATCTCGTCTGCAACGCGCTTCTCTGAAC
>JABIWF010000003.1 GCA_018701175.1 Methanobacteriota archaeon
AATTGACGAGGTCTCTCGCGGTTTTTCTCTCGATGAGTATACGCTCAGATATTCGAATATCGCCTTCTTTGAGGTGACGGAACTCAACCGCCGCCCCTCGACTTCTCAGGTAAGCCCCAAGCGTTGAGGATGATTCTCGGTGATCGAGTATGACAGAGATTTTCTGCTTCTGTTCTTCTTCCATTTCGGCGGCTAATGCGGATGCTGCTGCCGCAGCCAGGTCTTCCTGATGTCGGTGAGTTTGACCATCGAGGATCGGTTTGGGCCATGCAGTACGAATAGTAGGTGTACTTTTCTCGCCGGTTTTCGTTTCCTGCCTTGTGTTGCTGGTAAATTGTTCAAGCCCCATTTGATGACTGTGTCGGCGTTCTGCTGGTGCGATGACGGGGACACCTCTTTCTTTCTTTACGGTCTCTTTTTCTTCTGATTTCGGTGGCTGTGGTGCGGGTCGAAGTGCTTCGATTCGTTCTTTTTCGCTTTCTATGTAAGCAGGAACTGTCACCTCGTCCTGACCAACGCGTATTCGGAATGCATCGAAAACTGCATCGGAGGCGGGAGGTCTCGATGGAATAAGTCCACGCTTACGAATACGTTTCAACAGACGATACATCCTTTCTTCTCGCTTTCCAGCAGCGCTGTTCACAAACTCATCGCGTGTTTGTTCAGCTATTAATGTGTGAACCGTTCCTGCTTGCTGTCGAGCGGTTCTTCCTCGACGTTGAATGGTTCGTATGGCACTTGCAACGGGCTCATAGAGAATCACAAGTTCAGCTGCAGGTACATCTAACCCTTCTTCACCAACTGATGTGGCGACGAGGATGTTGATGTCACCATCTCGAAAGCGTTGCAATTGCTTGAGTTGCTCTTTCTGCGACATTCCTTTCCGCTTACCTTTGCCCGATTGTCCTATGAAGCGGTCCGGTTCGCACCCTTCTATAGATTTAAGTATCGACACAAGATTATCCACAGTATCTCTATATTCAGTGAATACGATAATCTTGCTTTTCGGGTGTTGCTTGAGTTGTTTGACCACTAAGTCCCTTACATAGCCAGGTTTAGGATGAAATTCTTCAACCTCTTTGGTAGCAATTCGAAATTGATGGATTGCTGGTTTGGCGACAAACCGATTGGTCGTTCTTTCTCCACTTCGACCGTCTTCTTCTGCCCTGTCTAAGAATGACACTGCTGCTTTGAGTCCTTGTGTTTGGATGAGATCCAGAAGAATATGCATGCGTCTTAGGTCGCCAATTCTTCGTGCAGCATCGTAGCCACGTACATCTCGCTTCTGAATAGCTTGGCTGGCTCTTCGCTGAGCTTCATTGATCATTTTTCCTGAGATGTAAGATGTTGGGGAAAGGAATCCCATGTCTTGAAGATGCTTTGCTTCTTGATCGAAATGATCTTGTAACGGTTTCATCAACAGGTACAGTTCCTCTGGCAATGGTAATCTGTGAGGTATGGTGTTCATCTCAACGGCATAGGGCTGGAGCATAGGGTCTTCCTTGCGAGATACTTCAAGATAATCAAAGTCGTAATTTTTTACCACTTCGAGAATACTGCTCTCGGTTGTTCCAGGGCTTGCAGTTGCACCGAGAATCTTCGGCGAAGTGTTTCCTTCACATGATTTGCGATACATGTTGCCGACCTGAGCATAGGCATGATTGCCAGTGCCATGGTGGGCCTCATCAACGATGAGTATTCCAACCTCAGACAAGTCAATTCGGCCGTTGGAAGCATCGTTGCGAATAACTTGTGATGTGGCCATCACCACTCGTGCCGCCTTCCAAATCGCTGGCCGCTGAGCAATTGGATTCTCTCCAGTATAGGTGACTATGAGGTCATTGTCAAGTTGCAACATTTCTTGTGCCATTCGCTGTTGCTGTTCGACAAGTCCAGTTGTTGGAGCAATGAGTAGGATTTTTCCGACGTTTAATCGCAGTGCTTCCGCCATAGCCATCCATTCGACTGCGGTTTTCCCGAAGCCTGTTGGCATCACCATGAGTGTGGAAGCAGCCAGTGTATTTCGCAAGACCATCATTTGGTATGCTCGAGCCTGTACGCCCTCTCTGAGAAAAGGATGTACGACTACTGCCATGGCTGTTGTTTTTGGTCGAGGGTTCAAAAGGATAGTGTGGGGTGCGTTTGTGAAAGTGAAAGGAAAGGAAATTTGGCAAGGTTCGAGAAAAATGATATGTTTTTACCGTCGTTCAAAGGATGGCGCTTTCGTTGTAACCACTTCACCTCACTGCATTGGGCGACCGAACCACTCATATACGGGAGGTAAGTCGCATGGTTGCTCAAAGGTGAGCAGCCAGACACAATGGGCCATCCCCCGAGGACCCCACCTGTCTCATTCCCCACTCGTGGGATTGGGGCG
>JABIWF010000044.1 GCA_018701175.1 Methanobacteriota archaeon
ATCCTTGTCAATACAGGTTTGCAAACAGAACGGTCCAATGATACCCGGGTCGTAGTGTTCTTTGCTGGCGGTGATGAATCTCTCTCCGAGTTCAAACGCTTTCTCAAGCAGTGATTCTCGAATCGTTGCTGTGTTGTGACCTACGACGGTCATCTCAGGGATTTGTTGGTGAGCGGGCATGGTCATCTGCTGAGGAGCAGAAAGACGAACATGACCGTCGAGAGAAGACTCGAATCTCCAATCGACACCGAGCAATTCGAGTTTTTCACCTTCTTCAGCCAACGGACTATAGAAAAAGTTGAGGTTGAACACTGGGCCGATGACGTAGCGTTCAATGCGAGCTCCAGCAAGTGATTCTTCATCGATGACGCCTTCTGCGAGAAGGGTTTGAGACTTCTCTTGGTATTCTGCATAGGATGCGCAGGTGAAGAATCCACGCTCGAGTTTCTTCTGAGCGTGGTGCAACTTGACGATGACAAGGCAGTCGATGTCTTGCGGGTCGGCAATGGCTTCAGGGTACGGCAATCCAGCCTTATCCAAAATCCAGTAGTAGTCTTGTTCTTCGGTTCGCTCTTCCATACGGAGCATGTTTCGTGAACCGAACAAAGGCACCTTGAACGTGTCTTCAACATCTGCAATCGATGAGTACGAGGTAAACGATCGGTTCGGGATGTAGACCACGTTACGCTTGCGCATTTCTTCTTGCATCTCTTCCTTCATGACGTCGTTAAACGATGGCATGACTATGGCTTTGTCAACCATTCCTCGAACCACTCGTCCAGATTGAGAGCGGTGCGCTTTGAAGTAATTGGCGTAGGTCTTGTGACGGCCTTCTTTGCAGTAAGCAACGGTTGGGAATCCTTCCTCAATGGCTCCGTCGCAGATGTCCAATGCCGAATGCGAAGCGGTCATTCCGATTCGGAGTTTCATTCGGTCGTAATCTTCGACGATGGATGCGATATCTTCTTTCGACAGCATAGTGTTCCCTCGATAATGTAAGTGTAGAAGGGGGGGTCTTTCATCTCATCGGATTGATGAAGTTCAGTCGTAGCGCTGAAGTTGCATCAATTCATCGGTAGAGAGTGTCTCTCCTGACATCAACTTGCCCATCAAATCTTGGACCTCAAGACGTGCATTCGGCCGTTGTCCAGCACCTGCACTTGCACCACGCATTGCACGGAGCATGTCTTGAATCGAGTGCAAGCATCGCAAAGACACGATGTATGCACGGTGGTTCTTGTCAGCCTCTTTCTTCGAAGTTCGCAACTTGCGGTGAGCAGATTCTGCCTTCTCTCGTTGGTTGTCGACTTCTTTGTTCCACTGGAGCATCAAATCGTGAGCTTCTTGTGCAGCCTCAGCGGCTTGCTCGACAGCAGAGTGTGCAGTCTCTTGAGCTTCCATAGCGATGCGAAGTGCTTCGCGGGATTCTTTGAGGTCGGTGTTGGAGTCTTCTGAACTCTTCATCTTCTGAATCTTTGCGCTGATTTCCTTCATGCGCTTCATGACCTTTGTTTCGTTCTTGCCGGTGTGGCGTCCCATTTCGAATTCATTTTCCAAACGGATCAGTTCACGGCGGAGGGAGTGGATGGTATCTGGGCGGTCTCTTCGACCACGTCGTCCTTCATCGCGTTGTGGAGCGGCTTCTGGACCCTTTGCTTCATTGAGTGCGTCTTTTGCTTCACGAACCAACTTGTTTGCTTCAAGTCGAGCGCTCTTCTTTTCTCGAACAATTTCATTCATTTGTTCACGGATTTCACGTTGTTCTCGAACTTGTACAATAAGTTCTCGAACTTCGCCGTTCATCTCGTTTCGTGTTGCGGTGAATTTCTTGGAGTTTTCATTACACTCGTCTCGAAGAGTACGGTATTTTGTAGCCTTTTCATCGACCATCTTTCGTCGTTCTTCGAGTTGAGGTTTTAGTTCATCCATTCGTATCTCACCTGGTCGTGGAAGACTCCCATCTTCTCACTGGCCTTGCGACCGACCCTTTACATTTAATCTCTTCACTTCGAAATCTAGAGCAAAGCGGCTCATTGTTGGCTAAATATTTGCCTCTCTAAGGGAGAAGAGCATTGAACCGGACCGTTGCTTCATCGAGCATATGGCGCAATTGACCAAGGTTTGAGGAGACTGAGCATCGGACTACTAACACACGGTTTCCTGAGAGTTCTTGAACGATTACTGTGCCGTTTTCCCCGTTGAGTGTCACTCTTCCGTTTGAAAACGATGGGTCGAGAAGTGCAATGGCCTTTCCCAAGTGTTGGACACTGTCGTCGTGCTGCGGTTCACTGAACAAGACGAAACCTTCACCGTCGAGTAGAGCAGCACCGGTGACGCCGGATTGCGCTGCTATGTCACGAAGTAGGAGGGGTTCCATGCGTCATCGAAGCATCGGGGGGGCATAACCTTTGACCCACAAGGAAGTCTCGCATTCGCCGTCTTATATCGGACCTTTCATCAAGTATCCGAGGCCGGATGCATAGTAGTTAGAAAGATGCCGAACGACCGCTAAGTTTCTTGATGTATAGAATTTCTGAGCACGAATATTTTCTGCTTTCACCTCAAGTTGAATGGTCTTCTTCCCCTCTGCAAGTGATGCCTCTACCAAGTGACTCCAAGCTTTTGCGCCCCATCCTGCTGATTGGAATTCCGAATCTATGACAAAGGCCGCTATTCGAACACCATCAAGCTCGTGCGGCAGTGCCCACATGAGTCCGAGTAACGCATCTGGATGTGGGTATTTACTGTTGTCGAGCAGGAGCATGTTACCTGCCCATTGAGGAATCGGTAAGTTCGATATCGAATCCAATGTATACTGTTCTCCGGTCTCTTTCAGAAACAAGGCTCGTACTTTTTCTTTCCAGTCATTCGACAGCGACTTCGGTTCAAAACCGTACACCCACTGGATGTTTTCCATCGGCTACCCTCATTCTTTGCGACCCTTTTTCGATTGAGAACGCTCTCCACGTCGCACGGTCAAGTTGCGGCTTTGCTTCTTCTTACGTTCAGCCCTTCGATTTGATTTTGGCGTTGGCTTCGATGCGCCGACCGATGCAAGCCCGCCGCTGTTGAGCAACACATCAAGGTCAGTAAGGGAAAGAGCGCCGCCGGTTGCAGCACGTTGTTGGACTTCTTCAGGCCGTGGTCCTCTGTTACGAGGTTTCCAATCCGCTTGACCGGATTTTTGCTTGCGTGTTCGGTCTTTGTTGCCAGGTTTCCGACTCGAAGTTCCCTTGGCTGAAATTCGTGCCCAAGCGTCCAATCGTCCCTTCTCACGGCGCAACTGACGCATCTCTCTTCTCCGCTCTTGAATCACCTTGTTGAGCGAGTGGGCGTTTTGGTCAAATTGTCTTGCCTCACTGAATTCAGTGGTGATATTGGCGAGGATTGGTTCAGAATCAATCAATTCTGCACGAACTTCAGATTGTTTATTCTCAGTGATTTTCAAGTCCTTTACTGCCTTTTTCTGTTCACGGACCAGTGAAATAAACTCCTTGTGGGCAGCGTCAGCTTGGAGGGCTACTGCATGCATGGCTTGCAATTCAAAGAACCACGCAAACTGCTCTTCTTCACGCTGAAGTGACGGTACTTGGAAGAAGTCCACGTCGTCGGTAAGATTGTTGTAGACTTCTACAATGAGTTCCCGAATTCTGTACAGTGGAATGCCTATCTTCTGGTTGAGTTGGTCGCGCTTTTCCTGCAGTGCATTCATTTGGTCACTGCGAGGGCGAAGGCTACGTACAATCTTGCGGTGTTCGTTGCGCAAGTCGCTGGTTTCTTCGAAAAGTCCTCGAAGGGCTTGTGAGATTTTGATGTTGTTTTGTCGCTCTTGTTGAAGCATTTCAATGCGTCCGTCAAGGTCAGTGAGTTGTTCATTGTTGGCCTTGACTTTCAATTCAAAGTCCGCTTTCGAAAGTGGGCGCAAATCCTCAAAGAGATCTTTTTCTTCGATTGTTGGGAATCGTTCAGGGTTCTTTAGTTCACACAAATCCTTCCAAGGTTTCCCTTCGTTAAGCGCAAGCCAGAATCGGAAAAGTTCCTCTTGAATGTCAAGCGCACCCTCGGGTCGAAGTACTCGGCTCAGGTCATGTTCATGATTAAACGGGTCTTCAACCGGGAACGAGTGCAAGCCAAGCCGTGTCTTTCCGCCGGTTACAACGGCGGTTGAAGCGTGGGGTTTGCCATACTTCCATTTCTTTTCTTTCCGACTGATAGGTTGTCCGCTTCGAATCGATAGGACGTGTTCTTCCCAAGGCCGCTCAAGGACCAACTGTTTGATGAAATGGGAGAAGATTTCTCCAATCGATTGTGTGTTCTTTCCTTTGAGCAACTGTTCAGGGTTGTCCGACATTGTAAGGTCGTATTCGATTCCATCGACTTTGAGGTGCGTTCGCTCTTTGCCAGACTGTATGTTTGGAGCGACCGGTGGAGATGTCGTTTGAAGTGCTTGCAGCATAATGAGGCTCCAGGCATAGGACGAGAATGTTCCTCGAGCAGCGTCGCCAACATCGCGTTGGGATGCCCAATACTTGACGGCCAAGATGCTGTTTTGAATGCGCTCATCCATCTCTCCATAGCGCTTGAGCAGTGTGGTGTTATGCAAAGCTAAGGTGTTGTTAATCGAGATGTCCACCGGGATTTTCGTTCGTTCGTCGGTGAATTTAATGATCGGTACTTTCGCTGAGGCAATCACTTGAATATCTTCCATGTCCTGATTTTTCAAAGTATTCGATATTGAACGGAGAATTTTCTTGGGTTTCTGGTCATTAAACAAGAGGCAGAGATCCATATCGCCGCTTGAAAGAGAGAGTCCTGAGGCAGATGAACCAAATTGTCGCAACGAACTCCCCTTGAATTTCCGTTCGACGGTTCTTTTCAAATGCTCATACAACCCCTTACGCTTTTTGAGCATCGAAGCACTTGGACGTTGTTCGAAAAGGGTTTTTTCGATGTCTTTGGAGAGTTGGTCCATAGCTGATGCTTCCAAACTCTCACCGTTTGGCAACTCGAGTTTGTCGCACAGATACTGATGCACAAGTGGCCAGCGATGTTGCTGAGCATTGTCAAATCCCGTGATTGGGCATTCGTCACTCATTCCTCCTCACTTCCTTTGAGTTGCTTCTTTTTGGAGCGTCGGGAGTAGGTCGGTTTTGAGTCCTTCTTGCTGTTGTTAGCCCGTCGCCGTGCGTGGCTTGACGGTTCGCCGTTTTGGACGCGCTGGGCATTTTCGAGAAGTGAGTCAAACCCCTTGTCAATGTGATTCTGCCAATGTTCAATGCCTTTCTGGCTGCTGTCGAGGGCAAGTGCGAGGCGTTTTGTTCGAGCATCCGCTCGTCGCCTGTGAGCCTCTTGTTCAAGGTAGGTGTTGTGAAAGTATTCGTTTTCCGATGCGTGGTCGAGCAATGCATTGTGCGCCTTTTCGGACAACGAGAGTTGTTGGCGTGCCTCTTCATACAACTTCTTCATTGCGGCTTGCTCTTCCTGGTTGTCCTTTCTTTTCGACACCCATTCCTCATGCTGTAGGAGCAACGTCTTCATCTCTTTGATGTATTTTTGTTCAGTTTTGTGGTTGCCAGCATTGGTTTCCAATTCGTGTTCAATCTTCTTGAGCTTGTCTTCAAGTTTGGATTGAGCCCACTCAGGATTTGCTTGCTTTACGCCACCTGCGTTAGCGATTGTTTCTCGAATCTTGCCAGCCTCTTTGAAAAGGTCTCGTGCCTTTTTACGAGCCGTATTTCTTTCCTTTTTCAGATTTGCAACTTTGGCGTTCACTGCATCCCGTTGCTCTTTGGCACTTCGGGCCAAAGGTTCTGCCGCACGAAGTTCGTCTTGACGAGCATCAAGTTGTTCGGGGATGGTCTCAGCAAGCCGTTCGCGCCGGTGTAAAATGGACTTTGCCAACAAGGCAGGAGTCATTTCCAGCAACTCGTCAGGACCCATACATTGTGCGCCAGTCTCCAACCTTCAATAAACATGGCGTAGTGTCTTCATTAGGCGAGAAAGTGAAGAACCCCCGTGCAGAGGGTGAAGCATGGGCAGGGGTGAGGCCAGTCAATCGAAGTCGTTGGCATTGTGCATCACGGCTCTCTTTTTGACCTGCCTGATGCCGTTGGTAAGTGCGGCCGGAGGCGGTGCAGTACTGGATGTAAGCAGTTTCTCACTTGCTGACTTCGAGACTACCGAGGACTCATCATACGATTTACAATTTGACATCGTCGAACTCCTCTCAAGCGATGCAGAAGTCGAAGTGCAAGTGGAACTTTCTTCTCTTGACGGCACCCAATTCGCTGCATTGAGCCAGAATCTCACCGTTTCAGCGGACTCTACTTTGGCCGTCCAATTTGCACTCACATCGCTTCCATACGGATACACAAACGTCGATGTAGAGATTCTTGGCGAAGTTGGCTCTCCGAACTCAACACAAGCGATTACCGTATCTCGAACGCTTCATCGGCTTCAACCCGCAGACATTTCATTGGCATCTTCCGGCCAGATTCTTCTCTCCGGTTTGACTTCAGAGGGTTTGTCCACGGGGAATGTTTCAATCCATGACGGCGATTATCTACGTACTGAAGTTGCCGTTATCAACGATGGTGATTTTTCCTGGACAGGCACACTTTCCCAATCGCTGAATGTGCAGTCTGTCTCTGAGAATCAAACAACCTCTGATCTCACGGTAGATGCACAATCAAGTTTGATTGTCTTCTTCACAAGCACATTGCAACTTGTAGAGGGCTCAGCGAGCCTTGAACTTGCACTGAACGATACCGGTGACGGCGACTCGAGCGACGAATCAAGATCCCTTACGTTTGAAGTGTCTCCTCCACCTTTGCCGCTGATGACGCTTACTTTTTCTTCAGACATGGGCGAACTTACTGCCGGTGATACAGTCGAATGGAATCTTTCAGTCCACAACACTGGAACGCTGGATTTCGATGGGCAAATTGTGTGCACGTTCGGACAAGAAACGGTTTACGATGCATCGTTGATTCTTTCGATAGGATCTATGGAACTTATTTCACTTCAATCAACAGCTCGTCCTGACCTGTTGTCTTGTTCTGTGCTTGGCATGCGTATTTCGACTCTATCGACTTCCACTGTTTCGCTTGCTTTTGATATTGAATCTGCAGCATTTGAGTTCGCTGGCTCAAGTATTCCTGCAGTTTTGAACGGCCCTTGGCACGATGGTGATGAGGCTATGTTCTCGATGCTTGTTCGTAACCATGGTGAGCAGATGGGTCACGTGATGTTGGTATGTGAAACACTTGGAGTTGAATACGAAAGTAACACGCTGTTATTGGATGTTGACGCTGCGGGTGAGGTCAGTGTATCTTTGCCGCTGTCAACGGTTGGCGATCAGGCAGTCAATTGGACACTCTCATCGACAGACGGCTCGATTGATTCCGGTCTCAACGGTACTCTAATGGTGCCTGTTGCAGCTCAGCAAACATTGACTCCGAAGATTACGTCGGTAGCGTGGGATGCAGTGAACGGAGTCACATTCGAATGGTCTGTTGAGATGAGTGAAGGTATTGACCGGCCAGTTCGAATTCGTCTCGGTTATACCGAATCAGGATTGGACGTCTACCCCATGGACTACGAAGTAATCCTCTCTGAAGGCATGACGAACGGTGCATTCACTGTTGGTTTTGTTGATTCCGAGCGAGTTTCCATCCGTGCAACACCACTCAACTGGACCACTGGTTTCGGTTTTTCGAGTTTCAGTTTGAGCATTCCCGACGAGCGTCCATCGTATTCAGTCGACTTCAATCCTCTCTCTGCCCCAAACAGACCGTTGCCCGGCCAAACCGGTTCAGTCACTGTTCAAGTCCGAAACACAGCAGATATTGCCGGTGCCGAAGGATACCTTGTCGTTTCCACGCAGGGAGGTCTTTTCCTTGGTCAGAAACAAACGGATGCTTTAGGTGCAAATTCTGATTCAAATTATCAATTCTCATTCGAGTGGCCGGACTTGGATTCTGCCCCACTTAAGGTGACATGGGTTGTTGGCGACAGCAGTTTCACTGCGACAAACACATTCCAATCCGGAGTTGTTGTGGTTGATGAAGCATCGTTTGAATTCCCATGGGTTGGCGTCATTGGCGGGGTAATGCTGGCCGTAGTCCTCGGCGCAGTCATCCGAATCTATCAAAACAGAAGTACGGATTCTTCTGTTGCTAAGCCGGAGAAATCGATTTCCTCGAAGAAGAAGCAAAAAGCAGCTAAGGCAACAAGTGTTGAGAAAATCCAAATTGGCTGTCCCGAATGCGACAGACAACTACGGGTGCCAGCAGATTACGGTGGACAAGTTCGCTGTCCTGATTGCTCGAATCGCTTTGATGTGACGCCTCGTATCGACTCTTCAAGCGAGGAAGTCGAGGAAGTCGAGGAAGGGCCAGCCGTTGAATCGGACGGAAAGATTGAGATTCACTGCCCTGAATGCACACAATCACTACGGATTCCAGAAGATTATACTGGCTCAGTTCGTTGCCCTGCTTGTGAGGAAGTTTTTTCAGCAGTACAGCCTGAGTAGATTTGGGTGAGTGCATGAATGGACATTTTCGAGAGTTTGAGGATGAATACCTCGAGACAATGTATGAGTTTTATGAAAAACAGCCGGACCTTCCGGTTCGTAACGGCGACCTCGCCGGTGCTCTCGGCATTTCTCCCGCTTCGGCTACAGAAATGATTCAACGGTTGGCAGGCAAAGGCATGGTTGACTACGTGCCTTACAAAGGGGCGACTCTTACAGAAAAAGGAATGATTCACGGGCAGAAAATGAAGCGTCGGCATCGTCTAGCCGAAGTTTTTCTGGAGAGCGTTTCGTTTCAAGGGGATGCCCACGCAACCGCCTGTCGCTTGGAGCATGCCATCGACGACGATTTGGAAGTCGCACTCACACTTTTACTCGGTGAGCCGCTCCTTGACCCAAGCGGTCGAGATATTCCGCTTGCCTCGTCAGATATCGCAGAGCGCGTTGAATCTACAAAATCACGTTTATGCTCACTCGCCAATCTCTCCGTAGACGCAAGTGGGACTTTGGAAGCCATGTTCCTCAGTGCTTCTGAAGTTGAAGTGTTGGAGTCACAGGGATGTAAAGTCGGCATTCAAATAACCCGCTCAGAGGTTGGTTATACGCTTCCAAATCAATCGAATATCGTAATGTTGCCGGAACTTGCCTCTAAACTCCTCGTTCGCATTCATCCGGCTTTGAACTGATGTAACACTTTAGTGCAAGAGACGGGTGGACTGTGTATGGTTGAGGAACTGGTTGATTCATTTGAAGATGAAAATCAACAATCAACTTCAGAAGAAAGCATCCTTACCTCTGAGCGTTTTTGGTTTGCCATAGATCGTCAATTACTCGGTTCAGGCTTGCGTCTTGTTCTCATTTTACCGGCATTTTCGTTCTTCAC
>JABIWF010000002.1 GCA_018701175.1 Methanobacteriota archaeon
ACCCTTGGTGGCGTCATGACAACCATGATTGAACGCAACACGACCATTCCGGCTCGTCGTTCAGAGATTTACTCTACGGCAACCGATAATCAACCTGCAGTGACCATTCACGTCCTTCAAGGCGAGCGAAACTTCGCCAAAGACAACGTTACTCTCGGAGAATTCACCCTCATGGGAATTCCTGCAGCACCACGTGGCACTCCTCAAATCGAAGTCACCTTTGACATCGATGCGAATGGAATTGTCAACGTAAGCGCCAAGGATATGGGAACTGGAAAAGAACAGTCGGTCAAGATCGAATCTCAAACCTCCTTGTCTGAAGACGAAATTCAAGCCAAGATCAGTGAAGCAGAGAAATTCGCCGAAGAAGACCAACTCCGCAAGGCCAAGGTCGAGCTCCGCAACATGGCGGACCAAGTCGTTTACCAAACACGCCGAACTCTTGACGAATCTGCTGACAAACTCGATGACGCTGAAGTCGACCCGGTCAAGGAACATCTTGACGCTCTCGAAAAGATGGTTCAAGACGAAGATGGAAAGCCACTCGATATCGATTCAATCGACGATGCGGCTATTCAAGCCAAGGTTAAGGAAGTCGAAGAAGCAATGCACGCAGTCTCAGCGAAACTCTACGAAGCCGCTGCTGCTGAAATGGCAGAACAAGACGGCTCAGCAGAAGACGGAGACATCAACGTCGGCGGCGATGATGTAGTCGATGCAGACTTCGAAGTTGTCGAAGACGATGAAGACTGAGTCTTCATCAGCCATAGTTGACCTTATGTCGAAGAGTCCGGTGGCCGTGCTATGAGCGATGCTCCCCTGCTCCGAGACACTGAGCGTACAACGGGTCGCAGTGCTCTACAAAACAACATTCAGGCGGCGATGGCGCTTGCGAGTGCAGTACGTTCAACGCTTGGGCCACGGGGACTGGACAAACTGCTCATCGATGATGACGGTAGAACGCTCGTTACCAACGATGGAGTTACAGTTCTTGAGTCTGCGAAAGTGGAACATCCAGTTGCTCGCATGATGATTAACGCCTCTTCTGTTCAAGACAAAATCGCTCGGGACGGTACGACATCAACCGTTCTGATATCTGCGGAGATGCTCCAAAATGCGTGGCATTTGGTTACGCAAGATGTTCACCCTGCAGTCATAGCCCGTGGTTTCCGTATGGCTGAAACTCATGTTCACGAAATACTGGACGAGTTTACGATTAAATCCGATAAAGCACACCGC
Source organism: Methanobacteriota archaeon (assembly GCA_018701175.1). Taxonomy (GTDB): domain Archaea; phylum Thermoplasmatota; class Poseidoniia; order Poseidoniales; family Poseidoniaceae; genus MGIIa-L1. Next base: position 1,240 of record JABIWF010000002.1, read on the forward strand.
TTGATGGCGACTCGAACTTCGATGGCTGGTAAAGGACACCACTCCATGCAGGTTCTTCTCGCCCAACTTGCCATCGAGGCTGCGGAGAATATTCATGTTCAAACTGCAGAAGGAATCGTGGCTGACCCGACCCGTGTCAAGGTCTTACCACAATCCGGCGGCAGCATCGCTGATACTCGATTGGTTACCGGACTGGTACTCGCCAAAAATCGCATTCATGACGATATGCCTCGTACCATTGGAGCAGGTAAAATCCTCCTCATCGATGGTGGAATCGAACGCCGTTCGATGAAGAGCGATATGAAAATCAACGTTACTGCTCCCGGGGTACTGGACAGTTTTAGAACCAAGGAAGTTGAACTGTTGGCTGAACAAGTTGAACACCTCAAAACCCTTGGAATCCGCCTCCTCGCGTGCAAAGAAGGTATTGACGATGAAGCCCGTATTCTCTTGGCACAGGCTGGTATCCAAGCATTCCGAAGAGTTGCTCGGTCAGACCTTGACCTCCTCGCTCGTGGTTGCGGTGCAACGCTGGTTAGCGATGTCAAACGCGCACACAGCAACGACTTGGGTGCCTTCATTTCGAGTAAGAACGAGAATTGGTCTGGCGTATCCCACTGGATTGTTGAGACCGAGGAAGGCGGAGCGACTTTGATTGCATGCGGAAGCACGGAAACGGTAATTGGTGAAGTGGAACGTAGTTTTGCAGACGCTTTGGGCGTTGCTTGTCGTATGCTTGAAGACGATCGATTGCTCGCTGGTGGCGGCGCAACACACGTGGCTCTTGCTCGCCGTTTGCGGCGATTCGCTGAATCCATTCCTGGGCGTGAGCAACTTGGTGCTGAAGCCTTTGCCGATGCGCTCGAGGTGATTCCTCGTGTTTTGGCTGAAAATGCTGGCTTGGACCCAATTGACACTCTGTTGAAATTGGTTGCTCAGCAAGTTAACGGCGGAGAACACGCTCACCATATCGGCCTTGACGTTCTTGAACGCCAACCGCAAAATATGATTGAAAACGGTATCTTGGAGCCTTATCTCATCGTGAGACAGTCGATTGCAGGTGCGACCGAAGCAGCCATCTCTATTCTTCGAATTGATGATGTTCTTTGGGCAAAGCAAGACCCTTCAATGCCAAATATTCCCGAAATGGAATAGGTGTTCAAACCCTTCGAACCGCTGATAAAACGGGTAGTTGTTTCAAATAGGGGCCGGAAAAAGAGAAGTTTGATGGGAACAGACGGTCAAACCTGTGTTGGTATCGATGACATCGCCATTCATTTTCCTCGTTTATACATGGATATGAGGGATTTTGCTGAGTTGCGAGGTGCAGATTTTGGCAAACTCAACAAAGGTCTCGGCCTCGAAGCAATGGCCATACCTGATGTCCACGAAGATACTGCAACCATGGGCGCAATGGCTGTGATGCAGATCATAGATCGAAATGGATTGGACCCAAACAACATCGGTCGAATGTACCTCGGCACCGAGTCAGCTTTGGATGGTGCAAAGCCGACAGCAACCTACATTGTCGACATGCTTACTCAACGCTATCAAGAACGATACGGAGCAGATTGCTTCCGCAACTGTGATGTTGTCGACATGACCTTTGCATGCATCGGTGCTGTTGATGCTATGCACACGACGCTCGACTGGGTCGCTCGTTCAACCGAACACGATGAGCGAACAGGAATCGTAATTTTCTCTGACAATGCAAAGTACGCTCTGGAATCTTCAGGTGAATACACCCAAGGTGCCGGCGGCGGAGCATTGCTTATTCGCCGAAATCCTCGATTGCTCGAAATCCCCGATTGCATCGGTGTCTCAACCACTCCTGTACACGATTTCTTCAAACCTCGACGCGAAGTCAGCATTCGTTCTGTAATCACCAACGTGATGCAACTTGCTCAAGAGACTGGGCAAACCATGAAAAAGGGACTTATTGAACGCATGATTCGTCATTTACCGGAATCAACAGTTCGCAAACTGGGTATTTTCGCTCACGGTGAAGAAAAGGTGAGCGTCCATCGCGATGAACCTATTTTCGATGGACAATTCTCCAATCGATGTTATCAATCTGCAGTTCGCCAAGCATTCCACAATTTTGCTGAGAAAGCACAAAAGCAGAACCGTTATGTTCACGACGAGGATGAACGTTTAACCGAACAATGGTCTCGTATCATCATGCATTTGCCGTATGCATTCCAAGCCAAGCGCATGTTTCCTGATATTTTCCGACACGACCGTGAGGGGACTGAAATGTGGGGTCCAATTGCGGAGCAACTCGGACCAATGCCGGCAGAGCATGATGATTCTGCTGATGCACAACTCATCGAAATCTGGGAGAAGGCAATGGATGGATATCGGCGTGCAATATCCAAGACTCCTGAATACCTTGACTTCCACGCCAGTCGGATTGAGAAGGGGCAACGTGCAAGCAGTCTGATTGGAAATCAATACACCGGTTCGATTTTCCTTGCACTCATGTCCACCTTCGAATCTGATTTAGAAGAAAACAGCAACCTCGACAACACGTTGTTCGGCCTATGCGGTTACGGTTCGGGTGCAAAAGCAAAAGTGTTCGAAGGTAAAGTCAGTCCACGATGGAGAGAAGTTGTTTCACGGTGGCATTTGTTCGAACGTTTGGCTGGACGAGTTGCTATCGATCACGTGACCTATGAGAATCTCCACAAGGGCTTGCAAGACGACAGCGTCGTCACGCCTCAAGGTGAATTCGCACTGGTTGAAATTGGCGATGAGGGTGTTGACGAAGGTGCACGCCGCTACAAGTGGATCGGCGCTTAATCAAAGTCTAAAACGACTTTACCGCATTGTCCAGCAAGAGCGAGTTCTACGGCTTCTTCGAACGATTCAATCGGCATACGGTGTGTTAACACGGCGTTAACATCTATCACTCCACGCTCCAAAAGCTCGTGCATGGTGTCCCAAGTTGACCACATTTTTCTGCCGTTGAT
>JABIWF010000029.1 GCA_018701175.1 Methanobacteriota archaeon
AAACCATCTTAGTTGGGGGTGGGTGAGGCTGCGCTTTATGGCGTATTCGAGCCTGTCTTCGACAAGGAGGGTTAAGTCGTAACAAGGTATCTGTAGGGGAACCTGCAGATGGATCACCTCCTAAGAAAACCGGAGGCTGGAGTTCTTTGTCGAACTCCAGTCTCCACCCTTTTTTTACGCCAATGGCGCTTTACTTTTTACACCGCCGGATATCATTAAGAGTTGTGTCTTGTAGCAACTCTTGAGGAAGTCTTGTGCAACCCGATGATAACTCTCAACCAACCATTCAGGACAGTGTGGTTGGTAGGGATATGCATACTGGAAACGTCATTCATAATCATTATCACCTTCCACCTACGCCTCAGCCGGCTCAACAACCACCGCCGCAAACGGTGATTTATTCTGGCCTTCCTCCACAATCGATTCCCTATCAGCAACCACAGCAATTGTTTATTCCTTACAAGAAGATTCACGCCTTCGATTGGGTCGTTTATGGAGTTATTTCCATTCTTTTTGCTTTTTTCCCAGGTGTGAATATTTGCTGTGGATTGGTCAGTGGTGTGGGTATTCTTTCGATGTTACCACACCTCCACAAGTCCAAGAATAAGCTTCATCCTGAATCCGGTAAGATTGTGCCTGCCATTGTTCTCAATTCTATTGCTCTTTTCCTCAGCATTTTTGTTATGATCTTAATGGGCGTCTAATTTTTTGATTGTGAGATTATGGATTTGAAATCACCCCGAAAGAATCTGTCGAATGAGGTTGTACAACGTGACCTTCATACAGGTGATGTCATCCATAATCACTACTATTCTGCAACACTGGAATCCTCCGAGACCTCAATAAGGCCGATTCCTGCTGAAATAGAAGTTGCCGTTCCTCAATATTTCAGTTACAAAGAAATCGGTGCAGGAAATTGGATTTTCATTGCGATAGTGAGTGGACTTTGTTCTGCTTTCATACCGTCTGTGTCTCCAGTGACGGGTTTTTTTAGTTTCCTTGGACTACTTATCCTCACTAGAAATCGAGATATTGCCATTCGAGAGCCCGGGCATCCCGATTCCGAACTCATTGGAATTGCATTCTGGTTTATTGTCGTCTCTGTCCTTTGCCTACCGTTTGGTTGGCTTTATGGATGGAGTATTTTCTTTTGATCAACGTTTCTTAGTCAATGCTTCGAGTTTGTCTTGCATCGAATTTCGGAACGTGAGTAACCGGAGTTTGGGTGCTTCAGCATTGACGGTAATCGTGGCGCCACGGTTGAAATGAACTTCGTCCCATCCATCGGGGACTACATATCCACGGTGCATGTCTGAAGTAATCGTTGTTGATTCTTCGGTCCAATCCATCCACGACCATGGCATTCCTTCACGTTCTAAAGGGGAAATGTCTCGCGCTAAAACGAAGTAATGGGTGTTTTTTTGATTCTTTTCTACGCGGTTCAGCAGGTGTTCAAGATCCGTTTTGCTTACTGCATTGCTTAACCACGCACCTTGTCCCAACCATGTTGAAAACAGCAGTCCACTGCTTTGTTGCTGGCATTTGTTATCTCCCCGTCGGAGATGATACTTGCTTGGTGCGTATTGGTGCGTATTTGCGATTAAGAGATCATTCATCGCCGGATCGGTCGTGAATTGATTTCCAGATGTCGTATCGATAATCGCTTGTAAGCGGGGTAATTCGTTGATAATTGATTCTCCATTAAGGGCAGTTTCAAGATCTTCTGCAAAGGTATCGATGTTTGAGTCCATGTAGAATCCAAAACTTCCAGTGGGGTCACCCGCTCTAGGATGCGAGTTTACTCCCATTACAGGAGTCGCTGCGTCAATATTGTGAGATATGCTTGTGAGTGTGCCATCGCCACCGAGAACAATGACCAGGTCTCTTCCAATGAAGTCTGCACGTCTGACTTGTTCACGAGCACGGACGTCTATTCGTAGTCCTCCCCGATTTTTACTGGATGTCTCAAGGGCTTGGGTGACTAAATCGAGACTTGCGTCATGCACGGCCTCAAAGTTTTTCTTGTACACTACCAGTATGTCGGCCATCGTCTCCCTCCTTACTGTTGCCACGGCGTTCTCCCTCTTCAACACCACCATTCTCCGAACCCTTCAGACAAGCATTGATATGCCCTGTTGCCGGCTTTGAACCATGCAGCCGAACCCATGGAACGATGGTAGTTATTCTACGCCACAGTCTGAACAGCAATTCCCTCAGGCTCAGCAATATCTTGCCGGAACTCCACAAGCGATGGAGTACCCCATTTACCTCCCGCCGCCTTCGTCGACTCCAAAGGTTATCGGAGTTCTGTTCATTCTCTACGGTCTGGTAAGTGGTCTTGGAGTTCTCTCTCCTCTCGAACCTCTTCTCGCCGGTGAGGGAGGGGCGTCAGCACTTCGAATACCCATGATCAACGCGGTGAGTTCTCTGGTCTCTGCTGTGACTGCCATTTTGGGCGGATATTGGCTCATTAACTACCAAAGGCGAGGCGTTCAGCTCATCATTCTCGGTATTCTCATGTCGAGTGCTCTTGCCTTTTTGACCTACTACCTTGGTGAAGACGGAGGTTTGTCGGAAGGGCTTAGGATAGATGAATCGACGGCATTTGGGATTCTCAGTGTTACACAAGCCATCGTTACTGTCGTGTGCGGCCTCATTGCGGCCATACCCATACTCACCTCATCTGTTGGTTTGGACCGCTCATCACTGTTTTCAGGACTGAAATAATCAACAACCGCCACTCACTCGGGAGTGCATGGGAACTCTCATCACCGGGCAAGCAGCAACATATGTTGAAGAAATTTGGGTGAATACAACCGAGAGATACGAAATACGTTGCATCACCAATGAAGTACAACGAATTGTCCGTGAAAGTGGGATAAAGGATGGTTTGGTTCTGGTGAACCCTATGCACATTACTGCTTCATGCTATGTCAACGACTTGGAAAGTGGATTGCATCACGACATCATGAAATGGTTAGAGAAGATTGCTCCATACCACGGACAGGATGGAGCGACTGGAGATGAGTATCATCACCATCGCACTGGGGAGGATAACGGTGATGCTCATCTTAAGCGTCAATTGTTGGGCCAACAAGTCACGATGGCAGTCCATGACGGAAGACTGCATCTCGGAACATGGGAGCAAATACATTATGCGGAATTTGACGGGTGCCGAGATAAACGCATTCTCATCAAAGTGGTTGGTGTGATTTAATTTTGAAACAATACCTTCGAGTGTTTACGGCTCGGAATGGTTTTACAGTATCTCCGACAGCGTGAATCATGTCACTGGATAATGTTAATCTCGACAGAGGTTTTTTTCATCTTACGAAACCCTACAAATGGTTCAACTGGATTTTTTGGATTGTAGGGTTCATTTTGGTCATTGCAGGAGCTGCCACGCTCAGTATCGAAGGCGGCGTTCTAGCAGCATTCGGATTCTTGGTGATAGCATTGTTTTCCCCTCCGTCTCTGGAGGCAGATTTGCATAAGGTTCGAAAAAATGCTCCTCAACCCGATGATTTAGAAGAGGCTGCATTGAAGAAGGGGTACGAACTTGAGTCGTGGTTCTTTGGCCGCTCATCGTACACTCCTACCGCTGATCCGAACGATTGGATACTTCCCGCACCTGGGCCATCGACTTGGAATCAAGACGATCGATACGCACCAGATGGAGATGGCTCCGCAATTCCAGAACACCCGAGTAAGGTTGGGACACCACAACCAGCCACGCTTTCGACATTTGGAGTTTGCATGGTCATGTTCATCATTCTTCTCTGTGTTTCAATCGGTTCAATGATGGTAGATCAGCAAGCAGCCGTTGACAATGGCGAACTACTGGAAGAAGACGCAGGAATGAAGTATGCTCCCCTTGCAATCACGATTATCGGCTTCATATGGCTTCTCCCCGGATTCTTCCAGCATAAGCGACAACAGCAAATGATCGACACGCCTACATCTCTGGTTCGTTCAGTGGCAGCCGGTTCAGCAGAACTGGTAGGTCAGGTACGGCCTGCACCAGAACAATGGATTAATGTGGTCGTTGATGGAAATCCCAACCGAATGATACCGGGCTGTGTTGATTTCAGATGGGAATATGAAGTCTATGTGTGCCGTCAAGTGACCTCAACTGACTCGGAAGGAAACACAACGACCAGAGAAGAATGTAATTGGCAAAGTGTGCGCTCAGACAGCGGCTATGTCCCATTCATGCTTCATGATGGCACTGGAGGAATACGTGTAGAATCGGGTAGTTTCAGGAGAAAAGATCTTGGAAACTATGTCAAGATGTGGACTTCAAGCCATGCAGATACCCTACGCGACCACTTCCAAACTGAATTTGCTGCTCGCCTGTTTATGGATGGTGATGTTCGCAAGCACCGCTGGACTGCCTTCGCTCTGCGAATTGGCAACCCAGTCTACTTGTTGGGAATGGTCAAACCTCGGAGTAGAGCAGAATTAGATGCAGAACAGATCAACGGCACCGTCGGCCATACGACGATTTCGGTTCATGGAGAAGATACTCCTGGCATGAAGGCAAACATTCAACGAGGTACAGAATTAGCCAACCTCGGTCGTATTCGTTCTTCTGCAGAATTACTTATTATGCCAATTGTATGTGTTTTGTGCGGTATTGCGCTGTTCGCTCTTCTTTGAAGACGAATCATCATGGCGTTGGATGCATGATATTATCACCCGCAGGCCACTGGTCGCATCATGACCGAAGATGTCGTGATTATTGGCGGAGCAAGAACACCTTTTTGTGAATGGGTGGGCGGAAAGCGTGGCGATGGAAAGCAAGGCGGACTTTTGAAATCCTTGAGTGCACAATACCTCGGCGGAATTGCAATTCAGGCAGCTTTGGAAAAGACCGGTACCGATCCAGCCAAGGTTGACCATGTCGTAATGGGATACGCTTTGCAAACCTGCTCGCAGTCAATCTATGGTGCTCGACACGCTGGTCTTCAAGGTGGAATCCCTCATGAAGTTCCAATGCTGACGCTGTCACGCATTTGCGGCTCTGGCGTTCAATCCATCGTTTCAGGGGCTCAAATGATCATGCTCGGAGAAGCATCAACTGTAGTCTCGGGTGGAATGGAAAACTTGAGTCAGGCACCTCACGTCATGCGTGGGGGACGTGAAGGATGGAAACTTGGCCGTTCACCAAAAGTTGAAGACTACATGATGACGAATCTACAGGATATGACCTGTGGTTTGTTTATGGCGCAAACTTCCGATGAACTATGCAAGCGAAAGGGAGTCACTCGTGAAGAGATTGATGAATTTGCCGCACTTTCTCATGCCCGTACAACCGCCTCAATCGAAAACGATGTTTTCGAGCAGGAAATCGTTCCGGTCACGGTCAAGAGCCGCCGAAGTGAAACTGTGATTACCCACAAGGATGAGGATCACGTAGTCAAAAATACGACTGCAGAGTCACTCTCTAAACTTCCAACTGCCTTTGGACCTGAGTCCTTTGTAACTGCTGGAAACGCTTCCGGAGTTGTCGACGGTGCTGCAGCCGTGGTCATCAAATCTGCTTCCCAAGCAAAGGCCGACGGGGACAAACCTCTTGCACGAATTGTGTCTTGGGGAATTGTCGGTCTTGAACCAGCCATCATGGCTTACGGCCCTGTACCTTCATCTCGTAAAGCTCTTGAAAAAGCAGGTCTAACAACTTCGGATATTGACCGCTGGGAAATCAACGAAGCCTTTGCAGGACAAGCGGTTGCTTGCATCAAGGATTTGGAATTGGATGTAGAGAAAGTCAATGTCAACGGCGGTGCAGTCGGTCTTGGTCACCCTCTTGCAGCAACCGGGACACGTTTGGTGCTCACCCTCGCTCATGAATTGAAGCGTTGCGGTGGCCGTTACGGTGTTGCAACTGCTTGTATCGGTGGCGGTCAAGGAATCGCTATGGTCATCGAATCCATTTGAATGGCATTCTCTCAAACACTGTTGTTTGGATTCAGTTCAAACACCAATATATAAGCCGAGCACTGAAGCCAAAGTCATGCTGAACCCTTTTACTTGGATGAGCAATGCAAGCGTTCAATCTCCAAAGAAAGCCTTTGGAATCGTCATGTTGATTGTTCTCCTCTTTTCAAGCGGAGCAATGCATCTTCAATTTGACAACAGTGAAGACGGTTTTTTCCCCGATGATGAGAATGTCCAATTGCTCAACCAACTTGAAGCAGAATACCAAGCCTCTGTTGACTTTGTAAGGGTAATCCGTGATGTTGAAGAAGGTGACTTGCTGGTAAATTCAACATGGTTGGAACTGGCAGAAATTGAAGCCTCAATGTTGGATAATGAAGATTTCAAACCTTTGCATTACCCGTTGTTTGGAACTCAAGCCAACAGTGGAATGGCAGGATATGCCATTCAGTGGCAACTCTGGCAATACGCAGAGAATGCTGACTGGATCCCGGTATTCCAATCTGCTCTTCTTGAGGTTCAAACCGCAAACAGTTCGCAACTGCAGAGCGCTCTAAGCAACCTCTCAGCAGCCTCTCAATCCATGCCTCAAACAGGAGAAATAACTCCTGAGCAGATGCGAGCGTGGTCACCAGGTAATCCTTCAGAATGGTTGCCGCATATAGATGAGGGCAACAACCTATCCGCAGAAATAGGCGCACTTATCGGACAGATGAACGGCCTGACAGCAAATCGTACTGCATCCGAATCCGGTCAAATTATGGCTGTCACCGGTCCGCTTAACGGCCAACTCATCCCACTTTCATTCCTCCAAGATATCGATTACAGAGCCGCAATCTTGGGCTGTATGCCTGTCGCAGAACGAGAAGACCCTTGGAACATGAGTGGTCCAGTTCTTACCACGCTGGTCATCAGTACAGAACCTGCTGATTATGGCCACACTGTCCTGGATGATGTCCAGTTAGACATTGGAGACTGGTCTCAAACCATGCTTGACAACATGAGCGCCTCGACCGGAAACGAAGAACTTCGGACCTTTTCCTTCGCACAATTCGCACTTGGAGCAAACGGCAGCCTCGGCAAGGAAATCGGTATGCTGACCGGTGCAGCGATGCTCCTCTTGGCCGGGATTTTATGGCTGAACTTTAGAAGCGTCAGAGACACCGCATATGTTACATTCCTAACCATCATTTCGATTGCAGCGACCTACGGAATCGCTGGTTGGTTGCAATTTATGGGAGTCAACATGGTGTTCAACGCTGCGATGAATTCAATTCCAGTCCTACTTTTGGCAATTGGTGTCGACTACGGTCTCCACGTCGTCCTTCGAATACGAGAAGAGATGCAAAATCTCGACTCAGAAGATTCTATAGAACGGAGAACTCTTGCTGATTTCTCACACGAGGCGCGCATGATTGCTGTTCGTCGTGGTACTGTTTTAACTTCGATTGCTCTTGTTATAGCTATTTTCACAGACATGGTTGGATTCCTGTCGTTCAGATTTTCTGCACTTTCATTCCTGCAAGTGTTTGGTACAGTCATTGCCATCGGTTTGTTTGCCGTCTACCTGCTAAGTATCACTGCGTTACCAGCTCTCATGCTCATTTTCCCTCCGAAGAAACTGGCACTATCGAAAGCCAGCAAGATTTCCATCGGACGTGTTTCCTTGGCTTTGGGAAGATTGTCTACACAACCTGTAAAGGTCGGCGTTATCGCCTTGCTTTTGTTGACGCCGATGTATTTTGGATTCCAGCAATTGGAGGTTGGTTTCGACCAACGCGACCAGTTGGATCAAGAAATCCCAGTTGTTGTTGATTTCCTCATGTTGTCAGATGATTTCCAAAGCAGCCGTTCTCCGTTGTATTTGGTTGTTGATGTGGATGCAGTCTCACCCGAAGGTAAGGTTGCTTGGGATGCCGCACACGCGATGCTCATGGACAGCGAAGACGTAAGTGGGACTCCGAATGGGTTGTGGAATCTGCTGTCCGAAGCCCAAGTCAGAGATTCGACACTTAACGAATTAATGACCTCTCTCAATGCTTCTTCAACCGCATCTTACGACGCGCTCTCAGACTACTTACTCACCAACGCCACTGGGCGTCAATTAACTGGAGCAGTTCTGGCTGCCGATGGTCAACAGACCGTTCTTTCCTTCCAAGCAGAGACGCTTGACTGGCAAGCAACTATCGATTTGTATGACCGTTTGAGCGCATCTACTCAAATCACGGAAGATTCACTTGACAGCGATGCGACCCTCCGTATAGGAGGTCGTAGCCTCATCGTTGCACAAACAACATCCGATGTGGCTGAGTCAGCAGTACTCTCTACCTCCGTCGTTGCGTTCGTTATTCTCGGGATGCTCGTTGGAATCCACACCACTCGGCAAAAGGATATCAAGCAAGGTCTTGCACGAGGATTTGTCTCTTGGATTCCACTGATGATGGTTGTAGGGTGGGTATACGGAATCATGGGTTACACCGGATATCAAATCAATGCACAAACGGTTACGATTGGAGCACTGTCTCTCGGTTTGGGTGTCGACTATGCCGTTCACTTCTCGATACGCCTCGAAGAGGAAGTCGAACACCATCCAACTCATTCTCAAGAAGTTTGGGTGACCAATGCATCTGCCACGACCGGCCGGGCAATGTTCGCTGCAGCATTGACCACTGCTGGTGGATTTTCGGTGTTAAATCTCTCAGCTTTGCTACCATTGCGTCTCTTTGGCCAGGCGTTCGTCGTTGCCATCACGTTAGCATTACTGTCGAGCATGATTCTTTTGCCAGCATTCTACACTCCATTCTTGAAGCAAGACGCAAAACGCATTGCCTTGGAACATTCTGAGGCGGAATAATGGATTCGCTCACCATTGGGCTGTTCTGGACCTCGTCATTGCTGATTTTCCCGTTTTGGTTTTTGATGTGGTTCATGCCAGGACATCACTTGACGAAGCGTTACGTTGGTGATGTACGATGGTGCATCGTTCCGTTACTTGTTTCATACACTGTTCTGGCACTGCCCAATGCTGCTGAAGTGCTGATGACCTTCGCCACACAGATGCCAACCCCCGAAATCGTAGTTGGCTTGTTTGAAGAAGATGAATTCGTCGTTTTGGCTTGGATGCATTTACTTGCACTCGATCTTTTTGCAGGGCGCTATGTTTGGCTTCGTATGCTCTCTGCAAAGAGGCCAATGTACGTGTCCACACCGATTCTCATCATGTGTATGATGATGGGTCCTCTTGGCTTCTTAATGGGGCTTTTTGCAACATGGAATGTTCTTTATCCAGAACCTCTTGAATCCGAAACTCTTTCTGAATAGTTATGCAGGAAGGGATGGTTCAATACGGTACGCCTTCTCCGAGAATCATGGAAGCAAGGCATTCTTTGGATTGCAGCCACATTCCTTTTGCAATGCCTGAAGAAAAATGCACTTTGTATCAAAACTGGATACATTTGACATTCATGCATTGGGAAGTTGATGCCGTAAAGCTCGAATCTTATTTGCCAGAAGGAGTCGAAGTCGACTTTTTTGAAGGGCGTGCTTATGTTGGAGTCATTCCTTTTACCATGGAAAAGGTACGTCCCCGAATGCTTCCTTGGGTTCCCTTTGTTTCCACCTTCGGTGAATTTAACATTCGCACTTATGTCGTTAAGGATGGCATCCCAGGTGTTCTTTTCCTAACATTAGATGCGCAAAGTCGAATCACTTGTTTCCATGCTCCTCGATCGTATGGCCTGCCGTACAGACATGCGAAAGCAGTAGTCAAGGTTGCCGATGATGGAACCTATTCTTGGAACTCAGTTCGCTCAAATGGCGGTGAATCTTTGGTAGGTACTGCTCGTTCCTCCGGTGAAGTTCTTCAGGCGAAACCTGGGTCGCTTGAATATTTCTTATTTGAGCGGTACAGTCTTTACACCTCACATAAAGGTCGAGCGCACAGAGCCTATACACATCACCTGCCATGGGATTTTACAGTTGCTGAGGCTCAAGTCGAAGTAAACTCCCTCTTGGAGTCTTACAATCTCGGTATTGAAGATCCTCTGGCTCCTGAACACATTCACATGAGTTCTGGTGTTGAGGTAAGCACATGGAGCGTCAATCCTCTTGAGGTGGCTCAATGAGTGAGAAAGACACGCTTCTCATGGATGGCGATTGCGGACTTTGTACGCATACTGCTGTTTTTCTCCACCCTCGACTGAAGGACGTTCACTCCATTCGCTTCGTCGCTATTGAAACTCCAGAAGGGAAGGAATTAATCTCGAACTTTCCTCAAAAGTTGAGAGATGCGGATACGGTCTATCTCATACGCAACGGTACCCCTTACATGCGTTCAGCCGCCGGTATACGGTTTCTACTCTACATGAAATGGTATTATTCGATGTGGTTTCCAGTTCTATGGCTTGTTCCATTACCGTTACGTAATGTTGCATACCGAATCATTGCCAAAAACCGCCATCGGGTATTCAAACGCCCAGCAACATGTGTCTTTCCTGGACTAAATATCGACTGAAGACTCATGACCCTGTTTCACTTGGACGAGTTATGTCGCAGACATGGATTATTGATTCAAACTGCTTTATCCACCTTGGTTCAATGGCTCCTGACACCTTCATTCGTGATCTCAAAAAAGTTCTATCGGGACACAAACACTCCCTTTTTGTGACGACAGGAGTTCACGGTGAGATTCAAAATGTCAGATTTCAACGATGGTCGAAGAAACCTAAAGTTTTGGACGAATTTATGCCGTTGATGACGACCGTGACCGTTGATGAGAATCAAGTGAAAGGTCTTGCTCAACTTATCGGAGAAAAAGCGTCACCACAAGATGTTGACCTTTCATTGATGGTTTTGGCTTCTAAAATGACTCGAGAGGGCGAGAATGTAATTCTCGTAACTGATGATTTCAAGATGACCACTACGGGTGAAAAAGCAAACTTGGGTTACGAAACATGCCCACCTTCGACATTCATCCAACGTCTCGCTTCGCTTAGTGGTTCGAAGAATAAAGGCCGTATGAAGAGTCTTTCGCGAAGGGTTCGGGCGGCAGAGATGAGATACGCAATCAGTCGCGTTCACCAATACGATATTCAGGCGAAATTGACATGGATGGTTGATTCTTTGATAGAAGACAGGCCGCAGGTTCAGAGGAGGTCAACACCAGAATCAGGTGAGATGAATCTCAAAATTGCCCTCCAACGGACTCTTGCAGGAGAAGACATCAAAGGAAAGTATACCAAAAGGCTTGGAGCCTTGCCTGAGATTTGTAAGCCAATACTTTCACTCGATACTCACATTTCTCAGTTGACTTCGACCAACACTTCAGAAGATTTACTCGAAGCATATCAAGAGACATTGCTGATGATGAGTGAAGTTCTCGAAGCGATTGGCCTTGATTTGGCTCCTCTCGACGAAACGGCGGCAGAAATAGCTCACAGTGCGTTAAGTGCGTACCTTTACCGCTCAGAAACGGCTCTTGGTCTCATGGCTAAAATGTCTGGTAAAAGAGACACTGCTCGGCTTCATCTTTCTCGTGCACTCCAATCTGCGACATTGATTGATGATTCATTTGCTGAAATGCACGCCGTTTATCAATTGGGGCTTTTAGCAATGGCTTCCGGTAAATGGGAGCGTTCAGCTCGGCTGTTTGAAACTGCAGAAATGCAAGCTCAATCGATTTCAGCATATCGCTTACCGTACTTAGTCTGCTCCGGAATTTCACGCCACTTGAGTGATGATGAAGAAACAGCACAGAAGCATATTTTGTTGGCAAACCAGCTGGTGGCCGAGGACAAGCAGAAAGCCTCGGTCGTTTTGATGAAACTTGGTGAAGCCCTGCTGGCAATTGACCAACCCGGTTTAGCACTGGAAGTTCTGGACGAGGCAATGGAATGTACGCTGGAGACTGGTTCTCAAGAGCAGTTGGAAACCCTTGCGGAGCATATTCTCATGGCAAATGCCGCAATGACGCACGATGACATTATTCAACATGAAGGGCTACGGACACTTCTTGATGGTTTGAATCAATTAACTGAACTTGAAGCTGAAGAGTTTGCAAAGAAGATACAGGTGATTGAGAAGCGGGCCGACGAGCATACATTGCCTCTTGAAGAAACTTGGAACGACTGGCAAGCAGCAACGAAACTTATCCCACAAGATGCTACTCTGAAAGTGGTACGCGCTGAAGTCGATGAAAATCAAGATACATTGGTGGTCGTCC
This sequence comes from Methanobacteriota archaeon, assembly GCA_018701175.1. Classification (GTDB taxonomy): domain Archaea; phylum Thermoplasmatota; class Poseidoniia; order Poseidoniales; family Poseidoniaceae; genus MGIIa-L1. Next base: position 12,161 of record JABIWF010000029.1, read on the forward strand.
ATCACAATGAACTTGGCTCAATTGGGATTTGGCTACCTCACGGAGAATGGAATGTATCTTCTGGACACTTGCTATCAATCGGAGACACTCGCGTCAAACTGGCATCACCTACCGAAGAACTTCAAGAAAAACACAGTCTTCGTGGGTTGGTTGCCGTCGAAGATTCATCAAAACTCATGTTCAAAGCACCAAGTGAAGGCCTTATGTTCGAATCTGAAGATTAGAAACCAGTCAAGTCGATCACATATCTGGTTACAACGACGAACAGTATCACAAGGAATACTCGCATCAATTGTTTTTCTGAAAGGTACTTCATACCGTACTTGGCACCACTCCTTGCACCAAGGAAAGTAAGAATCATGAAAATGAGTATGGGAATAACCTCCTCGCTTAGCCTGTTGAACATGTCGGAAGGTAAGGCAAGAAGGTGAGCCAGAATTGCTACTGGGACAACGACCATCATGAAGTGGAGGCTTGTACCAATTGCTTTACGAGGCTCGAGTTGACCGAAAGTTCTCAACACTGGCACATAGATGACACCCGCTCCAATAGCAAGGACACTCGAAAGTATTCCTCCGATTCCTGCACCTATTTGCAACGCGAGGGGTTGAACGACGATTGCGTTAAATTCGTCACCATCTGCCTTGGATTCATCTTTCATCTTACCAATGGTTTTGTAGATGGCCCACGTAATCATCACGATGCTCAAGATTTTGAACACGAAATCCATTTTGTCATCAATGAGGGCAACGATTCCAACGCCAACTACAGCACCTGGTACTGCACCTTTTATGCCGATTTTTAGAGTTGAATCATCGTAATGATCCTGCTTTCGATGAGCAAGGCCGCTGCCCCAGCTCACCACTGCTGTGAGTGAGAGGGAAACGGCAAACAATGCCCCGTTGATTTCCCATCCTAGGCCATAATGCAACAATGGGACGAACAACATCCCTCCGCCCAGTCCGATTGGGGCGAACATGAATGCAACAGCAAATACACCGAAGGAAATGAAAAGTGTCTCAGTAAGCATCATGTTCCCTCCTTCACATAACTGCTCGCAGTCTATGTCTGTCGGTAGGGGTTCTGTATCAATACATTTCTCTCAACGCCGGGCTGAACCAATAGGTTCAATAAGGAAAGTCCAAAGTCGAAAAACATGTCCAGTGCACTCATAATTGGCGGAGCAGTCGTAGGTTTTTTACTCCTCATCACACTTTTTTGGTTCTTTTCAACATGGAATCGCCTCGTAAGTCTAGAGTTGAATGTTGATAATTCTTGGGCTCAGATTTCTGTTTTACTGAAGCAACGGTACGACATGATTCCAAATCTCGTCAACATTGCCAAAGGCATAGCAAAGCAGGAAATTGCTTTCTTCGACAAACTGTTCGAGGCTCGACTTGCTGCAGCAGGTGCTCTTCAGAGCGGAGATATTGAAGGAACAGCACGAGCAGAATCATCATTTGCTGCAATGATTCCACGAATCAATATGGTTGCTGAGCAATATCCTGAATTGAAATCCGACTCCGCTTTCTTGAACATCCAAAACCAATTGGTTGCTCTTGAAAACAGCATAGCCGACCGCCGTGAATTCTACAACTCGAGCGTGACAACCTTCAACAAGGCAATTCAAATGATTCCAAGCGTTTTTGTTGCCAACATCAAGGGTTGCGAGCAACGAAACTTGTTCGAAATCTTTGACCATGAGCGTGAAAACGTCATCATTGAGTTTTGAAACTGAATTGGCCTAGCGTAACTTCATAACGCATCGACCCGAATGCAAATTGGTGAAAGGATGTTTCTTATCATCGGCTCAGGACATCTCGCTGTTCGTTTGAGCCAATGGTGTGCTCTTCGCCGTCGAAGTGTTTTGATTGGTCTAGCATCAAATCTCCCTCTCGATGGTCCACTTGAGGGTTGTGAAATCATTGCCTTGCCTTCGCCAATGCCACTTAATTCCCTTCCGCTCGAAGCACGAAAACCGACTGCAGTTCTTTTGCTAAACCCTGAAGCATTGGCTGACGAAAACCCCCTTGAGGCTATCCAGAACCACTGGCAAGATGTTCCCATTTTAACTACACTTTCTCTCGAAGGTGACGGAGTGGACTTGATCAGTGTCGATGATGTATCTTTTGCAGCAATGCAAGACCGTATTCGTTCATGGGAGCAAAAAGACGGAGCAAGCGTTCTTCATCATTACCTTCATTCTGTTCCTGAAGGGTCGAAAGTTGCTATCTTCTGCCATGATAATCCCGACCCTGACGCATTAGGTGCAGGCCTTGCAATGCATGAACTCGTTCAAAGCATGGGGTTGGAACCAATGCTGCTGCATGGCGGTCTCATTGAGCATCAACAAAACCGTGCCATGGTACGTCTGCTCGATATTCCGGTTCGGCGACTTATTCTTGATTGGGAAGTACAGGACGTGTTACGCGATGCTGCCGTTGTCATTACCGTTGACTTTCACCGTCCCGGTGCAAACAATGTTCTTCCAGAGGATTGTGTCCCACACATTGTCCTTGATCATCACACCTCTGATGAATCGGTTGCAGCGGATATTTCGATGCTCCGGCCCGAGTACTCTGCGACCTCTTCCTTGGTCGCTAGCCTCCTCATGAGTCTCAACTACCCGATGACGGCGCGTGTTGCTACTGCACTTGCTTTCGGTATTCGGACGGATACTCTCGGCTTCACACGGCATTTCAATCCGGTCGATATTCGAGCACTCTCATGGTTAAATGCTTATGTCGACTCTGAATTAATTCGTTCTATAGAAGAACCTCCAAGATCTCAGGACACCTTGGAATCGTTTGCTGAAGCACTTTCATCGAGGACATTGGTTGGTTCAACCCTTCTCGCCCCCCTTTCCTCCATGCCAAATCGAGATTCATTGGCGCAAATAGCGGACTTCCTTTTGCCAACAGAGGGCATAGACACTGTGGTGGTTTTTGGCCCTCGCCGAGGTAAAGTAATCCTTTCGGCACGCTCAAAGGACGAAGGCATTCACCTCGGACGCTTGCTCTCGGATACCTGGGGTGGTGGTCTTTCCGGTGGTCACAAAGCCCTTGCAGGAGGGCAGATCCCCTTCGAGGTTCTTCTCAATCAACTGCCTGAAAACCCTGAAGAAGCCGATGTTCAGGCCGTAGATGCTATGTCTATTCGCCTTCGAGAACTCTTTGCTGGAGGTGCTGATGAATGACGGAAACGCCTTACATTGATATCAGTCCGACTTTACGAATTCTTGGTACTGCTCACGTTTCTACAGCGAGTGTTGAAGCCGTTCGAGAACAGATCTCAACGTATCAACCAGAACGTGTCGCCGTCGAACTGTGTGACTCTCGTTATCAAGCCTTAACCAGTGATCGCCGGTTGGACAAAGAAGGCTTGTTGAAAGTCGTCAAGGAAGGTAAAGCACCATTGGTTCTGTTGCAATCTCTTCTCGCAGCTGAACAACGAAAAATGGGCTTAGATGAAGGCCAACAACCCGGTGCTGAACTCCTTGCAGCAGTACAAGAGGCTGAGGCAGCCGAACTTGAGGTCGCACTCATCGACCGTGATATTCAAACGACACTTCGTCGGGCATGGAAGAAAATGCGATTCCGTGAGAAAGTTCGTATTCTTTGGTCGTTACTTGGTGAAGATGAGGACGAAGACGCACCCGAAGTCAGCGAACTTCTCGAGAATCAAGACCTTCTCACTTCCTTGATGGAGGAATTAAGGACATTTTCGCCCGGAGCAGGACTTGTGCTCATCGATGAGAGAGACTCCTATCTTGCTGGAAAACTCGCTTTATTGCACGATGGCAAGAAGAAAACACTTGCTGTTGTCGGGGCGGGTCATCTGAAGGGGATAGAGAAACACCTTGCCCAACAATCCATGCCGGATCAAGCCTCATTGGATAATCTGAATCAACTTCCCGTACGAGGGCGCATCTCTAAGAGCATACCATGGCTTATTCCGCTCTTTGTCATGACGCTGATTGGCTATTCATTGGCCACCGGTTCAAAAGACAGTTTAATCGAAATGTTCACTGTTTGGACCGCAGCAAATGCAGTATTTGCCGCATTGGGGTGCGCACTGGCTCGAGGCCATCCGTTGGCAATTTTAACAGCCGCAGCAGCATCTCCAATCACCTCGCTGAATCCTACTTTGGCGGCAGGTTGGTTCGCTGGTTATGTGCAACTCAAAATCAAAGAGCCAACTGCTGAAGATTTACAGCAATTCCTCAAGTTGGAAAGTCTCGGATCATTCTGGTCCAACAAGGCAGGGCGCGTCCTCATGGTGACTTCACTTTCCAATCTTGGAAGTATGGCCGGTGCTTGGTTTGCAGCAACTGGGTTGGTTGGCAGTTTGATTTAGTCGACTGCACTGAGTACTCTGAACAAATCAATGTGTTCTTGAACATCGTGAACACGCACGATATCGATTCCCTCGTAGTACGCCATTGCTGCAACAGCAAGAGTTCCACTCAACCGGTTTTCAGGGTCCTTGTGCCCTGTGATTTCTCCTATCATCGATTTGCGAGAAACACCCCACAGAACAGAGAAACCTTCATTCCCACGGAATAAATCGTGCCGTTGCAAAAGGTCGATGTTGTGTTCAAGCACTTTCCCAAATCCAATTCCGGGGTCGAGTGCGATCAATTCAGCAGGCAGTCCAGCCGCAATTAATCCACGAGCAGTTTCAAGTAATTGTGTACTTACTTCGATAGCGCAATCGTTGTATGTGGGTTTTTCTTGCATGGATTTTGGTTCACCTTGCATGTGCATGATACAGACTCCGCATTGTTTTTCGAGAACCAGTGCCACCATTTCTGGGTCTCTTAATCCAGACACATCGTTGATGATGTCTGCTCCAGCATCAATGGCGGCTCGAGCAACTTGTGGGCGGCGAGTGTCAATTGAGATGAGTCCACTTTCATTCTGTAAGCGCAAGGCAGTTATGACGGGCAGTACACGTTGTATTTCCTCTTCCACTGAGACAAAATCAGCCCCTGGGCGAGTTGATTCTCCACCAATGTCAATCCATGTAGCTCCTTGTTGCCACATTGCGATGGCGGTTTCAATCGCTTGTTCAACAGTCGTTCTGCGACTTTGTGCATGGAACGAATCGGGTGTGACGTTGACGATTCCCATGACATGGCATGGTTGCTCCTCACTACGGTGGAGGCCCATCGAAAGACGGTCTCGGCTCTTTCGATTAGGTGGTAAGGAGATGCCCATGAACTCCCCGAGTTCGGCAGATTTGATAAGATGTGAGTGTCAAGGACACCTATGACCGAAGACATTCCTGCCGATTCCCCGGATGTTTTGGGGTCTCCGTCGATGCAAAATCAAGGTCATGTGGCCAGTGAACATCGGCATGAACTGGCAGACCGACTGATTCGTCGCCTCGATGTCAAAGACAACAATGCTATCTTCGAAATGATCTCTGCCAAAGCCTATTTTGGGGGGATTTTGATTGCTATACTTGTTTTATTTTACTGGATATTCATCTCTTCAGCGGACGACAACGTCGATACGGGCGTTTCAATTCTTCGTTCCCTTAGTTTCCCAGATGTTGCTGTTGCCGTTTTGGTGTTGGGGCTCTTCTCTTCTTTGTTTAGATATTACAGTCGTGAGTTAGGGCATTTATTCCCGTCTCTCGTATCAGGTGCCATGATTATTGTGTGTGGCTTTTACGCTGTTGAACCACTCGTGTATGGATTTGTCACCAATGAACTGGAAGCACAGACGGCTCTTTGGCGCAGCGCTCGACTCGGAGTGCTTTGGGGTGGCGTGACATATTGTGCTCACTATCTTGTTGATGCGTTCCTTCTTTACTGGCTGAAACAATTTTGTGCGAACCATGACATCGATATTTATTCTGGAGAGGAGTCGAATGTTCACGAACTCCAAGCCTCAGATTGAGTTTTAGACTGCACCTTTCTTGTAGGATTGTTCAGTCGAAGCATCATGACAGGAGAGCGTGTCGATGTTCTGCGCCTTGGCTACAGGCTTGGCAGAGACCCTCGGATTACCACGCACCTCGCCCTTGTCGGCCGTGCACTTGGTGCAGACCGTTTTCTTTTGGCCGGCGATGAGGACCCCAAAATGTTTGAAAATTTGGATTCGGTTGCCAGTCGCTTTGGCGGTGGTATGGACTCAGAACACATACAATCGCCGATGGGTTGGCTTCGACGCTTTGTCGAAGAAGATGCAGGTGATGGCAGCCCAGGCGTCGCGGTACACCTCACAATGTACGGGGAACCCTTCCGTGAGGCGATTCCACGCATTCGTCGTGACAGGCCGATGGTCATAGTGGTCGGAGGTGCTAAAGTTCCTGGTGATGTTTACAAGCATTGCCAATACAATGTGGCAGTTGGTAACCAACCTCATTCGGAAGTTGCAGCACTCGCACTGTTCCTCGACGCTTGGTACGGTGAAGCTGGAAGTAACCGTTCCTTCGATGATGCGCGTCTAATTATTCAACCGACGGCGAACGGAAAGAGAGTTCGAGATTTAGACCGGGAAGAAGAAGAGTAAGCATTCACCTACTTGACCTTAGTATCGTTCTTTCACCCCTATTTCTACTTGACACTTGGGCGACTCAATTCATCGTTCTTCGATGCCAATTATTATGGGGGTTCGTTTTCGACAAAAACTGATGTCGGGAGGTGCTACACAAAACGGCAGTTTCTGTCCTGGTCAGAATCAGCGTGGCGTGACCGATGCTCCTTCCTTTGCCGACGCTGCAGATGGACTTTCTTTTGGCATCGATTTACCCCCCTCTGCAGAGGGTCCTGGTCTCTTGCTCACTGCTGACGGAGGTCGCTACCAAGGCACACTCTTCGGTGCTCAGGGGTACGGTGAGGGGGAACTCGTTTTCACTACCGGGATGATGGGATATCAGGAATCACTCACCGATCCATCTTTTGCTGGGCAAGTCCTCACGTTCACTTACCCCTTGATTGGTAACTACGGCATACATGCTGGGGCTTCTGAGTCGTCTGGGGTTTGGCCTCGTGGCGTTGTTGTCCGCCATGCCATGCATCAACCAGACCACCGGCATTCCATTGCACCTGTCGAGGATTTACTTCGCCTCCACAATGTTCCCGGGATTCAGGGGATTGATACTCGATCTATTACTCGTCGCGTGCGTGAACTTGGAACAGTATTGTGTGTCTTTGGTCCAGCAGAAGATGAAGACCTTCTCCGCTCTCGGTTGAAAGAAATGACATCGCCGGACTTGGAAGACCTCGTCGAACAAGTCTCGATATCTTCTCCTGTTGTCCTCAACCCTGGGGCGCTGGATGTGCTGGATCAACCCCTTCCTCGGCTTGGTGCTCTCGACTGTGGGATTAAATTCAACATCTTGCGTAATCTATGCAGGCATTTTGAGGTTGTTTGGTGTCCTCCGGAAACTTCATTCGATATTCTTACGAACGAATATCAGATTGATGCGCTTTTTTGCTCAAATGGACCTGGTGACCCTGCTCATACGGGAAAGGCAACCATGGCTCGTAACACCCTCGCTCAAGCAGTTCAAGCGAGATTACCAGTCATGGGAATCTGCTTAGGACATCAGTTGATGGGCTTGGCATCAGGTCTTCAGACCTACAAAATGCGCTACGGTCATCGCGGTGCAAACCAGCCTGTTGTGGATTTGAAAACGGGCCGAGTTTCCATCACCAGTCAAAACCACGGTTTTGCAGTGGCCGACCCCGATGCTGGAATGCTCGCCGCCCATCCGAGTGGAGCATGCTCGCCACCTGGTGAGAATCTTCATGGTGCAGAGGTTACGGTGAGATTTGTCAATGCCAACGACAGGACCGTCGAAGGTTTAGATTTGGTTGGGCATCCCTCGTTTACGGTTCAGTTTCACCCAGAGGCTTGTCCAGGTCCTCATGATGCTGCCCCTCTGTTTGAACAATTTCGAGATATTGTAGATCGAGCACTCGGAGGTGAATACTGATGCCTCGTCGTGATGATTTGAAAACCATTCTCGTGCTTGGTAGTGGGCCGATTAAGATTGGTCAAGCTGCCGAGTTTGATTTTTCTGGAAGCCAAGCAGTACGGGCGTTACGAGAAGATGGATACGAGGTAATCTTGGTGAATTCCAATCCTGCAACCATTCAAAACGACCCAGAAATGGCAGACAAAGTGTACATTGAACCACTCCTTCCAGACACAGTGCGTCGAATATTGGAGATTGAAAAACCGTGTGCCCTCCTCGCTGGTATGGGTGGGCAAACCGCTCTGAACATTGCCAGTGAACTGGCCCACGACGGTTCTCTGGACCGACTGGGTGTCGAACTCATTGGCTCGGACCTGGACGCTATTGACAAAGCGGAAGACCGTGAATTGTTCAACCAAGTGTGTGAATCGATTGGGCTGCCGATTTCCGAAGCCATTGCATGCAATACCATGGACGAAGTCATTTCAGCTGCAGAATCAATCGGTGCTTGGCCTGTATTGATTCGTCCGGCATTCACACTTGGCGGATTGGGTGGTGGCACGGCTTGGGACATTGGTCAACTCGTCGAAATTGCTACTCTTGGATTGAGAAACTCTCGTATCAATCAAGTATTGATTGAAGAATCAATTCTAGGTTGGCAAGAGTTAGAGTACGAAGTTATGCGTGATGGTGCAGATAACGCAACGATCGTGTGTACGATGGAGAACATTGACCCAATGGGTGTTCACACCGGTGAATCTACAGTCGTTGCACCTTTGCAATCGTTTTCAGACGCTGACCATCAAATTCTTCGTGACCAAGCCCTTTCACTTATTCGAGCGTTGAACATCAAAGGAGGTTGTAACGTCCAGTTCGCTTTCAACCAGTTCACCGGTGAAATTCGAGTGATTGAAGTCAATCCTCGCGTCTCACGCTCTTCCGCACTTGCCAGTAAAGCAACTGGATATCCAATAGCGAGGATGGCTGCAAAGATTGCAGTAGGTTATACGCTTGATGAACTACCGAATCCGATTACTGGTGAAGGGACTACTGCAGCGTTTGAACCAACTTTAGATTATTGTGTCGTCAAGATCCCTCGCTGGCCGTTTGACAAGTTTAGAACAGCAGATCGAGTTTTAGGGACTTCGATGAAGTCAACCGGCGAAGTCATGGCAATTGGACGGAACTTCGAAGAAGCCTTCCTAAAGGCTTGGGCATCTCTTGAGCAAGGCTGTGCACATCCTCGACCGTTGACACGTGCTGACGAGTCGGAAGGTGAAGGAATGGCAGACAGGGCACTCACTGCACTCCCCGATTCCACACTGGTCGAATGGTGCAGAGTTGCTACAGACCGACGAATGGGTGCTTTGATTGAAGCCTTCCGAAGAGGTTGGAGTGTAGAAAAAGTACACGAAATCACCCGGATAACTCGCTGGTTCTTGTACCGTTTTGAGAACATTGCCAAGATGGAAAAAGAAATTACTCAGACCTCTGCACTTCCAACGGAGTTAACTCGCGAACAATTACGCCACTGGAAGAGCCACGGGTTCTCAGACAATCACATTGCTGACGCATTGGCAGGTTTCCCTCCAGCAGGTCCTCGCTCAATTCCGGTTGGTCGTAACGAGGAGGCAGTAATGAGTCGTAGACACGCATTAAGCCTTCATCCTCGCTATAGAATGGTTGACTCATGCGCTGCAGAATTTGCTGCAAAGACTCCATATTACTATTCAACGTATGAATTAGATAACGCATCAGGGATTGACCTTCTACCGGACATGGAGGCACGAACCAAAGAACGCCTCGTTACAGTAGGTAGCGGTCCAATTCGTATTGGTCAGGGAATTGAATTCGATTATGGATGCGTTCACGCTGTCAAAGCAATTCGGGAGGCAGGTAAGGATGCGATTATAATCAATAACAATCCTGAAACTGTATCAACTGATTTTGATACTTCTGACCGTTTGTATTTCGATCCATTGACACTTGAATATGTCTCGGAGATACTGTTGCGTGAGAGAGCTCACGGTATTTTGTTGCAATTTGGTGGTCAGACTGCGATTAACTTGGCTTTGCCGTTGAACGAGAGATTACCGCTTCTCAAACCAATGGGGCTCGATCTTTCCATTATGGGCACTTCTTGCGATGCTGTCGATGAAGCGAGCGACCGCGAGCGTTTTGAGGCCTTTGCCAAGCGTTCTGGGTTACGAATGCCGAACGGCACCACAGGGACTACAGCAGAAGATATTCGAAACGCAGCCATGGACATTGGCTTCCCAGTGTTGATTCGTCCATCGTATGTTCTTGGTGGACGTGGAATGGAGATTCTTTCGAACGAACAGCAATTAAACGCCTACCTTGAAGAAGCCTATTTGGCACCTGACAAGCCTTTGTTGGTCGATGATTATCTCGGTCATGCGACCGAAATTGATGTTGATGCAGCCTGCGATGGTACGGATGTCTTGGTAGGTGCAATCATGGAACATCTTGAGGAAGCAGGGATTCATTCCGGTGATTCGACATGTTTCATCCCTGCACAGAATATTTCAGAATCGATGTTAGCGAAGATTGCTGAGCAAACGAAAATAATCGGTCTTGGTCTTAAAATCAGGGGATGTTACAACATACAGTTTGCGCTGCAAGGTGATGATTTGTACGTACTTGAGGTCAATCCTCGCTCATCCCGTACGGTTCCTTTTGTAGCGAAGGCGACTGGGCTTCCAATGGCCAGAATTGCAGCCAACATCACCATTGGAATCCCGCTTTCAGAGCAAGAAATACCTCGACGAACGACAGGTCAGATATGCGTCAAAGCCCCAGTATTCCCATTCATCAAACTGCGAGGTCTCGACCCAGCACCTGGCCCTGAAATGAAATCCACTGGCGAAGTCTACGGTTCCGATGTTTCGGCTGACAAAGCCTACCTCAAAGCTCGTCTTGCCACTGAAGTTCCTGTAGCGACAAGCGGTGGAGTTTACCTCACTGTTCGTAACGAAGACAAGCAAGGTTTGATTCCAATTGCCCAAGAATTGGTTGACCTTGGATTCAATCTGTTTGCTACACCAGGAACATGTGATACCCTCAGGCAAGCAGGAGTTCCCGTTAGTGTCGCCTATAGAATCGCTGATAAGAACCATCCTGATGCTCTTGACCTCATGCATAAAGGCGAAGTCTCCTTCATTGTGAATGTTCCAACGGTTTCTGGTGGTGCAGTTCGGGATGGGAACATGATGCGTCGACTGGCCGTAGAATTGAACATTCCATTTGTCACAACTCTACGTGGAGCAAAGATGGAAGTTGCTGCCAGCAGGGCACGGCTTAGCGGACCTTTGGAGCCTCGCCGATTGACAGTTCACTACTGATCAGCAGGCGTCGTATGCCTCAATGATGTACTTGGTAAGAGGGCTAGTCCATGCGAGTTCGCTGATGCCTTCTTCACCTTCAACATCGTAAATGCGTACCACATCACGAACACGGACATTACCTTGGGCAGAACGTGCTAAAATTGTAGCAGGTTTGACCGCTTTTCCAGTTCCGTGTGGGTCGTATACAGTGTCCAAGGCATCGGCAAGGAACCATTCTGCTTTTCCACCAGGTTCACCTTCGTATGTCTTTTTGATTTTCTTTGGACCGAACATGCCACTTGACTTCTTTTTCTGTGTTCCAGCAGCCGCTTTTGATGCGGCAGCCTTGGTTGAATCCTTCTTTTGTTTTGGCTTTGGAGTTGACTTTGGTTTTGCAGTGGAACTGCTTGCAGCACCGCGGCCTTTGAACTCCTCTTCCAGTTCTGCTCGAATCTCTTTTTCAAGTTCGCTTCGAATGCTCTTTTCCAGTTTGCTACGTACTTTGTCTTCAAGTGCAGCAGGGTCACCCTTGGCAAGCTTTGCCAAAGCGTCATCACGCTCATCTTGCATGGCTTGCATGACATTGATGTAGTGTGCAGCAACTTGGATGAGGGAAGTTTCCATCGATGCTTCCAGTTGCATTGAGACTACTTCGCTGGATGAATCCCTCCACTTGCGCCATTGGAGCATTGTGTTTGCGTGTATATCTGAACCGCACTTGGGACAGAAGCTTCTCTTTGGTGGCTTAAGGACAGGAATTGCACGCATTGCATCAGGGTCGATACCTTCGTGTTCACCGCTGGCCACATCGTGAATGTGCGTTGATGCTTCCATTCCGTTATCCATTGCTTCTCGGAACATACCTTCTTTCAGGTTCAATTTACCAGCCTGAATGAGTTCCCAACCGTTTGTGCCTCGAACAACCGCTCGAACTGCAGCGTTTGCAGCGGGTGATTGTCCCCACTCGTAGTTGGTGAAAGCAGAACTGGACGAAGGTTGGAGCGTCTCGCTCTCAAAAGCACCGGCAAGGTCGAATTCTTCGCCTTCTGCTGGTGCAGCGATGCCGAGTACGATAGGGTTTGCACCGTCTTCGATTTTAGCAATCATGTCGAATTTTTCTGCCATCGAAAGGTCATCTCGTATGCGAATGACCTCTTTCAACTGGTTCAAATCGTGGCCTGTAGCCGTGATTGGTCCTTGGACTGTGAGGTCATGCCCACATGAGAGGCAGAATTTGGCTGCAGCCTCAACACCTGCTTCACAAGTTGGACAGTAGACTCCCGCCATGAACATCAATGGTTACCGACTACTTTTCAAGTGTGACGGTCGGAATTGGGTAAAACAGGCTGAATAACCCTCTTGTCAACAAATCCATCATTCGGTAATACTCGTCAAGCATGCGCGAAGCAGACCAAGAATTTCCTGTTTTTCCATTTCGGCTAAAATCGGTGCTAATCGGGGTCCTTTCTCTGTACCCATAAGAGCGGCATACGCCACTTTGAATGCACTGCGAGGAGATAAATCGAGGTCATGTGCTGCTTGAGGGATACTTGCGCCGATGGATTGGGAATCCCAGTCACATGCTTCCATAGCAGCAGTCATGTTGGCTAAGATTTTCTTTTCATCATCATCAAACATTTTGAGCATTTCCAGATTTGGTTGCTCGAGAATAGTAATTCTCATTTCTGCAGGGAAATGCCGTGAATGAATCCAGTGGCGCATTCTGCTTAATCGGTCTTGCAATTCTGGAGTTACTGCGCCAATTGCGCCTGATGATTGGAGACTCGACCAAACATCTTCGTCGTTCTTTTTGGTTTGAGCCAGAAGAGCAAGGTGTCGGAATGTCACTGCCGTCGCTTGAGCTTTACCGCCTGCCACGGTGCTCGCCATTCGTAAAGCTCCAGCGGCATCCTCAATCTGAACACGCTGTCGTCGACTGAGTTCATCATTTGCAAGTTCTTTGTCGAAGTCTCTAGCAGCAAGCCGTTCATATTCATCTGCCAATGTGACCAGACCCATGCCTGTGTCGAATTCAATAGCCTTGTTCGGCTTTGATTTTGCGATCAGTAAACGGAGGATTTCGGGGGGGACTAACTCAAGTGCTTCAATAGGGCCAATGGTGTTTCCAGCAGAAGATGACATGGCTCCTTGGCCTTTGAGGCTAATCCATTCATACACCAAGGGTTGAGGAGGTTCATGGCCGAGTAATTGGGCGATTTCTCTACCCGTCGAATAAGAGCCGCCTGCTGCACCGTGATCCTTTCCAAATGCCTCACATGTAACTCCAATCCATCCCCATTTTGCCGGCCAGTCAATCCTCCAAGGGAGTTTTCCTTCGCCTTTTGAAATGTCTGATGAGCCAGTTTCACCGTATTCGTCTTTCCAATGAACCAACGGATAATCATATCCTGTGACTTTTACTTTGTCCAGTCCTTTCTTTGAGTTCAGTGGACTCCATGGGAACCAGTTGTCGGGCAATTCTCGGCTTGAAATACGTTCGATGCATTCTCGAATGTCCTCTGCTCGGTCGCATGCAATCTTGGAAAGTTCAGCGAAGCGACCGCTTCTATAGGATTCAAGGTTGTCGATGAGGCGCGGTTTGACTCCAATCTCATTGAGCGCTTTCAAAAATGGTTCTAGAAAGTGATTTGCATATGTCCAACCTTCTTTTTCGAAGCGTTCCCAATCAGGGTTTCCATCTTCGTCCGGGGCGGGAATCGCTCCAAGTTGATTTCCAACAAATTGTTCGTATTCGGATCCAAGGAAATCATAGACTTTGCGAAGCGGGTCTGCGCTGTCGATAATGAATACGAACTCTACATCGAGGCCTGCATCTTGTGCCGCTCTTGCAATCATATCACCGGTGAGGATTTCTCGCAGGTGCCCGATGTGGAACTCTCCACTCGGTGTTATTCCAGTTGATACAATGTGCTTCTTTCCTTTATGGGAAAGAGACTGCGCCGTCACGTCGGTCCAGTGCATTTACTCACCTCAAACAGGGACTGCTCGTATGATTCCACGGAGAGGGACTCCTTTGATTTCATTGCGAGTGGACTTGTTCACCAAGACAATTACGAGTCCGACTTCTCCTCCTGCGGCACGGATTGAGTCAATTGTACGACTCATTGTAGTTCCCGTCGAAAGCACATCGTCAATGATAACGACCTTCTTTCCAGCAACTTGGCCGTATTTGTTGGAGAGGACGCCGTGTCCATCATCGCCGTCGACGTTACGGTAAATTGTGTACTCGGAGCCTAAGCATCGAGCAACTTCGTGAGCAAAACTGATTCCATTGATGGAAATTCCAACGATCGTATCGATGTCATCGAGCCCAAGTTCTTCATCCGCTACATCTGCCATGATGGTTCCTATAGCTGCAATGCGTTCGGGTCGAACTCCGATACTACGCCACCCAATCCTGACATCTGTTGGCCTGTCTTTGGATTCACCGCCAGCAAGTAGCCATGAAATTGTGTCTTGAGAGAGAGAGAGTTCGTCTGCAATTTGTTGGGAATTCAATCCTTCTTTTCTCAATCCAAACGCTTGGGCACGTAATTCTTCAATACTCGATACCATTGTTCTCAAACGAAGGGTAAGGTCACTAACTCATCAACCCTTTGTCTCTCATGTATGTCGAAGAACCGGATGAGCCTCTCCAAAGGCTTCAAGAAAGAGCGATACAGGGCAACACCATGAGCGACTTTGATTACGAGTCCCTGCTCGACCGGGCAAGGGAAAACATTCCTCAGGAAATCTCCTCACGTTCGAGGTGGCGATTGCCAGAACCTCAAATCATGATTGAGGGTCAAAACACTATTTTTCGTAACTTCAATGAAGTTGTATCAATGATGGACAGAGACGATAACCACGTCTATCAGTATATCTTGAACGAACTCGGGACTTCAGGTTCTAGAGACGGCCCTCGTGCTCGATTCAAAGGGCGTATTCCTCCAAAGAGAATCAAGAAGACAATTGTGAATTATGTCAATTCCTTCATCAAGTGCAGTCAATGCTCTGCACCTGATACCCACTTCATCAAGCAAGACCGTACCACTCTGCTCAAGTGCCAAGCATGTGGTGCAACTCGACCGGTCAAACTTTGATTCACTCGTTCAATTCCAATCGGAGATGTTCGGCAACTTTACCAGTTTTGAGATGTGTAAGCACATCCTCAATTGAAGATTCATCCGGGAGTGAATACCAAACGCCTTCTGGATAAACGACACATGTCGTTCCAAACTCACAGAAGTCGAGACATCCGGATTTTTGAACTCGAACATTTTTGATTCCAGCCTTTTTTGCTGAGGTCTTCAATAGACGCATCAAATTAAGACTGCCTCTGTGAGTGCAGGACGGCCTAGATGCTCCTTCAGCGCGTTCATGGCCACAAACGAATACATGCCGCTCATATCCCGGCTCGGTTCTACCCTTCGGATCTTTTGACACATCGCTCACTCCGAGTGAAGGGCAGATATTTTCTCTGCGAGTTGATAGTCGAGTTCAGTGATTTTCTCTTCATCATGCGTGAACAATTCGATGACAACATAGCCCCATCCAAAATGGATGTCCGGATGGTGATTTTCCTCTTCCGAAAGTTGTGAGACGGCATCTACAAATTGCTTTGCAGAAGCAAAGTCTGGGAATGCATACTCTGCCATCAGTCGGTCTTCGATTTGTTCCCAGCCTATGGGGGCGTCCATGACTTCAGCCCCAAAGATGAGCATCATCGCTTCCCTGGCTTTCTTTCTCCACCTTTTCATGGAGTTTTGAACGCCGCTTCATGTCAGCTCGTTCAAACGCAAGAAGCGCTTTGTCGTCAATGTATGCTGGGCGTGTGTGAGCAACCAGGACAATTTG
This sequence comes from Methanobacteriota archaeon, assembly GCA_018701175.1. Lineage (GTDB taxonomy): Archaea > Thermoplasmatota > Poseidoniia > Poseidoniales > Poseidoniaceae > MGIIa-L1. Next base: position 28,294 of record JABIWF010000029.1, read on the forward strand.
AGCAATGATGTCACGTGCCAAGAATACTGTTCTTCCATCATCGGTAAGCAGTTCAATGTTGGATTTGCCAGAGGCGAGAAGGCGACCTCTCATCCATGACTCATCATCGGATTGAATTGAGCGGGAGTCGAGGAGAATCTCGACCAAATCGTCTCGACGAAGACCGTGCCGTCGTTCGAGGAGATCGCCGTTATGGACATCGACAAACTTCGAAAGGTCCGGTGACCCCATGTCCTTACAAAGGGGAGTTGCCCAGTCGGGTAGCGTGATTTCCTGCTTTTTCTTAGCGGCCATGTACCGTTCACGAGCCGAGGCTACTTGAACCTCGCTCCTTGACTTCAATGAAACCGTTTCTAGGCACATGTTGGACGGATGTCTTCTTGAAGGGTGGGCGACCGGCTTAGAACGGGGAGAAGGGTATGAAAGTCTCATGGCGCAAACTCCCAACCGTTCTTCTTGAAGAGGAAATTCTAGACAAAGCCTTCTCACGGGCTAAGAAGGCCGCTGACCGAGTCGACGATTCTGACCGTGTTTTTCGTGTTCGCAAGCAGATGAACAGAATGGTGCAAACGGCTGCAGATATCATTGCGACCACTTTCCAAGACATGGTCAACACTTGGCCTTCTCTCGATCAATCTCCACAATTTGATGTATCGATGATTGATGCATGTGTTGGTTGTGATGATTATCGTCATCATCTCTCCATGCTTCAATGGGGCGGCAAACAGGTCGCTAACATCGCCGGCCAGAACAGTAAGAAAATTGTTCGAACAGGTCGAACTGAATTGATGCATGATGCTCGCCGAGAAGCTTACGGGAGAATCTCATCCATCATGCGCCGTGTTGGTCCTTCTTTGACATGGTTGAGTGATGCCCGTGAGGTGCTCAAGCGTTTACCCACCATTGACCAACTTCTCCCTTGTATCGTAGTGTGTGGTGCACCGAATGTCGGGAAATCAGCCTTTATCTCCGCATTGAGTTCAGGTAACATGGAAGTCAACCATTATCCATTCACGACCAAACAGATTCACGTTGGTCACTTTAGTCATCGCCGATTACAATTCCAACTTGTCGATACGCCAGGTCTTCTTGACCGACCATTGGACAAGAGAAATGCCATCGAATTGCAAGCGATTGCAGCGTTGGAAAACATCGGTTCTTTGGTGCTTTTCCTTATGGATGAAAGCGAGGCGTGCGGAACCTCCATCGAAGAACAAATGCACCTTTTGGAAGATGTTCAACAACTTCTACCAGGTACTGATTTGATGGTTGTAACTTCAAAGGCGGATCTCCTTAATCCGCTACCTTTGATGTGGGATGACGTGAATGCGGCTGAACAAGAATGGCGCGATGAAGGCTCTGAAGGTGAACCTGATTTGCCATTGTTGTACGACCCGCAAGGAAGAGTAACAATGTCGGCAACAGAATTTGTTGGCATGGACTCAATGCGACTTGAGATTGTTCGCCGAGTACGAGTTGCTCGTCCAAACAATCCAATGGAGTTGCCAGAAGGTTGGTATCGAAGAGACCAATAATCTTCACATTTGTTCGACTGGGACGATTCCAAGGCCCTGCATGCTTGTTCGCATCAGGTTTCGGGCAAGTTCTGAAAGTTGAAAGTTGAACACATTGAGTTCACCGTCTTGCAGAATCATGCAATCTCGATAGAAGGCATTGAACGATGTTGCGAGTTGCAATAACTGGTTCGCAAAGAGATGAGGTCTGCGATCATTTACGGCTTTACTGAGCACATCTTGATGAACACACATGGTTCTTAGAAGTTCAACCATGCCTTTGGGCATGGATGAGGGCAATTCCGTGCTTGAATCGACTGCTGCGTCAAGATCAATCCCTTCCGCAGCGCACTTTCTTGCTATAGAGCAGGCTCTTGCATGACTGTACATGATGAATGGTGCTGAGCCACCTTCGAATGCTAAAGCCTCTTCCCAACGGAACGTGAATCCCTTATCTGGACTTACCTTGATGATGTTAAAACGAACAGCGGATGTTCCCGCCGCTTCGGCAATTTCAGCCACCATTTCGGGGGAGTAATCTGGGTGAATCTCTCCGACGACGGCTGCAGCTTGTGCTTGTGCTTCTTCGAGCAAATCATCCATGTAGACAACGTTTCCTTTACGGGTTGACATCTTTCCTTCTGGAAGTTTGATGAATGAATAAAACAGTACGTCAGGTATTTTTTCTCCAAGTTCAGTAAGTGTCATTCCGACTTGTTTCGCCTGTAATTTATGATCTTCTCCTAGGACATTGATTAATCGGTCACATTGATTCCATTTCCAGATGTGATACGCTATGTCACGTGTGGCATAGAGTGAAGATCCATCTCCTCTTCGGAAAAAGAACTCGGTTTTTCCTTTGAGACCTCGTGCGCCAAGGTCAAGGAATTCTGCTCCATTGTCTGCAGTTCCATGAATCTCAAAAGTTTTGAATTTCTCCATAAGTTTCGAAACATCACCGTTTGTGACAAACATTGACTCTTTAGTGAACGTGTTGAAATCTATTCCGAGTCTTTTCAAAGTCTCGAGCATTCCATCGAGAACGGGTTGGTATGCGTCTTGAAATGCTTGAAGCACTTCTTCATCGCCGTGCTCACTGGCGTGGACCATGCGTCCTATTTCCGCCTCGATGTCTTCCTTATCAGAGCGCTCTTGTCGAATTGCTTGGGCTGCTTGATACCAGCGGACACGTTCATGGTCGGCCTTACCCAGCCATTTTTCATCGATTGGCTCTCGGCCAACGAGTGTTTGTTCAACTTCCACTTTGCTCAAGTGTTTCAATGCCCAGGCCAGTACTCCCACTTGTTTGCCCATGTCATCAACATAGTATTCAGCACGTACATTGTTGCCAAAGAGGCGGTGTAATCGAACCAATGTGTCGCCTAAAATCGCATTTCGAGCACGGCCGACATGGAAAGGGCCGTTCGGATTTGCTGAGGTGTGCTCAATCAAAATATGCGTATTGTTCGCAGGTTTCTTGCCGAATGCATCTCCAATCCGTATTGCGTTATCCATCACCTGTTGAGCCAACCATGTAGGATTTGCTTTAATGTTCAAGTAACCCGCCACTGCATTGACTTCGCCTATTGCAAAGTGTGCTTCTAAGGATTCGGCGATTTGCTGGGCGATTTCAATCGGTGATTTACCTAATTCTTTGGCGAATGGAAAGCAAGGAAGCGATAAGTCGCCTTGGTCGTGTTCTCGTGAGCGCACAAGCATGCTTCGCCAATGTGCATTGGTGACGCCAATCGACTTTAGGACTTCATCCAACAATGGTTCGAGGATTTCTCTGAGCATCTGCATGGTTCAACCTCACATCATTGGGTATCGGCAAATTCCAGCCAAGCCACCAAATCCGTAAAGGAGTTGAGAGCCTTCTTCGGTGTCTACTGATATATAGACGACTTCTGTATTGCTCTTTGAAGCCATTACCGTGAGTTCGTCAATCAGAGAGACATTTTTCAATTCCTTGGCGTTATCACCGGATGCTTTGCATGAAGGGCAATCCGGAATTGGCTCATTGCGTGAAAGGCTAACATCCCACTCATGGCTGCATGAGCCACATTGGAGTGTGACTGATGACTTTCTCAGTGCTTCTGAGATGAGAAGTCTACCAACTGCGCCTTGGTCCAGTGCTTGCCGGACCATTTTTTCTCCATACGTGGCTTTTGGTGCGGATTTGACCAGTTCACTCAAAAATACATTCATGACTTGACGTTCTGCATCAAGTTCGATTTCACCCATCATTGCACCGGCGTTTTCGACTAATTCACGTACTCCGCTGTCGTTGGAGTAGCCCACATCAAAGGTTGTCTTGGCAATCTTCTTTGCAATTTCGTGATGGAAATAATCGTTTTTGACGACGAAATCTTTGGTTGCACCAGGTCCGCCTACGATGATGGCTTGAATGTCTTCAAGATTTGGAAGCCAATAGGAAGATGCGTGTTCTGTAGCACGTTTGAAGAAATTGTGAGCCGCTTCTTCGATGAGCCGTTCGAAACGTTGGGCAGACTGGCCACCTTGGCGGTGCTTACCCATGATGTTGGATACGAGGTGTTCTTGAACGTGGATACGCTTTCCCGATGCTATTCCAAAGGCAGCCTCTGAGCGATCAATCACGAATAATCCATAGGACTTCTTATCGACAAGCATGTCTTCAAGTTGTGTCAACTCAAACACAGAATCGCATCGGTAGCGGAAAGAAATCAAAGGTTGAGGTGGTTCTTCGACGACGAGATTGACCATTCTGTTTTTGTTGTTGCCGATGATAATCGAGCCGACGAACAGTGCGATTCCGTTTTCACCGGCATTCTTGTATTTCGAGAGCGTTGAAAGAGCTGATTCGATTGCACCTTGCACATTCTTTCGTGTGCCCTTTGATTTGATGTTGGCTGCTTGTCCGTGTTCGTTTTGCAGCAAAGAACGTGCGTCAGAGACTTGTCGGTCTGGTGGGATGATAATGGTTACCAGTTCAGTACCAAAGCCTTTCATTTCTCGTAGGTCTTCGAGGGCAATCTTTAGCCGAAGTCTACGAGTTGCGAGCAATGCATCGTCAGACATAGGGTGGCCTCAAACTTACGGCATCGTTGAGGGGTCTTCAACTCTCTTATACAATAGAGTCATTTCCACAGAAGTGTTTGGCTATTTTATGGGTCCTGTATGCCCTTGCAGGGGGATAGTCTCAAAGTATGTGGGCATGAGGGGTGTTTGATGACCCGTCGCCAAGTTGTTGCCCTCGGAGGAAGTCTTCTGCGACCGGAAGAATCGGAACAACGAACAGCATGGTTTGGCCAACTCCGCCAATTAGCAGTTCACATCGAGGGAAACGGACGGCATCTCGGTATCGTCGTTGGAGGGGGACTGCCAGCACGAGAAGGTATTAATTTGGCAAAAACCATGCTCAGTGATTCGCACAGACTCGATGAAGTTGGAATTGCAGCGACTCGACTGAACGCAACCATCATTCAGCAGGTACTCCTTGACATCGGTTGTGATGTTGCTCCAGTAATTCCTACGACGACTCAGCAAGCTGCTGAACTCTTGGACCAACATCACTTGGTCATCATGGGCGGTACTACTCCCGGCCATACGACCGATGCAGTAGCTGTGGCATTTGCTCGGGACGCAGGTGCCGGACACTGCATCATCGCCACGAATGTTTCACATGTGTTCGACAAAGACCCACGGGAACACGATGATGCTGAATCATTCAGTATGATGTCGTTTGACCAACTCGCCGAAATCACCGGTATTGGAGAGCCTTTGTCTCCTGGTGCATCCGCAGTCATTGACCCAGTAGCAGTTGGGTGGGCGAAAGACGCTGCTATTACGCTCGCAGTTCTTGATGGGAGAGATACATTGCGCCTTGAGCAGGCGTTGGATGGCCAATCCTTTGAGGGCACATTGATTCAATGAGGTGAACATATGGTAGATGCATCGAAAGTCAAAGAAAACATTGCAAAAATGACCAACAAGGCTCGGGGTTCACTCGCAACTGGGAAAGTACAACCGCACAAGCATTGTCGTGTTTGTTTTACACCAATCAAAATGTCTGCAGAACCACGGGTTTGTAAAGATCAAGAATGCATTGACAAGAACAGCCGTGATGAGCGAAATCAGAAACAAATGCGTATCTGGATGTTTGTGTTCTTAGGCTTGTTTGCTTTCAGTTTCGTAGGTCCAATTGTCCTACGTTCGTTGTGATTCTTTGTCTTTGGACGAGTTCTCGAATTCTTCCATCATGGCTTGAGGTTGTTGCTCCCCAAGCGAATCGACCCGCGAAACGGCTTTCATTTGGTCACCAATTTTGAACAACTCACTGAAGGCTTCTTCGATATCTTTGGTTTGCTTGAGGAATCGTATTGGCGGCCAACCGCAGTCGATAACGCCGGGCTCTACCGTGCTTTCTTCGACCCAAGCAGCGCATGCATCACCATGGCACAGCGCAGAGAAATTTTCTAAATCCATCCAAAATGTACGTCGTCCACAAACAGGGCAGTCTTTGCATTCCATCGTCGAAAGAACCGTAATTCCGTTTTCGCCAATGACGTCAACATCCCATACGACGACTGAAGATGATACGAGCAGCATTTGGTCGCTTTTTTTCAGGAAACTCCGCAACACTTGCCATGCCGTCTCCTCTGTTGAGAAGCATCCCAGAGCAATTGAGCCTCCACCTTCTTCGACAGCAGACGGTACAAACACGCGTTGAACTTCATCCGCCATGAATTACCGTGGCTGTTGTTGTGTTTCAAGGCTCGGTCAGTTTCGACTCCATTCCAGTTCAACTACAGCTAAACCGCCGGGATGCGGTAACGGCGCTTCAGGTTTCTCTATCCGAACATGGATTGAGGCGACATTGGATTTTTCTTTAAGTATCTCAGTGACTCGCTGTGCCATGGTTTCTAACAGCAGTATTGGTTTTTGAGCGTTTAACATCACTTCATCTATAGCAATTTGAATATCTGCATAATTGAGCGTGTTCTCCAAGTTTTCATCGATTGGCTGCTCAAGGAGTGTCGTCCATACACTAAACACAAACGGCTGTTCGTTTTCATGTTCATGGGTAAAATAACCGTGCTTCGCCATGACAGTGTAGGATTCCAAGGCAACTCGAAAGGTCATCGTATCACCTATTCATCACGTTCATGAACCCAAATCAAGTGGTATCCAAATTGGGTTTTGACAGGTTCAGACACGCTTGCAACTGGGATCGTCCAAACTGCTTCTTCAAACTCGCGAACCATTTGTCCTTTACGAAACCAGCCAAGGTCACCGCCTTTCTGACTCGATGGGCAAGTACTCTTCTTTCGTGCGAGTTTTTGAAAATCCTTCAATTTGCTTACCTTCTCCTTGATTTGTACTGCCTCTGATTTCGAGGTGACCAAAATATGAGATGCCCATGCACTCGGAGCGACCATGCGACAAGCCACTGGCTTCAGTTATTGAAAGTCTCGCTATCAAGCATCTAGGTCGTAGGCTAGCAATCTGATGTATGTTCCATACACCGTAGATGAAACCGAAAGCGATTCTTCGTTAAACCGGTCCATAGTATCGAGGTATGTGTGGTACTCCCAACTGCCACTGCCGTAGCATACCGCAGCTCGTCCGTTCTTCGAACCTAAATCGTAGACAAATGGACAGTGGTCCGAGTTGCATGGCATTTGGTCAGGTTCACCTTGCGCTCCGTCGAGTAAACTGAATTGGATGTCGTATTTGTCAGCAATTTCACTTCTTTCTTGTTTGTAGAGGTCGGTAATTCGTACGATGTGTCCGTAGTCATCCTTGTTGTTGGTGAACAACTGAAGCGAATTGCCCCTGTTTGCAAAGTCTGCATCAACATGATTCATATCGAGATTGATGTAGAGTCTTAGGTTGTCACGGAGACTACTTTGCATCTGAGCGACATACGCTCTACTGCCCCATAGTCCCTCTTCTTCTCCACCCCATGTGCAGAAACGAATTGTTCGTTCAGGTGTTCCAGTCTCGTTGATGACTTCTGCAATCTGTCTCGCCATCTCGAGAACACTTGCTGTCCCGGAGGTGTCGTCTACTGCTCCTTGACCGTGATAGACTGTATCGTGGTGGGCACCTGCGATCACGACTTCCGACGTCCTACCTTCAATGGTGCCACAGGGGACATAAATCGGACGTTCCTGGTCGTTGGTGACATCGATGATTAACTCTATAGATGCAGGTTCTGTTGAGTTAAGGACCAGTGTTTCAAATATATCTCCAGCATCTTTGGACATGGAGATAAACGGGATTTCCGTAGGTAGGCTTCCACCGTTTGCTTCGACCAGTGCATCGTAGTTCGTTCCCTTGAAAATTGGAACGCAGTCGTTGCCTTCTATTTTCCCGCAATTGTAATTCTTGTTTACACTGATGAGTCCTGCTAGGTCGTTGATTGCAGCGTTACTGTACAATTCTGTGTTTCCAACCTTGGAGCTGTCTCCACGAACATATCCGATTGTTCCAGTCGCTGTTTGCCATAATGCCTCGTCAGTGCCGTTGCCCAAGTCTGTGACTGATATTTCTTCATTGAACATGTATTCTGACTGACCAGAGAATCCTTGAATGACATAGTCGGAACGGTGCTGGAAAGAGGTCACTTGAGAGCCGATTGCACCAAATCCTTCACACGGAGTAGTTTGGCCCAAGACTCCTCGAACACAGAGCCTAAAACTGGGTTCAGAGTTCACATGATGCATTGGGACTTGGAACTCATTGTTTTGAGGTGTATACCCCATGTCCTGTAACTTATCGAGAATATACTGAGACGTATTTGTTTCCTCAACGGTTCCACTCATTCGTCCTTCCCAATCTGGGTGCCCTAAATTGACGAGGTCCTGAGCATAATTACGAGCCTGGTCTTGATCGAAATCAATTAACTCATAATCGTACTGACGTTCAAACCCAAGCCATGTTGGCTTGAACACGAGAATTGTAGCCGTTACCATGAGAACGGCCATCGCAATTGCTATGACTGCACCCACATTGAGTGGGCCGTAGACTTGAACACCCATTCTTTGCTTGAAGGTTAAGCTTCCAGCCTGTCGATCATCGTCCTCAAGACTCAAGGTATTTTCAGAAGTAAGAACTTGGCTATTGGACTGTTTTTGTAGTGGTGAAGAGTCGTTCAACCGAGCGATGAGTTCTGCCTTGCGCCCGCTGACGGCCAGTCCTTTGCTGCGCAGCATTTCTTTGAGTTCTGCCACGGAATGTTGGGACAACTTGGTCTCGTCCATGAAACCCTCAACCGGTTATGGTTCAAGAATGCCGTGGTTGGAAGTTCAGTCGATTTCTTCGCCCGTCCAACGTGTACCTAGTTTGTGCTCGATGCCGATGTGGTCAAGAATTCGAGCGACAACAAAATCCACCATGTCGTCGATGGTCTTTGGATGGTTGTAAAACCCTGGAGATGCAGGAATCACAATTGCACCCCATTGCGAGAGTTTGTGCATGTTTTCCAGATGAACGGTTGCATACGGTGCTTCTCGAGGTACGATGATGAGTTTTCTGCGTTCTTTCAAGGCGACTATTGCCGAACGAGTGATGAGATTATCACCGATTCCAGCGCCAAGTTTGCCAAGTGTTGTTCCAGAGCAGGGGCAAAGCACAACTGCGTCAATGTTTGCTGAGCCAGAAGCAGATTTGGCGCCGATGTTTTTGTCGTTCTCCAGCAAAGCGCCAGTTTCTTCAGCGAGTATTTCTTTGGTCGTGTTGCATTCATGCTTGAGCGTTATTTCTCCGGCGTTGGTAACGACCAGACGGACAGGAATATCCTTCGATGTCAAAACCTCGACCAAGCGCTTACCATAGACTGCACCGGATGCACCTGATATTCCAACGACGACTTCGCCCATGAACTTAGGTGAAGGTTCTGCCTTTTATGCACTTGTTTTACGAAAAAACGCTCGGGAAATATTACTCTCTATAGAATGGATGCTACAAGAGTGGCTCACGGTTAATGGAGTCCTGCATAGTCGCATACAGTGCTTCGAGGAGTTCCTTTCGTTGAACTTGAATTCCTTCTCCTGCTAGAGATGTTGTGGTATTTTCGTCTAAACCGCATCCTGCAAGCATTTCTACTCGGCCTTTTGGAGTATCATAGTTGATTGTGAAACCGTGACGGGAAGTCCATCGTAAGAAGGAGAGCCCAATGCTTGAAATCTTCTTTCCATTGACCCATACGCCCTGCATCCTCTCGTCTAAGTGCCCTTCAATGCCACATTCTTTCAATGCGTTGATAATCCATTTTTCGAGCAAAGAAATAATCGCAGCTACCGATACTTCCCCCTCAAGGTCCCATTTGAAAATTGGGTAAGCCACAATTTGGCCTTTGCCATGCCATGTGAGTCCGCCTCCTCTGTCCACTGGGTGCGAGGCATAACCTTCGGGAGGGGTGATGCCATCGTTACGAGCGCGAGGTCCTACTGTTACGATTTCAGGATGTTCAAGAAGAAGCAAAGTGTCAATGATTTCATCGCCGATGCGTTGCTTTTGCAAGTCCTTCATTAATTCGAGCGCGTCAACATATGGCACGCTGCCCAACAAGCGGACATCGACACCTCGTTCTCCGCTCATGTTTGTCCCAACCGGAACTGTAGCATCAATTCATGCCTCGCTAAAACTTGCCAGTCGAACCAAATCCGCCAACACCGCGTTCTGTTTGGCCAAGTTGTTCGATGCTTGTTTCTTGAACAGTGACCAGGGGTACAGGTGCAAAAAGCAGTTGAGCAACTCTTTCGCCTTTCGCCACGATGAATTTCTTTCCTTCTCCAATCCATGTTGCTAGGACCATGAGTTCACCGCGATAATCCGAATCGATGGTTCCAATGCCATTGGGCATAATCATCCCCTTCTTGCCGAGAGAAGAACGACAACGAATCTGCCCTTCCCAGCCCTCTGGAATCGCAACGGCGAGCCCAGTACGTATCATCGCACTTTTGTGCCTGGTCACTTGCGTTTCTTCAAGGGCATACAAATCCCAACCTGCAGCTTGCGGTGAGCCTTGCGTTGGAAGTCTTGCCCCATCGTCGAGACGGGCGAATTGTACGTTAAGTTGGACTCTTTCCATGTTTCAACCAAATGAAGACGGCTTTTGACAATTGTCGTTGGAATCTTTGTTGAGCGGAAGGGATATCGTTTATTTTGACTTTGACGCAAATCGGATTTCCTGATTCGACTGAACCACTGTTTCATGATTTTTTACTGAATCGAGGGAGAAGTGCAGGCGTCTCATCCCTGTATTTTTGGTATTCTGGATGATTGGCCCATTTTTCTAGAGCGCGCCGATCGGGTAATGGGATTCCACTCACTTTGGTTAACAGGACATAAATGAAGAGAGGTGAAATCCAAGCAAC
>JABIWF010000001.1 GCA_018701175.1 Methanobacteriota archaeon
AACAGTCAATCAGGAGTTCATAAACTCCACATAACCCATGCAGGATACTACACTGAATGGAACATGACCGGTAGCACCGTTGCAAACGGCACATTCCTCGAGAATGTGAATCACAACACGGTTGAACTCGAACAAGGCATAACCCAAATCAATGTGAGCGAAGGGGATTCGTTGCGTGTGTATTCTATTCGAGGCCAAGAAGGTTTACTCCAAGCCATGCATGATGGTGCTCAACGTTGCTTACCGATTAATGTTCAAGCAAGTGGGTGGATCAGTTCTGCACTCCCTTGGCAATCAATGAGCGGAAGAAGCCAAGTTGACCTCAAGAAAGCTTGGAGGGCCGGAACACACCCAGCGAGCATGCAGATAAGTCTGATTGGCGAAAACGGAGCATCAAGTCATGCCACACTCGGAACGGTATGGGGTTTCCACCTTTCCAGACTGAGTTATGAGTTCCAATCCTCAATCGTTGGAATGGAAGTGGCCTATGCAGGTGGTGCTGTAGTCACGAACCATCCGGAATTTGAACCCTATGTTGTCGTTTCACCGTCGGACCGTGGAGGACCTGGGCCACGGTTTGCCGCAACGATTCCATCGCTCCATCCAACTGCAGACAGCGTAAGTGGTGCAGGAAAAATGAATCTTGACATTGAACTTGTTGACCGCTCATCTTTGGCCTCAGCCACAGCCTACGAGGTCCGAAGGGGTTGGTCGAAACCGTACGGAGTAGCCATTGCAGAATCATCTGCAGACGGTCTTGAAGCAAGTGAAGACTGGACCATTTACCCAGGACGTATCGATTTGCTCACCGATTATGTCGGTTGGGTTCCCGACCCCTCGTATGGCACCTCAGAAGCCGTTTGGCATACCAATGGCGAACCAATACAATTTACACTTCAAATGGCGGCACTCAATGCACATATGACGGAGGCGGTCTCATGAACAGAAATCAACTTCGCAGAGATGAACACGCTGCAGCAACTGAACTTGGCTACATATTCACGTTCCTACTCGGAGTGCTGTTGCTTACAACATTCAGCATTTGGGCATACCAAATAGAAACTGCAACACGAGAACGGTGGAACGAAAATGCAATTCAATCAAATCTTGATGATTTGGCAGCGGCAGTCGAACGGGCTGACGAAGCAAGCCGCATGGGTGCAGTCGAGTATGCCGAAAAGGTAACATGGAGATTAACTGAGGCCGATGAAGCAAGAATTACCTTGGAACTCACCGACACCTCGATTGAACTGATCCACGACGGAGGGACGCTTGACACCAGTGTGTCTCTGTCAGGAACTGGTGCGGGAACCCACGAAGGAACCGTAGTACTGGCGGGAGTAACTTCGGTTTGGGTTGTTCACTCAGACGGTGTCACGTCGTTGCAGTACGACCGACCGCAATCGTACGATTAATTCAACGACCCATGACCGCTGCATGGACTTGGGCTTGGACATCACGCATCCTTGACTTTGCTCCAAGTTCGCGGAATACCGCAAGAGCCCTTTGCAAATATTCCATTCTTCGACGCTTATCAGGGGCAACACCACCAAGACGGGAAAGCAGTTCTCCAATTTGCATACGTAGATCGTTAGCCTCAGCAATTACAAGTGCCTCACGATAGTGCTCCATCGCATCTTCTGCTCGTCCTGCATCTTGTAGGACTTCTCCAAGAAGAATAGTAATTTCCACCAATGAAAGCAGATCTCCTGCAACACTCATCGTTTCTAGGGCCGTAGTGTAGTGGTGCGAAGCAACATCTGCATCACCAACCTTTGCGTAGTATCGACCAAGTACGGCTTGTGCACGTGCATGAAGCAGTACATCACTTCCATCGTCTGAAACTTCGAAGGCTTGGAGCGCATGGTCTCGTGCTCGGTCAATCTCATTCAATTCAAGGAAAGCACGAGCAAGGGTCAGTTGGGTGCCGATCAGTTCGACTCCATCTGATTCACTGAGGATTTTCTCGACTTCCCCATACGCTTCAAGAGCCTTCGAGACATCATTTTTACGGCGTAGTAGGTATCCCATGTTGTTGTATGATCGGGCTGCTCCTTTGGCATCTCCACATTCAATGAACTCCTCTAATGCTTCCCGGTGCATGGCAAGTGCTTTGTCTGCATCACCCTGTTTGAGCGCCAGATCAGCGAGAGCGGAGTGAACTTCAGCATTCAACCGAACCGCTTTGGATTGAGGGTCAAGTTGAGAGATGGATACAAAAACGGTCTCTGCATCTGAAAACCGTCCAAGAAGAACCAACAATTCACCGTGCAGTTGACGTACACGCATGCGTATAGGATTGTCAAGGTCTTCCATAGTCAAGCCTTCCATCAAACCAAGAAGTTCCATGTGACCTTGCGCAATCAAATTACGGCCTTGCTCGGCAATGAGGACTGCCGCCTCTTCGCCCTTTCCGGAACGGATAAGGTGGTAAATGTGCTCAATCAAAATTGCAGGTGCTGTAGTCTGCTTTTCATACCAGTTGCAGCACTTCGCATGGAATTCTTGCTTGGTACTTTCATCGAGACTACGAACCAAGAACTCTCGAATCAAATCGTGAACATCGTAAAAATCGACATCACCTTGACGGGCTAATCCTTGTTCTACAAGAGAATCAAGTTCGTCGGTGTCAAGTCCTTGTTCTGCAAGTGCAGACAGTTCCACGGGTTCTCGATAAATTGCAAGTGCAGACAAAACACGTTTCTGCTCTGCGCTCAACTTTGAAAAGATTTCAACGGTGACATAATTCTCCAATGTTTCGTGGAAAGCGCCTGCAGAAGCGCCCCGATTGATCAACTCAAGAACGAGTGGATGGCCACGCGATAAGCCGTGTATGTGAAGCCATTGCTCATCACCCAGGTTCTCAAAACTCGTGAGTAATTTACGGCCAGCATCTGAATCAAGACCATCGAGAGGTAAAACCAAACTCGCAATACGCCCTTCTGCATCCTTCGTAGGGACAACGGGCTTGAACGAACGGGAGAATATCACGAGGCCGATTTCCTCTTCGCTACCAAGCAGAGCCAATGACATGGCTTGGAAAGTCTGATGGAGGGTTGTGTCTGCCACTTTGTGAAAGTCATCGATGACAATCAAGCTCGGTGTCCCCTCGAGTGAGTCAACTAAGAGACGCGCAGCGTCAGCAGGTTGTGGCACCGGTGTGGCAGCAAGGTAATCTGCGAAGGTTGAGTCGCCTATGTTAGCCAACCAATCCGCAATCGACTCGAAGAACGAGCGAGAACCTTCCCAATCCTGACATCTGTGATACAACAGATTGCGGCGGTGCATAAACCGCTCAATCAACTTGGAAGCGATTGTGGTTTTTCCAATACCTGCAATACCCGGGATAAGCAGTGTTGTAGCTCGTGCGTCAATCAAATTCGCCATATTGTCGAGTTCTTTTTCTCTACCGTAAAAGTGCCGTAATCGTGGCAAATCTCCAAGCGAGGTCACCAACTGCTTTTCCACATGTTTGGATAAGTCACGCTCCACCAAGTCTGCTGAAAGTGTCCGAGTATCCAAAACGCAGTTGTCATCCATGTAACGAATAATGTCAACAGGCCGCATAGAAAATTCCAGATGGTCATTGATTTCTCCAAGAGTGGAATTAATAATCGCTCCATCGTCCATTATACTGCGTAGTTGGAAATGACGAAGCCTTTCCCATGTATCTTCTGAGACATTCATACCTGGGTCTGTGAGGAAGTACGCTTTACGCTTACGAGATACGCCGGTGACGTGTGCTTGGCGTTCGATAAGCAAACCCTGGTCTTTGAGTCCAGCAATTGCTCGAGGCACGTTCGAACGAGCAATCGCTACTGCGTTAGCAATCCCCATTTGGGAGAGAGCAAATGGAACTTCTACACTGTTCTTAAAATCTGAATAATCAAGAAGATGCAGAAGTATTCTTTCTTGCACACCTGGCTTTGGTTGAACAGACATATTCTCACCTAGCGTTTTTCTACTCTTCAACACTTCCGCTCCTGTGAGCAGAAGATGCTTCACTGGTCAGGGGTGTAGTTTGGATCAGGAACCCAGTTGTTGGACTCCGAATCCCAAATCCATCCTGGATGTTGAGAAGCCTGTGTGGCTGCAGGTTGAACTGCAGCAGCCACAGTTTGAGCAGCGACCGGAGTCGTTGCAACGGCGGCAGCAGGAATGCCCACTGGCTCTTGGCGAGCCTTAGCCCATGCGTAAGGGTCTGCTGATGCAGCCTCTTGTTGAGCTTGTGCCATTTCAGTAAGTTCATCCATGTCATCATACTCGACTTTGAAGAAGAACATACCAGCACCTAACAGTACAATGATCCCGAATACAGCACCGACAATCATCCAAACGTTGGAATTGGATTCCGAACCATCGCCAACACTGAGTTGGAAGAGAGCGTTTGTGTTCTCGCCAGGGACTGAATAGACTTGGTCATCCATCTCGAAGATGATGTTGCTTGTCCCTTCCATGCCCGAAAGTTGACTGCTTGAAATTTCCATTGTCCAAGTTGCATCTGCATTGACGCGTGTTTGGTTAATCCGAACACCCTTGAGACTATCGAAACGAGCCTCAACCAAACTGTTCGGCAAACCTTGGCCACTGAAATATGCAGGGGATTCAGGTCCAAGAGGTCCAGAGTTATCTCGGACAACACTGAATGAGACTTCGACGACTACGACGTTGACTTTGTAGGAGTAGGCAACTGAATCGTATGCGTCTCGAGCAACAAACATGAGTCCTACGAGAGACCATTCGGAAACATCGTTGGAAAGACCGGTGACGAATGCGGGGTCGTAACTGACAACTCCCTTATCGGAAAGTGTAAGGTAATCACCGTAGAAATCATCATCCAAGTTGGTCGGATCATCAAAGATATCGAAGTTCAACCCATCTGTTTTACCATCTTCAACACCATCAGGATCCGAGAAGTAATCCATCAAGTCGACGCTGATTCCACCGTTACAACGGTCGAGTTTGGTCGGGTTTGAGTCACAGAACAGAGTGATGGTACTCGACCAACCGGTTGAGTTGAATTCAGGAACGAGATTGTTTGCATCACTTGGATTATCGATTGTGATACGGATTCGCTCCTCATTCGAAAAGTCCTTTCCGTCCCATGCTTTGATGACCAATTCGTATTGTTGGTCGTGGATAAGGTCGGATGTGTCCCAAGTAGTGTACCATGCACCGTTCGGAGCAAAGTTTGTCACAGGATTAGGGCCGTTGTTGACAGTAGCACCGCTTGCTAGGTCGAAGATTGAAATCTCGACACGAGTCACCAATCCATCGTTATCCAATGCGACACCTTGGATAAGTTGAGTGTCACTGGCTCGAAGAATGTCAGAGTTCAGTGGCTCACTAAGTTGGACAAAAGGAATTGCGTTATCGGTATTGATATTGATGGTTCGAGTTTCGTGTTCACAGTCAACCCAACTGGATTTCGTGTTGCAGAAATCACTGTCAGATGCCCAGATGCGGAAATCATACTGGCCTGTTTGTAATTCTTGGAAAATCCAGTCGTATGCCCATGCAGTCGAACCTGATACATCGAAGTTTGCAGTGTAACCGTTTGGACCATTGATGTCGAACCAAATGGATTTGATATCGCTGCCCCATGTACCGGAATACGGATCACTGGAAGTGCCGGTGAATGTCACTTTGCCGTTGGTATGC
The DNA here is from genome assembly GCA_018701175.1 of Methanobacteriota archaeon. Classification (GTDB taxonomy): domain Archaea; phylum Thermoplasmatota; class Poseidoniia; order Poseidoniales; family Poseidoniaceae; genus MGIIa-L1. Next base: position 5,662 of record JABIWF010000001.1, read on the forward strand.
GATGAACCATCAGCTGGAGAATTCACAAGTGTTGTCGGGGCCACGAGATTCAGTTTGTACTTTCGTACTTCTACTGGCGAGTAGTCCAACCCGTCATATGAACGGACACGGAAGGTGACGTCTCCCTCACCCTCTGGATGTGCTGACAAATCCCATTCAAACGACCACGTTTTGAACGGATGCGTCGACTTCGAAACCATTCCGTTCGCACCCGAGGTGTCAACGGCGTTGTACCAATCGGTAGAGCCAGGGGGTTGGATTTCCACACGCTTGACGACACCGAATTGGCTGTCGTATGCGATTTGGTCGAGCGCATATGGTCCCGAAATTCCATCCCATGCGCCTCCGCTAAGAGTCGCAGTCGTGGCAAATGAGTATCCATCGTTTTGTGTAACAGTGACGCTTGGTTTCAAGTTCACGAGGTTAATGACATCGTCGATTCCTCCACTTAGAACGAAATTGAAATCCTTCTGACCCTTTCCGAATTTGTACGCTTCTACGGTGTAAAACGGCAATTCGCGGCCACCTGTACAATCTCCATCCTCGGAGTCGACCTTGGTATCTCCATCGTTATCGTATCCATCAGCGCAGGAGTTTTCGTCAATGAAGACAGGATTGCCTTCGGAATCGAGAACTCCAGGAATCTGGACATTTGTTTCTCCAACATTGTGATTCCAGTTACGGTCGAGAAGGAAGTCGGATGGGAGTGAAACTTCTGGGGTGAAACCAAACGCATCGGTGGTGAGTGTGTAAAGCGGCAGTCCAGATGCATCTCGAATGATTACAGTTGCGTCAACGACGTTGCTGTTTTGTGCCTTGACTTGGTATCGAACAAGTTCCCCTTC
>JABIWF010000137.1 GCA_018701175.1 Methanobacteriota archaeon
ATCAACGCAGAGATTGAAGTGATTTTGGATGAAATAGTCGAAAACAAGCAGGAAGATATCGGAGGTTCAATTTTGATTACTGCCGAAGACACCCAACAAGGTGTTGCGGGAATCACAGTGACCGTTTACATGTACTCCGAGAACGGCACACAACTGTCGAATCCACTGCAACCGCTAACCGATGCAAACGGTGTTGCAGAGTTTGATTTCAATTCTGACCCACCGTTTGGAGATGTTGACGAATGGGGAAGAGTTACACTTGAGATTTTAATCAACGACCCTCGCCTCTCCCAACAAACCTTAGATGAGTTCGCTTCCAATTCTGGTGAAGCATCGATGTTGTCGTACAAGTTCCAAGAGGAAGAAAAGCAAGTACCTTCGTGGGCATATCTCTTGACACTTCTCGTTCTTGGTCTTGTTGCTGCTGGTGTAGTGACCTACCGCCGACGTCAATCTGCAGAGTTGCTCCAAGAAGCTGCAGAAGTGTTCGCTTACACTGCGGAATTACTTGCTGCAGGCGATTCAGTGCGTGAGTCTATCTTCACTTGCTACCAAAACCTCTGTTCGATTTTCCAGCAGAATGGATTCCTGCGACGTGATTTCGAGACGGTTCGTGAGTTCGAAATGGCAATCCGACAAGCAATGCCGCAGATTTCTGAAGAGGCCCTTCTTGCACTCGACAACATGTTCGAGCAAGCAAGGTACAGCCGTGAAGAAATGGGCGAGCAGCACCAAACTGCCGCAACTCAGGCACTCGGCCGAATGGGTGAAGAAATTTCGAATTTGACGAAGATTCCACCACGGTGAAGTTCTCGTTCAACTGCAACAGCACTCAGTGGACGCCCTTCTTTGGGACTATGCGACTGTGTTGCAGTCAATGCTCTTCAGTAGTGGACGACCAGTGATGATCCATTTGGTTTGGAATGTGGCGATAGAGCACTGGATTCGGATGAAAAAACGCTCATACCTCTTTGTACTCTGACTACATCCAGAATGAACCTTCGAGGTAAAGAACAATCCATGGACTACCAACGGAGATGGAGTCTGCCGTTGATGAAATGGGCCTTTACTTCACCCGCTTCAGCAGGCAAAGGTACGACGCGCAATAGGTCATCATGCTCGGCTTCTTTGACGACCAGTCGGAGTTTGCGGTGTGCTTCTCCTTGCAGGGTTGAGATTTCGATGTCCCCTTCCTGCGCTCCGTGGAGAGGAATCATCAATCCATCTGGATTGACTGTGCCGTGCAACTGTTCGACCATCCATGTGAGTTGACGTTCTGGTGCAACTTCGGCGAGATGCGATTCTGGAATCATTCCAGCGGCGACAAGAACCTGCTGATGGTTCATCTGAACTTCAGACAGGTGGTCGGCTTGGACCTGAAAGTCAGCATGCAACTGTTCGGGTTGGGCGTCAAGTCCAATTGGGCTTGCATGTGCCTCTTTCATGTCTTCAATTTCAGAAGAATCAGTCTGTATTACTACGGGTTCCCATGTCGACATGGTGCTCCGGTTGTGTGCGGCCTCCATGAACCTTCGTCCTCCGTAGTTTCATTTGACTCTACACTTCTTCAACGGTGTGGACTCGAGAGAAGAACCTTCGAGCGAAACTGGCCGTTGTCTGTGGGTCGTTGGTGGCGTTCATTCTCAAGTCACTCGGATAACAACTGATGTAGGTGCGGTCGGTATGACGCTGGTCCAATAACAGAATGAGCGCTCGATCTCCAATCGAGCGTATTGGGCGTCCCATCGCTTGAAGAATTGCATTGATTGCTGGTTGTGTAACGGTGTATCTCCAAGCGTTATTTTTCCCGAACCTGTCTCCAGCGTAAGCCTTCAACGAGTCTGATAAAACCGATGGAGGGGCGTTCGGTATGCCTATGCAAGCAACGGCGTCAAGTATCCCTCCGTTGTAATCGATACCCTCGGAAAGTCTTGCGCCATAGACTCCGCACAGCAGTACTCTCTGTCCAGCTTCTTTTTCAGAACGAAGGTTTTCGACGAGTGAGTCGATGTCGTTCTTACTCCATTCCCGGCTTTCCATGACTTTCCGGATTCCTTTGAACCGATGTTCCGCCAATATTTCCTCCATCATCCTGTATGAGGGGGCGAACACTGCAATGTGGCCTGGAGTCCCATCGATGAGCGCTTGGAGGTGGTTGCGTATTTTTGACCACATTGCTGGTGATCTCTGCGTATATTTGGTTGTCACATCACCAGCAACCAAAACTGGTCGGCGTTCTCCGGCGAATGGAGATGAATAGGCGGTTTTGGTTGTTTTTTCTGCTGGCAGGTCGAGAATGTCAGCATACATCTTCGGTGGATACAGTGTGCCTGACATGAGAATCGCACCGTGTACCGACTCAAACACAGGCCCAGATACAAGACCAGGGTCAAGAAGGTGAGAAGTGATTCTTCCTTCACGCCCTTTCGAACTGAACACCAGGCTGAGAGCAGTTGTTTTACCGAACATTTCGATGCATTTCAGAATGTGCCCCATCTTGTGTGCGTCTGGCTCCATGGTGTCTTCATCTTCACCCGTTTCGAGTTCCACTTCAACCCGTAGTAATACGTCAGCGAGTCTCGGCAATCTGTGCGCTCTTTCGACAGCTAAATCTTCTCTGTTGATGTTTTCGCCAAGTGTTTTTTGACCCGTAAGGCCTTCGTACTCGTCGCAAGATCGGTGTATGATGTCAAGGAAACGTTCAACTTCAACACCTCCCTCTTCTTTGTCACTCATCAAGTCTGAGTGCAGTTGGCGGAAGAGGTCTGCTGTTTTCGTACGGGCAATTTTCATTACTTCAAACGCCCATGTAGCCACATCTAACTCAAGGGCAATAGGCACGGAATTATTTTGCTGGTATGATGCTGTGAGTGCTCCGACGTATTCTTCCAATTCCATGGTCGTGTTGCGTGCAATGGTCGGAGTAATGCTGCGTTCCATGGTCATTCGAATTCGGTCTGGGAGATTGTGTGCTTCATCGACCACGACAATGATGTCCTTGAGTGAAATCCCCATTGCTTCAAGGCTTGACTGGCGTACTCCCTCGTCAAAAATGTGGTTGTAATCGCCGACGAACACATCCGCCAGTCCTGCAGCTTCTCGGGCAGCCTTCCAAGGGCATGTTTGAGTAATTTCACCACCGACTCTGTGGATTTTGGTTAATTCAACCAGTTCATCGACATGCAGCGGGCTGTCAAGAATGCGCTTGGTGAGTCCGGGTGCACTTGTGATCCATGGACGGCATGATTTGGTTTTTCTCGCTGTGCTGCACATCATCGAGAAGACGAGGTTTGATTCTTTGGCAAACGGTTGAACACACATTCCCGATTGACCAATCATGTCAACAAGCGTGATTGGTTCTTTGCCGGTCCGTCGCTGGTTAATGCGACGAACAGTATCGACAACTATGCGATGCTGACTTTGTCTCGAGGTGAGAAAAAATACATGCTTTTTCGTAGGTGATTTCTGGGTAATTTCCAGTGCTGCAGACAGTGCCGCAGCCGTCTTTCCAATACCGGTTGGTGCTGCGGCCAAGTGGTATCCTCGACTTCGAAGTGCTTCAGTTGATTCACGAATCATCTCAACTTGCCCAGGTCGGGGTTTTTCATGAGCAAGGTACTCAAACATCTCAGTTTGGACTTGACTCCCCTCCTCTGTCATATCGTGAGTTCTGCGTCGACACCTCTAAAGGATTGGGGAGCAAATGTATGCAGCGGTTGCACTGCTGTGAATCATTGTGCCCAGGTATGTGGGGGTCCTGAGCACGTGGGAACCAACCAACTTAGCAAGCCGGTGTGGAATCTGAGTCCCCCCGCCCGTCTTCCGAGGGGAGGTGTGTTGGGTTTTGGTTCAAAGAACCAGTTCGTCCAGCGCGTGCAAGACGGGCACGCAGACGCAAAGCGGCAAATCCGTACGGCTTGGACATGTCCCGTACGGCATTGAAGGTGGCATCCCGAGACTCGCAATCATCGTTCTGCCAATTCATTCCCATCCCCTCCTGCACTCTCACCCACTCACTCGTGGTATTCTTCGCGTCGTATCGTTGAATTCCTTGCTTCCGCAACGAGTTCATCGAGTTGTTGTGTCAATTCAGAACGTGCCTTGATGGCTTGTTCTATGTAGAGTGAAAGCCCTTCTTGGGCTGCGGCTTCAGGTGTAGTCCCTTGAAGCTCATACAATTGGCCGAGCAACATCTTGTCGCCGTAGCCGAGAGGTATTCGTATGGAGTCCATTCCAGTAAGCAACGGTTGCCCCTTGAGGAATTGTTGAATGGCCATGCGGATGACATCGGAACGATTTCGTGCACCGTCGACTCCAACGCGTGCTTCAAGCAAAGCGATTTCTTCCTCAGTAATTCTGAGCGAGACAAGGTTGCTTGGGTTGGCCATTTTGATTCCTCCGTAACATTGGGTAGGCAAGACGATATATGAATGTTACCCTTTTGATGACAATTTGACTTACAGATGATTACATAGTAAAAAAGCGGCGTGCGAGGCATATGCGCAAATTCGAGTAGTTTTCCAGCCAAGAGCCGTATACGCGAGTTCTGCGGAGTAGAACATTCTAATACGGGTGTCCACAGCACTTTGCATGGCACTCGAACCGTCTCGTGGTCTCTATCTCTATTTGCGAACTTTGACTGTGGCCATGGAGGATTCTATCCTTACAGACGATGAAGCAACCATTCTGCATATACTCGCAGAAGCTCTCGGTATTCTCCCGAGTGATACGGCATTTTGCTTGTCTGTTGTACGTGGGAATGAGACGAATCCGTTTGATGGCACAGCTTTTGATTATTCAGGTCATCATCCTGGCGATGTTGTGACGTATCAAAGTGCGCTGGTGGCTGCTCTTGATGATGAAGTCATTACTGAAGATGAATGGGCCATGCTTACCGCTTTGAGAAACATTGTCGGTATTCAAGAAGACCAACATGCAATGATCGAGGAAGCCATTCATGCAATGGCGGAAGTCGATGCAAACGGGGTTCGAAGACTTGAACGTCTACAGCGGTACATGACGGTCTGTCCGTTTTGATGCATCCTCTTTGACGATTAAACAAGCGTCAGTCCGATACTATCGACGGTAATACTTAGAAAGGGTGTTTCTTTGGGGCGACTAATACATAGTAACCGGTGCTAATATGAGTATAACAAAAGAAATTTACGAATCCGTAGTCGCTCGAGACCCAAGTCAACCTGAATTCCATCAAGCGGTCTGGGAAGTTCTCGAATCACTTGAACCAGTTCTCGAAGCACAACCGGAGTATCGCTCCGTTGTTGAGCGAATTGTGGAGCCAGAACGCTTGATTCATTTCCGTGTTCCATGGGTCGATGACGCTGGAACAATCCAAGTCAACCGTGGCTTCCGAATTCAATTTAACGGGGCAATCGGTCCTTACAAAGGCGGGCTTCGTTTCCACCCAAGCGTGAACGCATCCATACTCAAGTTCCTTGCTTTCGAGCAAATTTTCAAGAATTCCTTGACCGGACTCCCAATGGGTGGCGGCAAGGGTGGAGCAGACTTCAACCCAAAGGGCAAGTCTGATGAGGAAGTTATGCGCTTCTGTCAATCGTTTATGATGGAACTTTGGCGACACATTGGCCACAACTGCGACGTTCCTGCCGGCGATATCGGTGTTGGTGGTCGTGAGATTGGTTACATGTTTGGTATGTACAAGAAACTCCGAAACGAATTCCAAGCAGGTGTTCTCACCGGTAAGGGCCTCTCCTACGGTGGTTCACTTATTCGACCTGAAGCAACAGGCTACGGCCTTGTGTACTTCGCTCGTGAAATGCTTGCTGCACAAGGCAAGTCATTTGAAGGCGCAACAGTCTCTATCTCTGGTTCCGGAAACGTGGCTCAATTTGCATGCGAAAAGGTCCTCGACCTTGGTGGCAAGCCTGTTACAATGTCCGACTCCAGTGGGTTCATTCATGACTCAGAAGGTATTGACCGAGCCAAACTTGCTTGGATTATGGATCTCAAGAATAACCGACGTGGACGCATCTCAGAATACGCAGCTGAGTTCAGCAGTGCTACCTTCACCGCTTCCGCACCTGAACCATCCTCGAACGGACTTTGGGGCGTCAATGTTGATGTTGCACTCCCATGCGCAACTCAAAACGAAATCAACGGTGCTGAAGCACAAATGCTTGTTGACAACAAGGTCATGGCAGTCGCAGAAGGCGCCAACATGCCTTGCACTCCAGAGGCAGTCGAAGTCTTCCAGAAGAATGGAATCTTGTTCGCACCTGGAAAGGCAAGCAACGCCGGCGGTGTTGCAACCTCTGGTTTGGAAATGTCTCAGAACTCCCTCCGCTATGGCTGGACACGTGAAGAGGTCGATGCAAAGCTCGACAACATCATGGTCAACATCCACAAAAATGCTGCTGAAACTGCTGAGAAGTACGGTCGCCCAGGGGATTATGTCTTCGGAGCAAACGTTGCAGGATTCTTGAAGATCGCCGAAGCAATGATTGCTCATGGCGTCGTTTGATTCCGACACCTCTTACGAAGTGTACCTCCTTGCTGAGGCACCTCTACAGTCGACAGAGTCCATTGAGATCACATTTAGCAAGATGGTTTCATTTCCCAAGGCAACTATCGGCTTACTTCATCAGGTCTCAATACCCGCTCACAGGCCCATCTTCCGTTCGATTCGGAAAGGAAGGCGCATGCACCGGGTGGCATTGAATGGTAAATTCCTGTGATTTGATAGAGAACCATTTCACATCCAGGATTATGCGTTACAAGAAGTAAAGTTTCATCGCTATGCGTACTCTCGATAAACTCATGAATGGTTTCTGTCGAGGCGAGGTACAATTCATCTTTGGGTTCAGTTGGAATTCCATGGTATTCTGCCAACAGTTCCACAGTTTCCATCGTTCGTCTTGATGAACTCACCAATATTCTGTTTGGTATCCACCCATGTGAGCGTATGCGACTTGGAGTTTTTTTGGCATCATGCTTTCCTTGATTGGTCAACGCCCTCTCAAAGTCAGTTGGAGCGTTCGGGATGGTTTGTGCGTGCCGCATAATCAATACTCGTCGTTGTACCATTTGCCTCAACTCAGGCTCAACCAATCACTCTGCTTGATACGGAATCCATTGGCCGGTTTCATTATCGTAATAATACAGGCTTCCATCAGCAGATTTCGACCAATTGACCCCATTCTCTTCCCATTGTTGAGATTCAGTCTCAATTGCTGGCAAATCTTTTGCTGATTCATCGTTCATGAACGCTTCAGTTGCGGTATCGCCGTGGCTTTGGGTGGCGAATGGAGAATTGTTTTCCGGTAGGTTTTGGTTTCTTCGAACAACAAGTACCGCACCTAGGCCACAGATGATGAGTAAGGCCAAGATTGCGTAGAGGAGGCCGAAACCACTCGATTCAGCGTCCTGTTCAGATCGGTTTGGATCGTTTGGATAGTAGTCGTAGGTGTCTGAGATGCCGTCTCCGTCAGAATCAGTCGTTTCGTTTGGGTCAAGAGGGAAGTCGTCTTCAGCGTCGTTAACATTGTCCATGTCGGTGTCCATCTGTGAAAGAGCGCATCCATCATCAAAGACAATTGAACTCTCTGGCGTCAATGGGCACGTGTCGTCAATGTTGGACACCCCATCGTTGTCATCGTCAAGTTGGTATCCTGAACATCCGTCCAAGTCGATGCTGTGAGATTCATCTGTATCTGGGCACAAGTCTTTGTCGTTGTTGACTGAATCGTTATCTTGGTCGAGTTGAGATGCAGCACAACCTACAGAGTTCACTTGTTGTCCGCTCGGAGTCGCAGGGCACAAATCTACGGTGTCATCAATCATATCGTCATCGGCATCGCGCTGGTATTCTGCACAACCAAACGAGTCAGTTATGATTCCAATCTCGGTATCTGGGCACTGGTCTGCATCGTTCTTGATAGCGTCACTGTCGTCGTCTTTTTGTGCGTCTGCACAGCCGTTTTCATCAACTTCAGTGTTGACAACTGTCATCGGACATGTGTCCATCATATCGTTGATGCCATCGGTGTCAGTATCACGTTGTGCAGCCGAGCAGCCGACGCCGTTGACCGGCATCTCTGGCGTGGTTGAAGGGCATTCATCGAGTTGGTCGTTGATGCCGTCAGCGTCGGTATCTCGCTGAGTATCAGCGCATCCTGCTGCATCGACTTCATAGCCAAGAGGCGTGAGTGGGCAAGCGTCAAACAAATCCATGACTCCATCGTTATCAGCGTCTTCTTGAGAGCCAGAACATCCCGTCGAGTCGACCGTTTCACCGGGTGGAGTGGATGGGCATGCATCTGCACTGTTTGAAACACCATCGAGGTCATCGTCTTTCTGCTGCTCTGAACAACCGTTCAAATCGACAGATTGTCCGGCAGGAGTGTTCAAACACTGGTCGGCTGAAACGCCGTTCGCATTGTCTCCGTATCCGTCACCATCAGCATCGAACCATTGTGTTGGTTCTGTTGGGAATTTGTCTGCAGCGTTACCGTTTTGATTATCTCCATAGCCATCTCCATCTTCATCGGACCACTGTGTTCCGTCCATAGGGAATGCGTCAGGGTCGTTACCTGCTTGGTTGTCACCATACCCGTCCGAATCAATATCCGCCCACTGCGTACTGTCCGCCGGGAATGCATCTCCGTTGTTGCCGGTGGGATTGTCCCCGTATCCATCTCCATCTTGGTCAGCCCACTGTGTGCTGTCGGTTGGGAACTCGTCAGGTGAATTTCCAGTTGGATTGTCTCCATATCCGTCTCCATCTTGATCAGCCCATTGTGTGCTGTCTGTCGGGAATTGATCACCGTTGGTTCCGTTCGGGTTGTCACCGTAACCGTCTCCGTCTTGGTCTGTCCATTGTGTGCTGTCGGCAGGATACTCGTCTGCATAATTACCTGACGCGTTGTCTCCATAGCCATCACCATCAGAATCGGACCATTGTGTCGGGTCGTATGGGAATGCATCAGAATTGTTGCCGTTTTGGTTGTCACCGTATCCATCGGTATCATAGTCAGACCATTGCGATGAATCGTTCGGGAATGAATCCGGTGAATTACCGGAAGGATTGTCTCCATAGCCATCACCGTCCATGTCCGAGTATTGAGTTGAATCGTTCGGGAATACATCGACTTCATCATCGTAACCATCGTTATCTGAATCCTTTTGTGATAATGCACAACCGTCGATATCGACGATTGCACCCGCAGCGGAGTTCGGGCAAAGGTCGACTTCATTTGCTACCGAATCGTTGTCATCGTCAAATACAAGGTTGAAACATCCACTGTCACCAATCAGCTGGACGTTCGTGTTGGAGTAAAGAAGAGCCTCTGCACAGTATGCGCCTGATATGTTCGGTGTTGAGTAGGTGAAGGTTGGCAGACTCATGTTTTGAGCAGTTGCGGTAAAACTCGTCAATGAGGTTGATGCAATGCTTGCACCTCCTGCATCGGTAATTCGTATGAGCGACTTGTATGAATCACCCGGTACCAAATCTGAACCTTTCACATCGACGTTATTTGTTGCTGCAGTACTGCTTGAGGAGAAACTGTCAACGACCAACGAGGGCAGTTGAGGGATAAATGCATCATCATGAATGCCAATATATCCATCTCCTGTTGTTAGGTTGATTGCAGAGTTGGCTGTATAGAGTATACCAACCAAGATATGTTCATCCATGGTTGTAATACCGCTCCAGTTGATAAGCCAACTTTCTGTTGTCGAAGAACTGGTGAAATTGATGTATTCCTGGTAAACAGCCGAGGCATTGAGTGCGAGATTAATGTCATTTGTTGAGTTATAATTATTCTCGAAATCCACATCGTTTAACACGAACCACCAGAGTGTGTAATCTGTATTGGCGGTCAAGTTGGTTGCAGAGTGTGAGCCTGAAGTTGAGGACAATACGGTTGATTGCAGGACTTCAATCATCGTACATTCCGAGTCAAAAGAGAGGAATCCGGAGGCGTCTGAAAGAGTGACATCAATGCAGTAATCTGATTCAACCATTATTGGACTTTGTAGGGTAAAGGTCGTGTTGTATGCAGTGCCGTTTGCAGTGAAATTCATTGTTGAAGAAGGACTTGTCAAAGTGGTCCCGTTGATGTAGGTCTGATCTACTGAGTAAGTGACTGAATAGTTTGTACCTGATGTAAGTCCGATCATTTCTGCCGTTGAAGATGTAAGTGTAGTTTGGTATACATCAATCGATTCCATGGATTGACCGCCTCCAGGTAAGTCTGTCGTGATTTCAATATCATAGACATTAGAAACCGCTCCTGAGCTAAATGTAGAATAGTGGTACACCTTGAAATAGTTCGTTGTATTCGTTGTAGCGGTGTATTCTGCAGCCTCATTGTCGGAGGAAGAACTCATTGAACCGAAATTATTGAAGGAAAGAGACATCCCTGTAGAACTTTCGATAATCGCATCAACATCCCCATTGGCGTGAGTGAATGTCAAATTGAAGTAATAGGTCACACCGCTGATCATTTGTATTTCGAAATAATCATCATTGGCGACTGATGCAGAATTTATTTCAACACTTAAGCCAGTACAATAGATTGGTAAAATTGATGCTACGGTTGCAGTTGCAGGAGAGTCGTTTGGTTCTAAGATGTCCGGTGAAGTCCCAGCACCTGTACATGGATTAGGGATGGCGCTTCCATTGCTGCCTCCGGTACCACTGCTGGCCGTGAATTTTGAAAGCGTAAGATTCCAAGTTCCAGAGCCAGAGAATCGGGTGATCTCGATGTAAACCATGCCGCCAGGCGAGTTAGTATTGTTGGTTGAAAGCGTTTCTGGATTCGATACGTTTGAGGAACCAAGCCACGTGAGATTCGCGTCATAAAAGGCTAAATCGAAGTCGTTAAAGATCGTTGTTCCGTTTGGATAGGTTACCGAAGGTGTGAATGAAAGAGTGGCAGACAGGCCTTGATTTACGCTTAATGCAACGCGAAGGAAGTCATAGTCGTCGCCATAGTCAAGTTCTCCAGAACCGGAATAGGATGAGGTGAAGATATAGTTGGTAATGCTCACACTCGTGTTGTCTGGCAAGTCGCCGCCAGAATTGAGATCATTCTGGTTTGGACCGACTGCAGATGCATTGAAACTCGCCATGCTGATACTTGTGAAAAGCAGAAGCATTGCCATTGCAACTGCGCGGAATTGTCGTGAGCCGCCTTTCGTTTGGTAAGAGGACATACCCCAACCATTTGCTACAGGTTTATGACAGTATGGAGTGACGGAATTGTTACTTCTTACGGAGTTTGGAGTTAAATTGCAGTTGGTGCTACATGACCTTCTTTTTTGTCGGCAGGTTTTCGAACTCGGGACCAGACTCCGCCCATCAATTCATCGTGATGTGCGTCGCAGTAGTGGAATCGGCGGTAAGCCTCTCGGAAGGAATATGCTTTCTTGCCTGTAGCCACGAGATATCCTTCGGGGGAAAGTCGAGAGACAATCGTGCCTTCCACACCGCATCCTGGGAAATCACACACAGTTGTGCCGGGCATGATTGAGTGTAGCGCTGACAGGTCTTTAAGTGTCGTATGGAATCGCAGATTCGATTTCACTTTTACGGGTACGAATTACTCTGTTCCAGGCAGAGGTTCAATGACCACAAGAGGAATATTTGCTTCAATTGCTTGACCTTCTTCGCAATGAACGACAGTGACAGTTCCACTGATCGGTGCTTGAATCTCATTTTGCATTTTCATGGCTTCAAGGATGAGAATAACCTGTCCCTCAGTAACACTGTCGCCTTCGCTGACTTCAACCGTGACAACTTTGCCGGGGATGTTTGCAGACACGGTTCCGGATTTCTTCTTATTGCCGCTACCGGTTCTCTTCTTTTTGGCAACAGGTACTGCATCTGGGATCTCAATTTCAAAGGTCTTGCCTTCAACCGTTGCGGACCAAACCTTTCCTTCACCTTCGATGGTAACTTCAAATTCTACTCCGTCAACAATTACTTTTCGTGTTTCAGACATTGTTTCACTTCCATGGTGAGCGGCTCGCTCTTCTGTGCATAAGGGAGGATTGTCCCATGTTCATTCGACGATGATCCTGCGACCATGCAAGTCCGGGCTTACGCGCAACCTGTCCGGGGTCATCGCCGCCCTGTGAGAGCATTGACATGACCGCAGCAATGGCAGCCATCCGGAGTGTTTCTTCGTTCGTTTTGGACATGTTTCACACCTCACAATGGGATGTTGCCGTGTTTACGGGCTGGGCGAAGTTCCTCTTTGTCGATGAGCATTTCGAGTGCCCTGCAAAGTTTACTTCTCGTTTGATTCGGTTCGATGACATCATCGAGGTATCCGAGTGCAGCAGCAGTGTAGGGGTTTGCGAATTTCTCATTGAAATCTTCTGTCAAACGTTGTCGTTCTTGTTCAGCATTTCGGGAACTTGATATTCGCTTACGGTGAATGATTTCTACGGCACCGTCTGCTCCCATCACTGCGAGTTCGCCGGTTGGCCATGCGACGTTATAATCACCTCGAATGTGCTTCGAAGACATGACATCGTATGCTCCTCCGTACGCCTTGCGAAGAATGACTGTGAGTTTGGGCACTGTTGCTTCTGCAAATGCATAGAGTAGCTTCGCTCCGTGGCGAATGATTCCACCCCATTCTTGATTGGTGCCGGGTAGGAATCCTGGCACGTCTTCAAGCGTGACAAGTGGGATGTTGAAGGCATCACAGAATCGAACAAACCGTGCCGCTTTATCGCTAGCATCAATGTCGAGACATCCTGCTAGAACTTTGGGTTGGTTTGCTACTACACCAACGGTGTGACCTCCAAGGTGGCCAAAACCGATAACGATGTTTTGAGCCCAATCGGATTGAACTTCAAGGAATCCTCCATCGTCTAGAATTTCAGTAATCACATCAACAACATCGTATGCCTTTGTGGCTTGGTCAGGCATGATGGAATCGAGCGCATCGCATGAACGGTCAATCGGATCGCTGGTTTTCTTCAGAGGCGGGCGTTCAAGGTTGTTTTGCGGGAGTAGGTCACACAAGTCCCTCGCCATTTGGATGGCAGCCTCATCATCGGCAACGGTGAAATGAGATACGCCCGACTTAGTTCCATGTGTCGATGCTCCACCAAGGTCTTCGAAACTGACTTCTTCATTGGTGACTGTCTTGATGACTTCTGGACCAGTGATGAACATGTAGGACGATTCTTCGACCATGATGATGAAATCAGTGATGGCAGGTGAATAGACAGCGCCACCAGCACATGGGCCCATGATGACGGAAATTTGAGGTACAACTCCGGATGCACGAACATTTCGGAAAAAGATTTCAGCATAACTCCCCAGTGATGCAACACCTTCTTGGATTCTTGCGCCGCCTGAATCGTTTAGTCCAATGACTGGCCGACCAGTTTTGAGCGCCATGTCAAGTACCTTGCATATCTTTAGTCCGTGCATTTCGCCGAGTGAGCCACCGTAGGCTGTAAAGTCCTGAGCGAATGTGAAGACTTGGCGGCCGTTAATCGAACCGTGCCCAGTTACGACTCCATCGCCAGGTATGATGTCATTATCCATGCCGAAGTCTCGACATCGGTGTTCGACAAGCGCATCAATTTCTTGGAACGTGCCTTCATCAAGAAGAACTTCAATGCGTTCTCGCGCCGTCATTTTTCCTTTTTGGTGCTGCCTGTCAATCCTTTCTTGACCTCCTCCAATCTCACTGCGAGATTTACGATTACGTAGGTCTTGAAGTCGTTCTTCAGTCGATGCCATAGGCTTCCCCGAACGCCCTACGCAAAACCCGCCCTTATGCGTTGCCTATGGATGAATTGAGAAATGTCCGTATTTTCGGGCTTCTTCCAGTTTCGTGATTTCAATACCTTTTACATTATTACAGGGGTGTGTTGATAGGGAGGCAGCGTATGCAACAACCATGAGCGAACCGTGGCGAATCGTTGTTGCCAAGCCGGGTTTAGACGGTCATGACCGTGGTGCTAAAGTTGTAGCAAGAGCGTTACGAGACGCAGGAAATGAAGTTATTTACACCGGTCTGCGTCGAAGTGCACAACAAATTGTCGACACTGTTCGTGACGAAGACGCTCGATTTTTGGGGTTGTCCTCTCTCTCCGGTGCGCATCAGCATCTTTTCCCTCGAGTCTGCGATTTGCTCAAGCAAGAAGGTTTGAACGACGTGATTGTCTTCGGAGGCGGAATTATTCCAGTCGATGATAGGGATGCCTTGTTTGCTTGCGGAATACGCGCCATTTTCGGACCAGGAACGCCGACGTCAGAGATTTTACAATTCATCGAAGAAGCAGTGCAAGTAGAAAACTCCGGTGTTGGTGAAGCGAGCGACTGGTATTGGACCTCATCGGCATGAGGTGCTTGAATGACTGCAGAATTTCTCACCGATGCCAAAACTGGAGACCGTCGTTCGTTGGCACGAACACTGAGTGCGATTGAAAACAGGACGCTTCGCCTTGATGAGGCCCTCGCCGTTCTTGGTCCAGTTCCAGTATCTGAAGATGGTAACTGGCAAACATTAGCCATTACCGGTGCACCGGGAGTGGGTAAGTCGTGCTTATTGGACGGATTGCTGACCTCTTGGGCCAAACAAGGTTTACGTGTCGCTGTTTTGGCAGTTGACCCTTCATCTCCTCGCACGGGAGGTGCTCTTTTGGGTGATCGAGTACGGATGACTGTCGTGGATGACAAAGAACTCAATCAGCAAATCTATCTGCGCTCAGTCGCAACTCGTAAAGCCTCAGGGAGTGTCCCAGTTATCGTCGAAGATATGACCAAAGTTTTGCTCTCGCTCGGATGGGAAAAAGTCGTTATCGAAACGGTTGGTGCAGGTCAATCAGAAGTACGCTGTGCTGCCTTAGCCGACCGTATCGTGGTGGTTGAAGGGCCAGCTCGTGGAGATGGTATTCAGGCAGAAAAAGCAGGTTTACTCGAACTTGCAGATGCGGTGCTTGTGAACAAATCTGATCTGCCTGGTGCGGAATTACACGCCGATGAAATCCGAGAATCGTTTGAATTGGGTATCGGCTCAACCCCGCCTGTTGCTCTCACTTCTGCCCTCCACGGTACTGGAATCGATGATGCAGCAACCGTTCTACTCGGCCTTCCCTCCTCCGGCCGTTCAGTTCGTGCAAGATGGAGGGAGCGGCTTCTTGCGTTTCATGAACGGAAAATATTGGAGTCTCCAAAACTCGATGATTTACTCCATAAGTTAGCGAAGGGTTCAATTGATTTGAACGAGGCCATGTCGCTCATAGGTGCATTTACCGATGAGTGAACAAGTCGAACTAACAAATCCCGTTGAACTCTCCGTCGGAGGTATGAAAGGGCATCTTTTTCGCAGGTCAATCCACCTTGGAATGTCTTTCTTGCCACTCATTTACTTTGAATGGGGAAAATCTGTGTCCGATTCGCTCGGATTGACGCTGCCTCAGTTCGTTTCCACAGTGGTTTTCCTTTTGTTTGTAGCAGAAGCAACCCGCCTCAAGTTTGGGATTACGATCTATGGGCAGAGAGAATACGAGGCGCGACAAATCTCAGCCTTGGGTTGGGGTGCATTTGGTATTGGTCTGGTCTTTTTATTGGCGCCCACAAAAGAATACATTTGGCCGTTAATTCTCTCGCTTTCACTGGGTGACCCTTTCCTTGGTGAAATGAGACGCAAAGGGATGGATACCCGTAATGTCATTCTCTCTTCTACCTTGTTTCTCTTCGTCGTCTGGGTCGCTTGCTGGCACTTTGTCCAAACACCATTTTGGTTAGCGTTTCTCTTCGCTCCGCTGTGTGTTGCGTCTGAATGGCCTCGTTTGAGATACATCGATGACAATGCCACGATGGTTTTGATACCTCTCGGTATGATTCTTCTGCTTGAACCATTCCTTGGCTTAATCTAACGCTCTCTCTGAGAAAGATGATTCCATATGTTCAAATGTCGGTTCTAACTGGGAAGGTTGAGTGATGAGGATGAGTGAAGAGGCCAAAGGTTCCGAACCCCCACAGATTACCTATTTTGTCGTGTTTTCTCTGGCCATTCTTTTCTTGGCTATTTCAATGGTCCAATATCCACTTTGGAATCTTTGAAAGGGCAATGATTCAAGAGGGTCGCCTTTGAGGGTCGCTTTATGTGTGGTCTAGGAGGGATGTTAGGTAGCCCTGACACTTCTGTGATTCACCGAATGAATACTCTTTTGTCACATCGAGGCCCTGATGGCAATGACGTCTGGTCCGATGATTCCATAGCCCTTGGGCACACTCGGCTCGCAATTGTCGACCTAGTAGGTAGTGCACAACCCTTGTTCGGTCCAACAGGCGAAGTGCTCATTGTCAACGGTGAAATCTACAACCATCGCACAATACGGAGTCAATCACCCCATTATCCTTGGAATACTCGAGGTGATTCGGAATCCATTTTATCGCTTCTCCATTCGGCCAAGAGCAACTCGAACGATGCACTTACTGCTCGTCAGCATGCACGCTGGTTGTCGCAGTTGAATGGGATGTACGCAATCGCTCTTTGGGATGCTGAGGCAAAGCAACTCATACTTGCTCGAGACCCTATGGGTATCAAACCGCTGGTTCGCACTCAGGTTGACGGCTCCTTGCTGTTTGCCAGCGAAACGAAGGAACTTCGTGCGCATGAATCTTACACCCCTGCTCTCGATGAGTTGGCTCTTGTGGCACGGTTAGCTTGGGAATATCCCCTTGATGGAACGACTTTGCTCAAGGATGTGGTTCAAGTTCGGCCGGGAACTGTGGAAGTTTGGTGTCTCGGTGATGAAGGTCAACCCCATCTGAGTGATTCTGCAGTGATTGAACGGCAACGCGTCGAACCATCTGCTGCATGGAATCCTGACACACAATCTGAGGCTCTATTGGAGAGTTTTGTAGCAGGTGTTTCGGAACGGCTTATGTCTGATGTGCCAGTTGGTATCGTACTCTCAGGTGGCCTTGATTCATCATTGGTCGCTGCCGTGGCACATGAGGCTGCTGAACGAGCGCAGCAACCAGTTCCTGCATGTTGGACCGTTGCAGAAAGTGAAGACAACCCTGATTGGATGGCTGCAGAAGAGGTCGCTTCATCCTTCGATCTTGAACACCATCAGCATATCCTTGAACAGGATTCTTTCGAGACCAAATTACCAGATTTAGCTTGGCATGGTGAAGACTTGGATGTGACCGTCCTGTTTTTCCAGCCACTTTTTGAGAAGATGTCTGAGCATGTCAAAGTTGGACTCTGTGGGCAAGGTGCAGATGAGTTGCATGCAGGATATCCCCGATACCGTGATTTGAAGCAGCACAGTGATTTGATCGATGCACGTTTGGCATCAATGTCGCATCCTTTCGCTCGCCAAATCGAGAACAAGGCTCTTCCAATCGGTGAACATTGGTATGACTCGGACCATACCGGAACAAGCCATACCGATTCGCTCGATGAGTTTCTTCAATTCGAACTCGATCACGGTCAACTTTCAAATTTCCAACTCCGCTTAGTTGACCGCCATTCTATGGCGCATTCTCTTGAAGTGCGAGTGCCTTTCCTGTCATCCTCTCATCGCCAGGCCAGCCACCGGTTGCCGATGGACTGGCGCCTTCCCTCAAACGGTGATGAAAAGGCAGCTCTTCGCTCAGCAGCGGCCCTTACTTCATTGCCGCGAAACATCGTTTATCGACCAAAACTTCCCGCTGGACGAGCCACTTCTCCAAGCTTGATTGACTCATTACTCAACGACTTCAAGCCACAAAGCGAAGCAATAATTGCGCGATATCCACTGTTGGCTGGGGCATTGAACACTCAACCTGAAATAGCACTTGGTTTAGGGCTGTTTGAAGCAATGCATTTGCATGGAGATGGGCGACGTAAGCCCAATGGTTCAACATATGATTTGCTCAGTGAGGTGATTGGATGACCTTGGTTCATAACTTAACAGATTTGCTCGAAAACAACCGGCAGAAAATAACCGAATGGATGGATTCGAAGCGTAAGGAAGTCCCCATCCCCATATACGGAAGCGTTGACATTCGCGACGCAGGGTGGAAAATTGGCGTCGTGGATGCTAACCATTTCCCAGCCGGTTTCAATAACGTCTCCGAAGAAGACAAGCCGAACTTGGCTCAACTGTTACAGAATCACATCAAGAGGGAATACGACGACTGCCAATGGGTTCACTTGTATCCAGAATCACATACCCGCAACAAAGGATACGTCGAAAACATTGCAGCTCTAAAGGAACTGCTCCTGCTCGGAGGCTTCAAGTGTACCGTTGGTTCGCTTGATTTTGAAAATCTAGGGCATTTGCTCGGTCTTTCAGGCCCGCTCAAACTGGATCCAGTATCGTCAGAAACTATTGACGGTGAAGAAGTCTTGATGATTTATGGGGCTACTCCTGATCTTGTGCTGTTGAACAATGACCTCACAGAAGGTTTGATTGAAGGATTTGGCAACCAGGTTGTTTCCCCACCACCTTCAATGGGCTGGCATCGTAGACGGAAATCACAGCATTATGAAGTGCTAGAGGAATACGTCGAAGAAATTGCTGAACTTCTTGGCATTGACTCGTGGTTCTTGATGGCGGATTGGTTTGTCTCGAACGATAAATGCCTCGAAAAGGAAGCATGCAGAAAGGACCTCGCCCGTGAAGTGGATTCATTTCTCGATTCAATACGCAAAAAGTACGAGGAGCTGGGGATCGAACGAGAACCAGTTGCCTTCATCAAGAACGACCGAGGAACGTATGGACTCGGAATCATGGCGGTTCACAGCGGTGCAGAACTTCTTGAACTCTCCAACCGGAAAATGAAGAAACTCATGTATTCGAAAGGCGGCGTTAATGTAGATAATTTCTTGATTCAAGAAGGAATCCCTACTTCGCTAAAGACAGATGAGGGTGCACCCGTTGAACCCGTCGTCTATTTGGTCGATGGGCAAGCCAGTTCATGGTTCTATAGAATCAATGCTAAGCGTTCGGACATTGAAAATCTCAATTCTCCAAGCGCTACATTCGAATCATTTGCTCAATCAGGTCGCCGCTACGGTGAACACGCTCATGGATGGCATGCTCTTGTTGCAGAACTCTCGATGTTAGCAATGGGCAAAGAATTGCTATCGTACGGTAGCAGTGAGTAACCCGCTCTTGCTAAGAGGAGAACCTCATCGGCAATCATGAACAGGGCGTGGATGTACATCGGGACCATCGCCCTTGGGCTTTGGTTTTCTGCTACATCGTGCAACGGCCTGTTGGCCGATGAATACGCTGAATGGCCCGTGAATATTTGGTGTTGGGGCTTGTTTGCTTGGTACTACCGTTCTGGTGAACGCAAGCAGCGCATCGAAATGCTGACGGTCGTAGCTTTCGCTACACCAATGGAACTCTTCTTCAGCGAAGTGTGGGTTATTTACGAATATCAACGAGATCTGATGCCGTTATTCGTTCCTGCCGGTCATTACTTTTTGTTCGACCTTGGAAGGATTTGCGCGGACAAAATCAAAGAGAATTGGGCACTCCCAATGCTTCTCCCTCTCGTTCCAATCGTCTTCTACGGAGCATGGACCGGCGGCGATACTTCTGCAGTACTGCTTCTCGTATTTGTTCTCATGTTCATCCGTTTGGGCCCTCAGCCTCGATTGTATGCCGCAATGGTATGGGCAGCGTTGGGAATGGAAATCGTCGGGACGTCTCTCGGAAACTGGACATGGGCAAGTGAAGTGCCATGGACGGGCCTAACTGCCTGGAATCCACCTCTGTTGGTAGGTTCATTCTACTGTTTAGGTGATTTATTGGTTAATTTGGCAGTCGTCAAGTTTGAAGGGAAGGACCGATTGGAGGTTCATGCATGACCTCATCCGATGAGTTGCGAAAGCGCCGTGAGCAAGAGGCGGTTCGTATACGAACTTCTCTGAACCGTCTACGGGGCGAACAGCGTGCATCCATCAAAGGAGGGGAGTCGACAGTAGCATTTGTCGAAGAACGCCTTTGCATCGGGTGTGACCAATGCACAATCGTTTGTGATGACGATGCTATTGAGATGTACAAAGTTGCAATGGCAAGTCCACTTATTCAAGTTGAATCGAATCAAAAAGCGAAAATTTTGCGTGATGATTGCACAGGATGTCGACTCTGTGTATTGGCTTGTCCAACAGACGCAATCACAATGATAGACAGATGAGGTGTTTGAATGTCCAAGAATGATAAACAAGATACAGCCCAACGTTTCGGTGGAGAGTTTGGTCCTTACCGCAAGGAAGGAACACCTGGCGTTTCCCTTTCAACATTCAAGACGCTGGTTTGGACCTCGAACATTGGTGGAATGCTGCTTGTGGTCATTGCGCTGGAAATGCTCTTTGTGCGACAAATGTTTGGTTGGGGTCTTGCATCTCTCATTCTCGGGGTTTTGATTGCACTGTTCCCGTCGAACTATGAAATCACAGGGATGGACGAGGGTCAGTCGCCACCATCAGGCGATTAACTATACTCGCATTTCTTTCTGGCACGATGGACATTGGATCTTGCCAGAGTATCCCGCAGGGACTTGAAGAGATGCGCTGCAGTGCGTGCATTGAACCTTGTCTTTGTCGGAACTTGTGCTTGAATCTAGTCCGAAGGCGCGTTCGATATTGGCCGGCCACCCTGGTTTAAGCTGTGACATGAAAATTGGAAGAGCAACGAGTGCCATGCAAATGAATGAACACATAATGGATGTCAAAATCATCTGTTCGCCCCACGCTACAGACACCGGGTTCGGATTGTCGCCGTGGAAAATCACACTCAGCATTCCAGATACAATCAATACACCCAAGGTCAAGTATACTCCGTTGCGGTATCCGGCGTAAAGTATTGCTCCACCAACGAGGAAACCAATTCCAAGAAGGAATGCTGGAATTGAAAGGAGCCAAGATTCATCGCTGCTTCCAATACCAATCGAGAATACCATGGCCCAAAACAACCTGAAGAAGGCGTAGAGAATGACAAACCCACCGATGGTCTTTGACATCTCTTCTTTTTGGCTTTGCACTCGGATGTATTGGGGCTGAGGCTGAACATAGCCGCCCATCGGTTGCGTTTGATACATTGGCATAGGCATAGGCTGTGGTGCTGGAGCAGCACGTGTCTGGAAGGGGTTGGATGCTTCGTCGTTCTCCATCAATCGGATGATGACTTCATCTTTGTTTCCGGAAACCCGGAGTCCACGTTCTCTGCAGAGCGTTTTCAGTTGAACGACGGTCATTCCGTTGTAGTCCATACACTGTGTTGTGCCTACTGCGTAAATATATGTTCTTCCGGTTTAGAGGCTTAAGCTTCGACTTCTGTGACTGTGATCACTTCAGTAGCAGCCTTTGCTTTCTTTGCTTCGACTTGCCGTGCGAGGAAGGAAACAACATCGAGAATTTCAATGTCTTCGTAACGTTCGTCACCCTCAAACTTGAGGCATTCAAAGTGAGATACACACTTCGGGCAAGAAGTGAGCATGGTGTCCGCTCCAGTTGCTCGGATTTCTTCCATGCGTGTTACACGCAGTGAACGAGCATTCTCGTTGCATGACATCATACTGGATACACCGCAACACATTGCGTCTTCACCGTGGTGTTCCATCTCGACGATTTCCACACCTTCGACACCAGCAATGAGTTCACGAGGTTCTTCGTAGATACCCATTTGTCGGCCAAGGCGGCACGGGTCGTGGTAGGTCACCGTGGTTTCTTCCTCAGCCTTGAGGTTCATGTCAAATCCGTTTTCGATGAGGAACTCTGTCGTGTGCATGACTTTGACACCTTCAAGTTCGTAGTCTCGAGCGAAGGTTCGGAAACATTCAGCACAAGATGAGACGAGAGTGTCAATTCCAGACTGTTCAATCTTCTTTTGATTGTAGGCCTTAAGTTTCTCAAAGACTTCATCGAGGCCTTGCCACTTTTGGTCGTGACCACAGCACTTGAGGAAGTCACGGCCAAGGTAGGATACATCCATCTCCATCTCATCAAAGAGGGTGAATGCAGATGTAGTCGCATCGCCAAGGTTCATTTCTCCCTCATTGACATGTGAGAATACCATTTCTTGGTCGAGGTAATCGACACAGCCAGGGTAGTAACCGATGTTCGAGGTAAGCGGGTAATCTTCGACAGCGACGAAGTCTTCGTTTGCTGCTTCTTCTGCTTCAGCGGCAAGAACAGCTTGAAGGACGGTGTGAGCAATTTCTGCTTGTGGTCCACCGACAATGAGTGAGCGACGAATATCGACGTAAGAGTCGTAATTGACCAGTTGTGGGCAGGCATTGGTACATGCTGTACAGGTTAAACACGAATAGAGAGGAACGCCATCATCCTCATTGTTCCATGAGTTGTAGATGATGTTGAGTTTGTCTCCACCGTTGAACAAACGGACAGGACACGCATCATCACAAAGGTCACATCCGTAGCACTTGTTCATCTCGAACTCGTATCCTCGTCCCATCGAGCGTAAGACGACGAAGACGATTGCTCCGAAGGTCAAACATGGAATGAACATTGCGTAGGTGAGTTTGGCGTCAAGCGCCTTTGGGTTCGTGTGATAGGTCGGGTTTTCAATGGCTGCAAAGCTTGTTCCACCTGCTGCCATGTCTGTCGAACTGGAGAGGTTCACAGTCGTTCCTGCAAGTGCAGTTGGCGCACCTTCTCCCCAAACAAGGAGCGGCTGGAAGGTTGCGATACTGAAGGCAGTCTCTGTTTGGATACTGTTGTTGAGAGCTAGAGCACCACTTGCTGCGACCGTGTATTCGTAGGAATAGGTGCCAACTGGTAGTTCTACAGTTGCTCCAGCACAGTTGTCAAAAGTTGAAACGACCTTGCCTTTGTTATCGGTCACGGTCAATGTTGTTGCGATCATCGATGCTGTAGAGATGTCGTTAATCTTACGCTCTGAAGAACGGTACTCACAGCTGAGGTCGGTCGTAAGCGTCTCGATGGATTCGTGGTGGCCGTCCGGGAAGAGGGATGTGTCTTCGGTCACAGTGAATGTCCCGATATCGATCCATCCGTCTCCGCCGTTGAAGGTTGTACTGCCAGCAGCAGCATTGATGCCGTTTGCAGCGTCTTGGTGGCCGTTTGCATCGTTGAAGTCAATGATGATGTAACGGGCAGGTTGGTAAATCATCCAATCGAGCCAAGCGGTTGTCGGAACAATTTCTGTATCACTCCATCCACGTTCGTCGGTAAATTCGTTTGTTGCGTGAACATGAACATCTGTTGGCTGCGTACGCATTGCCTCAAGTTCAGGATAGTAGTCATGCGTGAGGCCCTTGATGGTGAGCAAACCGCCTTGGTCCCAGAACCCATCGTCGTAGGTGTCCCATGTTGCCACAGTTCCTGCTGTTGAAATCAACAAAGTGCCGATAAGGATTTGCTTGGCATGGCTTGGCTTGAAACCAGCACCCCATGCTTTAACCATCATTCCACGAGCGAGGAAATAGAAACATATCCATGCTAATACTCCAGTCATTACCCAAGGAATCGTGTTGAAGGCTTCTGCCACCCATGGTTCACGAACACCACACAAGAGGTCGCCGTGACTGTCCAGTTTACAGTAATCTGAACGGTTCTTTTCATACAGTTCCAAGAAGATATTAATCGAGAACACAGATATGAACCAAATGTGTGCGAGGTAGACTGCACCTGCTGTGGCGAACCACGGGTCTTCCACTGGTCGCTTTTCACGACCGCCGAGGAAAGGTGGTAGTGCGAGGATGCTTACTGGGATTCCGGTAAGTGCAGCGCCCCACCATGCAGCGTTCCATGGGAACACAGGTTGGCCGACGATTTCACCGATGAATCCTGTTGGGACTGTAAATTGTGGCAAGTATTCACCCCATCGAAGGTATCCGTAGGAAAACAACACATACCAATCAGGGAAAACGAAACCTGCTTGAGCATATGGATCTGCCGCACCGTGCAATGGTGGTGGAATCAACCAGGCATAGAACAACAATACTGCTGCCATGAACGACAGAAGAATCGTGTCACGCAGAACTTCATGAGGCCAGAAGCCGTGACCGGTTCGCGTGCGAGTTCGCTTTCCAGCAACCTCTTGCAATTGTTCTTTCTCCTCCATGTATGAAGAAGCAACACGTCCGAAATTTTCGATTAGTCCCATGATTTAACCTCCGAGTATCAATGTGGTTCTGCAATGCCTTGTACCCAGACAATGAATAAGTGAATAATAATTAGAGTTGTAACGATGACTGGCAGGATGAATACGTGAATGAAGTACATCCGAGTGACGGTACGCGAGGTCAAAGAGGAACCACTGAACAGCAGGGTTGCGATGTACTTTCCAACAAGTGGGCTCGAGTTCGCCAAGTTGATTCCGATAACTGCTGCACCGTATGCAAGCGTATCCCAAGGCAAGAGGTAGCCGGAATAGCCAAACACGATGGTCAAAGCCATGAGTGCAACACCGATTAACCAGTTGAGTTCACGAGGATTGCGGTATGCGCCGGTGAAGTAGACTCGGCACATGTGCAGGAACACACTGGCAACCATGAAGTGCGTACACCAGTGATGGACAGCACGGATGATGTAACCGAACGGAAGTTCGGTCATGATGAATTGCATGCTTGCATAGGCTGGTGAAGGGTCTCCTTCTCCACCAGGAACGTAGTAGATGCCGAGCACTGTTCCGGTGACTACCAAAATGATAAACGACAGGAACGAAATTCCGCCCAAGCAATAGAGTGGATACCAGTACCAAATGATACGGAGTTTGTATTTCTCAGCGTGCGAGAGTGGCATTTGGCGGTGCATGTTGTAGTATGCGCCTTTGGACATGTTCCAGTAGTCTTGGAGTCGGAAACGAGTGTCGAGCCATGAGAATACCCAAAGGAACAGACGTTCTGCAAAGCCCATTTTGCCGGTTGATTCTACTGCACGTAGAATTTCACGGCGTGGCGTGTCGCTGCTTTCTTGACGAAGCGTCAAAGCAACAAGCACCACGACAAAGGCGATGAAAAACCAGAGAACCCAAAACATTGTTGTCATTTATGTTCACCTCAGTCACAGTATGTGTACCAGTCGAGATAGTCTACGATGCCCTCGATCACATCGCCATTCAATACAATGGGGATTATGGGGAGTCCAACTGGGGCAGGGCCTCCAGCTTTTCGAATTCCCGCATACTTGAATGTGGAACCGTTTGACCGGTTTCGGTTGGTGTTCATCTCCAAAACAGTTGGATCAAACCGTGAAGAGTGGCATATGCAGAAGAGTTTGGTTCCACCGTCGTCTCCACCGCCAGGTGTCCAAGAGTCTTCAGTGAATGAGTTTGAAACAAGTTGCCATCCAGGGATGCAACAAAGATGCGTACATCGTCCGAAAATCATCACTAAGTTGTCAGATGGGAGAAGTCGTGGGTCTGCATCGCTCAAGTCTTCAAAGTGGCCGATGGTTTTTCCTGTTTCATCGACTCCTTCGGTAAATTGGAAACGGGCCTTGCCGTTCGAGGTTGGAGAGGAGGCGTATTCGCTGTGAGTGACGTAGGTGACGACGACAGGGACGCCGTTCCAAATTCCAGAAGCGCCAGATGTGCCGGTGTTGGATTTAGCAGCTTCATCAACAAAATCTTGTCTTGTCATCAGTTGCTCGTGCTTTGCACCGTACCAAGCTTCGTCCTCACGCCCCTTTGCCCAGAACTTTACGCCAAGTTCACCTTCGTTGCTGCCTCCAGGTGGGAGCAGAATTGCTGCAAATCCGAGGACGCCGAGTGAGGCAGCCAAAACGCCAGTGGCAGTATTGAATCCGTAGCGGAGGAATTGGCGTCGATTAATCGACGAGGAGATTGATGCGACGCCTGCTTCCCCTGCAGACGGTGCTGGTTTGAGGTCATATTCACGTGCCATTTTAGATCACCACTTGTATTCCTTCCAGTCTTTCTGGTGTTCCGGAACGAACTTGTTCATTCCGTGCTTGACAATGATGGTGTCAGGCAAAACGAATTTGAGGTAAGCCATACCCATCAAGCAGAGCGTGACGAGCATCATGGCGACGTGGTAGGCGAGTTGCTGTTGGTCCCAGCCCTTGGCGAGTCCGTAAATCATTGAGAACACCCAGAAGCAAGACCAGAATATACCCCACACGAAGAAAGCCATAATGAGGTTTGAGCCACCTGATGGAGCAAGGGATGCACTGACAATAGTGCCGGATTCTGCTAGATTGAAAACACCGTGGTCAATCGCAGATTGCATTTGATCTTCGGTAAGAGATGCATCTTCCAATGCGGTTCGGGCATCTTCCACGCTGACTTTTCCACTGGCGACCTTGCGAAGTAGGGTCGTGATTGTATCGTCCATCATTGGTCACCTCTTCGCATGAGTTTGTATCGCAATCGAAGTTGATTGGTTCGTCCTGAGTAGGATGTGGAGAAACTGTATCGCAGCATTAATCCGGCGAAAATAATTACGAGAATAACTGCGCCAAATCCGAGTAAACCGAGCCAGTGTGCTCGAAGTTCAGCACCCATGTGTTCGAGGTCGACGCCGCTGTGAGCTGGCTCTGGAGGGCTGACGTTTCCATCACCGGCAAAGAGTGTTCGAGTACCAAGTGCTGTTGTCGTATCGCTCCCCTCTTGAAGGGAGAAAAGCAATTGATTCCACTTGTCTTCTTGGCCGCCTGCGTTGTTGAGTTGGTCACCGTTCACTGCGTTCCCAGTAATCCAAAAGTTGACAACTCCAGAGTCGGATGCAGGTGCTTGCCATGTGATGGTCCAAAGCCGTTCTGGCTCATCTGCGGTTGCCTCTGTGTGGGTGAGGGTGGTGACGTCTTCGTCCCAATTTTGAACTCCTTCCCCTCCAAGAACGCCATCCGTTGTGCGAATTGCGAATCCTGCAGTGTAGACGCCTGATGCCGGTGGTCCTCCGATGATTTGGAGCGTCATGGTGTATGTTTCTCCACCAATCCATCCGTACGGCACATCGTCGAGGATGATTTGAACAGAGTTGTCGGCTGCTTCGTTGTGGCAAAGACAACCCTCTTTCGCAACATCGTCGATGGTTTCTCCAGCATTGTCTTGAGCACCTCCTACGCCGCTGTGAAGCGAAGTAGCAAAGCCCGGGACGAGCAGTAAAATCGCTAGCGCGAGCACTACTCCCGAACGTGTGGAAAATGAGTTCCTTAGCATAGCCTCACCCATGTGAATAGACCCACCAGTAAGTGCCCCTTAAACATTCCCAGCAAAAACCATCGGCAACATCAACGCAGTGAGTCGATTATAAACGAAATCGGGGGTTCTTAAATCGTTCGTTGTCGATACCAACCTTTCCTTTGAAATTTCACTGTTTTGAGCACTTTTGACACGAGAGTTCATCTATCGATGACGTCTGGGGTGAATGGGTATCGCATGGCAGCACATTTTGACAACACCTACGAACTTTCTCCCGAACAACTTGAGCAACTCGATCAGGCTGAGGAAATGATGCTCCGCAATGACCTTGGAGCGGCGGAACGGCTTCTGCTCTCGATGCTTGAGGGAGATGGTGAATGCATCCCCGTCTTATCCAATCTTGGACATCTTTATGGCCGCCATCTTTCCGAATTCGAAACCGCCATTGAGTATTACGACCGAGTCCTCTCGCTCGAGCCAGATAATGCATGGGCAAGAGACGCTCGACGACGATACCTCCGTTACGTTTGAGCACGTCAATCACAGCCAAAGTTCATTGAGGTTCGGCTGAATGGTCGTTCATGGAAGCCTCTCACATCCTCATTGCTGGTGTGGGTGGACTTGGCTGTTCCTGGGCCAAAGGTGCTCACCTTCGTTGTGAAGGAAATGCCGACCTCTGTCTGGTCGATGCGGATGATGCGAGTTTTACTGACAGTGGATCTGCACATCTTCTTCGGCTTGGCCATGCCCTTGATTCGGTCGGTTGTGCGGCACTCCCTCCGCTGGCTGAACAAAGGATGCGGGGTTACTCTTCTCTGGCCCGAACGGTACTCGAACCTGTCGAGTTGGTCTTGTTGTTGACTGGACTTGGTGGCGGAACAGGCACGGGTGCTGCCCATGAATTTGCTCGCCAAGCACGGCAATCCGGGGCAATTGTAGTTGCCGTTGCCGCTCTTCCGTTTGATGTCCAAGAAACACGTGCCGAAATCGCTCAGGAAGGTCTTCAGCGGCTTGAGAAAATTTCTCACGTGACCGTTCGCTTGTCTTTGGAGCGTCTTGCACGGCAAGCGCGAGAGCGAGGCAAAGCGTGGCAGATGGGAGCTGAGTGGGTTGAAGACTTGGTGGAAGGATTGGTTCGAACACTGATGCGTATGGGACTCATCAATCTGGACCTCATGGATTTGCGGGCCATCGTCGAAAAAGAAGGCGAGGCTACACTCCTTGTCGGCACCGGTCGACCTGACGACCCGGAGGGCATCTTGCAATCTGCACTCATGGCACCACTGGCTGAACTGGATGTGGGTGGTGCTCAAGGCTGCTTGATTCAGGTTGAAGGTGGAATTGGTATGACTATTGGTCAAGTCGATGAAGTTGCAAACATGTTTACTGAAGCACTGGACCCGAATGCTCAGGTCATTTTGGGCGCTCGAGTCAGCGATGATCTTGAAGATACCATCCGAGTCGTAACTTTGCTCTCAGGCATCCGTAGTGATGCTTAGTCTTCCAATTCGATGACCTTGTTCCATTCAACATCTTCGCCGATGGTATTGCCAACTTCACCGCTCCACTGCACGTCTTCGTCTTCTTGCCAAACTTCATCGTTTTGCTCTTCTGAGGCAGGTTTAACCTCAACTTCTTTTTTATTCAATACGGCAGTCTTGGAGGCGTGTTCATCAATTCGTCGCTGAACATCAACTTCCACATCGTGCTGGGAAAGCACCTTGTTGAGTATACTTCGTTGCATCCAGGTAATGGTAAGGAACGCAATGATGTGTCCGATGACCATGACATAGGTGATGTCGTCTAGAGCTGTAGCCAGCATAGCGACGCTTCCAGCGTAAGCGTATCCGAACGCCAAGCCCCAAGGCAAGGCGTTTTCTGTGGAAAGGAGTTTGAACTTCGGGCCGATAGATTTGGATGTAAGTGTCCAAATAGCCATAAAGACGGTGAACATCATGAGCAGGACTTCTTCGATGAATATCTCGATGGTTTGTTGCGACATCACCAATTGTCGCCATACGGTGAGCAGATGCCAAGTGGCAAAAATGTGAGCAAAAAGCGTCCAGCGGCGTGTGAACTTCTTCAAAGCCTTGTCATGCATGGCGGTTCGTCGTGCCTCACGAGTCCAGAATGCGGTTAGTCCAAAGGCAGCAGAAGCGATAACGAGGAATACGACGTTCGATACAATGGCGTTCGTGATGTCCCATTCTTTCTCGTAAAGAAACTCAAACCCAATCAGTCCAATGAGCGAAAGGGACAGGATAACAGTGTACTGAAACACGGCTAGAGTCACGATATTTCCAGTCGTGGCTTGCTTGTCAGGGAGATTCTTGGCGGAAAGCGAAGATGCCCATGAACTGAATGAGCGTCCTTGAGCGATCGCCCATATGACAAATAATGAGGCAAGGCTGATTGGAAACACGGCTGGAAGGTCGGTTGCAGAGTCCTGACTGAACAGAATCATAATGAGAATTCCAATGGCGATTGCAACAGCGAGTGGGAATGCACAGATTTTGAGGCTGGCCTTCACTTTTTGGAACATATTGAATTGGGAAACATCCACATTGCCGGTGACGGTAATCCAAGATCGAACCTTCTCATTGGCAGAAAAAATTGCAGTGATTGCATATCCGAGTGAGAGAGAAATGAAACCAAGCGCTGCAATATCTTCTCCGTTGTTAGAATTCGCTACAAAATAAAGGGCAGTTGACATGAGTACAATCATGAACAAATGTGGCATTGTTTTGGGAGACAGGAGGGTTTTGATGAGAGCGATTAAGGATGTCTCATTCGCAGCGAGTTCTTTCAAGAGATCTTCCGGAGGGCTCGTGCTACGCTCGACGCTCGTTTCGCCCTCCATGTCTGCTCCTCGGATTCCTCTATTTTCATACTATGCACGATTTTAACATCAAAGGTATTGAAGGAGGTGCACCTCCAATCAACCATGGCTAAGCGCTTGTCCAAAGCATTGCGCGGCAAACGAAGATGGGTGGGTGTCGCATGTTCGCCAGAATTCGAAAACCGCTCCTCGCTCCAAGCTCACATGGAGCAACTTTGGAACGTGTTTGGTATTGAATCGAAGATTCGATTAATGGAGTTCTACCCTGCATCTTCTCCAGAAGTGGAACAGATCACATCGACCCTCGGTGCGTCTCAGCCGCTCACATACGCAGTTCTACAAGTACCTCATCCTTCGTTTGCACTGCTTCGCAACTTTATCGAAGGTGAAGACTCCATGTCCACGCACAAACTTCGCAGTTGCACCAGCAGTGGGAAAATCCGATTGGTGCGAGAACGCATGGGTATGCCAAAGCCATCGAGAAAACGGTAACACCGCCACCTTCATTTGTTTACCCTCGCAGGACCACTCATGGCTGGAGGGGGCACTGCACCTGCGATGAAGATGAGTGATTTGTTCATTCTCCTCGGCGTGACCTTTTTGGTTGGTGGTTTGTTTATCCATGGTCTTGCTTTCGCAGAACCCCTTTCTTCGGAAGATGCCGAACCGTACACCAGTGGGGCATCATTGATGAAAGGTGATACATTGGAATTTACAGTTGACGCCATTAACGAGTCGAATGTCGTAATCGAAATAATGTTTGACGATGACGAATCAGTGTACTCGGAATCTTTGGTTCTAGCGCCGGGTGAATCGGCTTCGGATGCCTTTGAGGCTACCGAAGGCGGATATTATTCTTACACGGTGGAGTTTACCAAAGGAGAAGGAGAAGTCTTCGTTGATGTTGACCGCCAACTTCTTGTTGATTTCATCATCTATCCTCTCGGCGCCATCTGCCTTGTCTTCGGACTGTACAAGAGAAAGGATGAGAAGATGGGGGAATCCATTGATGCAGTGCTCGAAGATGGAAACTAATTCCGTGTACACTTTGTCCATTGAATATCTTCGCCGTCATCGATGGAAAACGTACGCTTTTTTTCGTCGACAAGTACGATATTACCGTCCATTTTGAGTGCTTCAAAAGCCATCTTCTTCTTTCTATAGATTGGTGCTCCGAGTAGTTGTATGCTTCTGGAGAATGTCGATTCAAACAGAGCGTTCACCTCGCTCGTTTTTACAGGGGAGATCCCGTTCTTTTGTTCGAACCATGAGGCAACAGCAGCATGGATTATGGGTGTGAATTTTTCTGTTGATGCATGCTCCGACAATTCATCCAATGCGGCGAGTGAAAAATTCTCCTTGTGAGGGTTGGAACTCGACATGTTGCATCCAATGCCAAGGACGATTCGCGTTTTTTTACCCCTGCTGCTGCTTTCGACAAGAATTCCTCCAACCTTACGCGTTTGGTCTACGATGTGCAACAACACATCGTTGGGCCATTTCAGTGCGATGCATTCGGGAGGTGTATCCATTGCCACAACCGCCTCATACAGCGCCAATCCCGCCCTCAATTGCAATTGGTTTGGATTGGGTATGCCTCGTATTTCGTCGATGACCCATGATGCGGCGAACGCCTGTTCCTCGTGAATCCAAGGCCGTCCTCTTCTTCCGTGCCCCGAGATTTGTCGACCAGCCTGAAGCATTGTTCCGATTCCAGCCGTTGATTTCAGCAATGCAGTATTGGTTGAATCTATACTTTCCACATAGTTCGACTCTGCGGCCACATATGGCTTCCAAACCCCGAGAACCTCCAATCGTTCTCCATCCTCAAAGATGTCTGATGCGACGGTTCGAACAGCGAATCCATTCGCAAGGCATACAGTTCGTGCTCTACCGCCTTTCTCGTTCTGAGAAACCAGTAGGAAAGCAACTCCGTCCATCTTGAGGAGTGAGTTTGATTTCAAATGACCCATGAGGCGCGCAACCAGGCCTTTTTGATCGGTGTCAAGCAGTGCTGCTTCCTCCAATGGTCCTAACAATGGCGTGTCTTCTTCGTGGGTAAGGTAGGGGAGGTTCCACACGATGACGTCGAATGGTTCTCGACCGGCCCATTGTTCCACTGAGCCATCCGTGTTCGGTCCAGGGCCACCCTCATTTGCTTCGATGACAACACCGTTTGATGCTGCAGCGTTTCTGGTTGCAGCCACGGCAAATGGGTTGATATCGCACGCAGTAACCTCGAAACCGAGTTGTGCGGCGAAAATTGAAACTGCGCCTGAGCCACATCCAATTTCCAACAGACGTTTACCGCCAGAATTCGGTAAATTCGCAATGGTTTGTGCCATAAGATCTGTGTCTTCTCGAGGAGGGTAAACGGTCGGAGGGATGAGGAGTTGTATTTCACGGGCTTGAGGTGTTCTCCAAACCACATACTTTGCCGTCCTTTCAAACCGTTCAATTTCCTGCTCGGCATCCTTTGGGCCGAATATTTTCTCGTTTCCCATTTGCCTCGATTTCATCCACCATCGGGTAGCATTTAGCCCTATCCGAGGGCATTGAATCGGGCCACACAGCCAGTAATCCTTCTTTTCGGGGATTCGCATGGGTAAGCATCGACTCTTCATTGCGGTGACTTGGGACGAAACATCACTTGCGTAACCTATAAGAACAGTTGGTAAGTCGGGCAAAAAGCCCAAGTTGCTATTTTGGGCCTGTAGCTCAGTCAGGTAGAGCGTCGGACTTTTAATCCGATGGTCGCGGGTTCGAACCCCGTCAGGCCCGCCTGATTGGGTTTACAGGCTCGAATAGTTGGGCATGAGCGGGGTATGAGGATGGTAGTAAAAAGCGCAACAAAGAAGCGACTCATGGAGCTTGGAGTTTCCGAAGAGTCCGCACACAAATTAGCAACTGATCGAAACATGACCGACATCAAGGCAATGTCCTCTGATGAAGTCGCATCCACTCTCGGTGTCTCCAAAGACTCTGAACAATTCATTAGCACCATGTCTGTAATCGCAGAACAAGGCTCTCGTCGACGCTCGAAGTCGAAGAGCAAGAAAATCACCATCCGTGCAAAAGCCATTGATGATTTCGACCGACCTGAAATCACCATGCGTTTCAACGCACTCAATCACGATCTTGTACCTCATCAAGAACTGGTCGGCGGTGCAAACATCTCTGTCGAAGAACAATTTACCATCGAGAGCGAAGAACTCGCTCCTTGGGAAATGGTTCAAACCGATGATGAAACTGGTGAGCCGCGTCTTGCCAAGGAATGGCTTCCGAAAATCCTCATTACGGACCCAGTCGTTCAAGTCATCAAAGAAACTGCGGAAGCACAAGACAACGCTCGTCTTGCTGCTGACCCAGACCACAAACCACTCGCTGCAGGTTGGATCGCCGACCGCGTACTGAAAGTTATCCGCAAGTCCCCATCTGCGGGTAGAACAGTTGCCTACCGACTAATTGTAGAGGGTAACTGAGGGGAGGTGTAAATTATGCAAGAAATCATTCAATCATTTTTCAAAGAACGTAGCCTCGTCAACCACCAACTCGCTTCATACGACGACTGTATCCCGTCTGGCGACAATTCAATCTCCCGCATGGAGAAAATCATTCGTAACATTCGCGTCGGAACCGACGAAGAAATCAACGATGACCTTGGCGGTTACATCAAACTTGACGTTGTCGACCACGACATCACTATTCGTTTGAAGAACATCAAACTCGGTGAACCAACCATTCGTGAAGCAAACGGTGCTGAACACCCATCCACTCCAATGGAATGCCGTCTGCGAAAGCTCACCTACATGTCCCCGGTAACCATTGACTTCCAAATTTCTCGTAACGGTGTACCTTCACCAGTCGAGTCTGGAGTTCAAGTCGGAAGCATGCCAATCATGGTCCGCTCTTCCCGCTGCAACCTTCACGCTAAGCACATTGCTGGAGAACGCCAACTCTATCCTACCACTTCTACTGAAGACTCCGCACTTTGGGATGATTTGCTCCGTAAGCGAGGCGAAGACCCTCTCGATCCTGGAGGCTACTTCATCATCAACGGAACAGAACGTGTCCTCATCTCCATGGAAGATCTTGCTCCAAACCGTGTCACTGTTGAAATCAACAAGCGGTACGCTAAGCGAACCGAAGTCGCTAAGATTTTCTCACAGAAAGACGGTATGCGCAAGCCACTCAACGTTGAAAAGCGTCGAGATGGAATGCTCATGGTCAAAATCAGCACAGCTGGAACAACCGCAATCCCTGTGGTTCTTCTCATGCGTGCACTCGGTATCGAGAACGACCAAGAAGTGTTCCAAACCGTTGCAGGTCCTACTGAGACATTCAAGTACATCGTTGCTAACCTCAACGAAGTCAACGACAATGAAGAGTATGCTGTTCAATCACGTGATGAAGCTCACGAATGGTTGCAGAAGAAATTCGCTGCTGGTCAACAAAAGGAATACCGCGAACAGCGAGTGAACCAACTGCTTGACCGTGAACTTCTCCCTCACTTGGGCGACCAACCAGGAGACCGTAAGAAGAAAGCAATTTTCCTCGGACGTATCGTTCGACAAGTTCTCGAAATGGCACTTACCAACCGTGAACCAAACGACAAGGACCACTACGCAAACAAGCGAGTTCGACTTGCTGGTGATTTGATTGAAGACTTGTTCCGTGTGTCGAGCGGCCAACTTGCTCGTGACCTCAAATACCAACTGGAGCGCCACCACAACCGCAAGCGAGAACTGAAAATCACTTCCTGCTTGCGCCCTGATGTCTTGACCTCCAAGATTATGCACGCTCTTGCTACTGGAAACTGGGTCGGTGGACGATCTGGTGTCAGTCAATTGCTCGACCGAACGACCTACCTCGCTTCGTTGTCGCACATGCGCCGTGTCACCTCTCCTCTTGTCCGCAGCCAACCTCACTTCGAGGCACGTGACCTGCACCCAACTCAATGGGGTCGCCTGTGTCCGAACGAAACACCCGAAGGGCAAAACTGTGGCCTGGTCAAGAATGCTGCTCAGATGATTGACATCTCCGAACACATCAGCGAAGTCGAAGTTCGTGAACAACTTGACGAACTCGATGTTAACAGTGAACTCGAAGACTGGAGTTCCGGTGACCGTATTC
The DNA here is from genome assembly GCA_018701175.1 of Methanobacteriota archaeon. GTDB lineage: Archaea > Thermoplasmatota > Poseidoniia > Poseidoniales > Poseidoniaceae > MGIIa-L1. Next base: position 35,087 of record JABIWF010000137.1, read on the forward strand.
ACGTCAACGGTGACATCTACGGTATTCACAAGAACGGTAAGAACTTGGTTCGCCACTTCAAGTCGGCTCGCCGACGTGGAACTATTCCTGCTGAAGTTTCAATCCGTCACGACAAGGAAAACAAGGACATCTTCATCAACACCGACAAGGGGCGTATTCTACGACCTTTGGTCATTCTTTACGATGGCGCACCTCGTTTGACCGGAGAACACCTTCAAGCACTCCGTGATTCAGAAATGACCTTCAGAGACCTCGTCAATGATGGTGTCGTTGAATGGGTCGATGCAGAAGAAGAAGAAGACCTTCTCATCGCAGCACGTCCATTCGTCCTACCTGAAACAGTTCCATCCGGTCCTCTCGCTGGTCGCCCGCTGACCAACGAGAACGTCGAATGGGTCAACCTCGGTGAGCCAGGTGCAACCGAAGCAAAGCTCGTTGCTAAGGTTCGAATGCCAAACGGTGCTTGGGACTCCGCAGAAATTTCGCTACCGTTGCTTTACGATGAAGAATACACGCACTGTGAAATCGACCCACAACTCGTTTTGGGTGTTTGTGCTTCATTGATTCCATACCCTGAACACAACTCTACCCCTCGTGTTACCGGTGGAACAGCAATGGTCAAGCAATCTCTCGGTCTACCGAGTTCAAACTACAGAATGCGACCTGACACCCGTGCTCACATCCTCCATTACACGCAACGTTCGATCACTCGAACTGCTGCAATGGAATCGACGCACTTTGACGACCGCCCTGGTGGACAGAACTTTATTGTCGCCATTATGTCGCTTCACGGCTATAACATGCAAGACGCTGTCATCATGAACAAGGGTTCAGTCGACCGTGCACTAGGACGCTCAACATTCAACCGAACTTACAACGCCGAACGCCGCCGATTCCCTGGTGGTCAAGTTGAGGAAATCGAAAAGCCAGGCAGCTCACTGCAAGAAGTCAAGGGGCTCAAACCTGAAGAGGCCTATCGACATCTCGAAGCAGACGGATTGCCATTGCCAGAGATGTACCTCGAAGGTGGGGATGTTTTGGTCGGTAAGACCAGCCCACCTCGTTTCCTTGAAGAATCCGCTGGTGGCGCTTTCCTGCTTGCTCAAGAACGACGTGAATCTTCGATGCTCGTCCGACACGGTGAGAAGGGATACATTGACAATGTCTACGTGACCGAATCCCTCGACTCAGGCCGCTTGGTCCGAGTTATGGTTCGAAGCCACAAGGTCCCAGAAGTTGGTGACAAATTCGCATCTCGACACGGACAAAAGGGTGTTATTGGACGCCTTGTTGAACCTGAAGACATGCCGTTTACCGCAGACGGTATCGTTCCTGACTTGGTCATTAACCCACACGCTATTCCATCACGAATGACTGTTGCACACGTTCTGGAAATGATCGGTGGCAAAGTTGGTTCGATGGAAGGCCGTCGTATCGATGCTACCGCTTTCCGTGGAGAAAAGGAAGGCAGTCTACGTGACGGACTTGTCCGAAACGGACTTGCCCACACAGGCCGTGAAACAATGATTAACGGTGAAACTGGAGAAGTTTACCCTGCTGATATTTTCATCGGCTGTATCTACTACCAGCGTTTGCACCACTTGGTGTCGTCGAAGATTCACGCTCGTTCTCGTGGACGTGTTCAAATCCTCACTCGTCAGCCTACTGAAGGTCGTGCCCGCCAAGGTGGTCTGCGATTCGGTGAAATGGAACGTGACTGTTTGATTGCACACGGTGCATCGATGGTCATCAAGGATCGACTGCTCGATGAATCGGACGGTATTGACATGTATGTCTGTGCTCAATCCGGTCACATCGCTTGGTACGACCCGAAGCGACGCACCTACGTCAGCCCGATTCATGGTGATGGCGCAGAAGTATACAAAGTACAAACATCCTATGCATTCAAGCTGCTCCTCGACGAAATGAAGAGTTTAGGTGTGGCCATGCGTCTTGAACTGGAGGACCGAAGATGAGTCAGAAAAACACAATGATTCCAAAGCGTATCGCTCAGATTCGTTTTGGCCTAATGGAACCAAAAGAAATCCGTCAAATGTCCGCTGTCGAAGTGAAAACTGCTGACACATACAAGGACGATGGACACGCTTACCGCCAAGGATTGATGGACCCTCACATGGGTGTTATCGAACCGGGATTGGTTTGTCCAACTGACAACTGTAAGTACGACGAGTCCCCTGGTCACTTTGGCCACATTGCTCTGGAACTTCCAGTCATTCACATTGGATTCGTGAACCTCATCAAGACCGCCCTGAAGGCTACTTGCTCGAAGTGCAGCAGAATTTTGTTGCACGACACCCCGAGTACTCACCCTTCAAACCCTGAATTGAGCGAGCAAGATTACTACCGAACACGTATCCGTGATATCCAAATCAAGCACGGTGTCGGTTCGACTGAATTTGCCAAGATCATCAAGGAAGTCGAGAAAGTCACGACCGGAACTCGCCGTGGACAGTGTATGCACTGCCAGGCTATGCAAGGCAAGATTATGCTCGATAAGCCTACGACCTTCAAGGAAAAGTTGGAGTCGCAAGGCGCAGGAAAGGCAGAGATTGAGCGTAAACTCAACCCTCGTGATGTCCGAGAATGGCTCAGTGCCATTCCCTCTGATGATTTGATTTTCATTGGTATGGACAAGCAAAACCGACCTGAATGGATTGTTCTCAAGGTTCTTCCGGTTCCACCAATCACCGTTCGACCATCGATTACCTTGGACAGCGGAGACCGCTCTGAAGACGACTTGACGCACAAACTTGTTGACGTGCTGAGAATCAACCAACGATTGCGTGAAAACCGAGATACTGGTGCTCCACAATTGATTGTTGAGGACCTTTGGGAATTGTTGCAATACCACATTACCACCTACTTCGACAACCAAACCTCTGGAATTCCACCGGCTCGTCACCGATCTGGTCGAACCCTCAAGACACTGACTCAGCGTCTAAAGGGTAAGGAAGGCCGATTCCGTAGTAACCTCTCCGGAAAGCGTGTTAACTTCTGTGCTCGTTCAGTTATCTCTCCTGATCCATACTTGGGTGTCAACGAAGTTGGTGTGCCAAAGAAGATTGCAAAGGAACTGACGGTCCCAATCCGTGTTACATCCCGTAACCGTGAACAGATGCGTCAGATGATTCTCCGTGGTCCTGATGTTCACCCTGGTGTGAACTACATTATCCGTGGTGACAATCGACGTGTTCGAATCAACCAACGCAGCCGTTTGATTAACGCTGGATTCCGATGCCACAACCCTGAGTGTAACGAAGAAACTACACTTCGCCCAGACATGCATCAATGCCTACCAGCACCAAACTTCCTGCCTGGCCTTGTCATCAAACCTGAAATCTTCGTGAATCCTGACGGAACCCAAGAAACAAGTTACGTCGTTGATGACGAAGCAACTCTTGCGAACCTTCGCGGTGAAGACATCGATTCACAGAAACTTGCAGAAGATGATCCTCGTGCGAAACTCCACTACCGTTGGATGCACGAATTGGCTCAAGCAGACAAAGTTCACCCAGACCCACACCCAGATCACCTGCAAATCAGCTGCCCTCACTGCGGTAGTCCATCGGACGAATGGGGCGACCAAACCCGTGTCGAAGACCGACTGTCAACCATTGACCGCAACGGAAACCCGAAGCCTGGTCTTTTGGTAGAACGCCACTTGATTGATGGAGACGTTGCAATCTTCAACCGACAACCATCTCTCCACAGAATGTCGATGATGGTTCACGAAGTTCGAGTTATGGAAGGTCACACCTTCCGTTTCAACCTCGCAGTATGTACTCCGTACAACGCTGACTTCGACGGTGACGAAATGAACTTGCACGTGATTCAATCTGAAGAAGCTCGTGCTGAAGCAAAAATCTTGATGCGTGTCCAAGAGCACATTCTGACTCCTCGATACGGTGGAGCAGTTATTGGTGGAATACACGACCACATTTCTGGTGCTTACTTGCTTTCCCGCCCGGGGACACTCATCAACCGCCGACACGGACTGGAAATGCTCGGTAACATCGACTACATCGGTGAACTCCCTGAAATTGTTAAGGACGAAAACGGTAAGGAATGCTTCCGTGGACAGGACATCATTTCACTGATTATCCCAGATAACATCCACCTGCGATTCCGCAGCCGTTCCAACGATGACGTGGTTGTCAAGAACGGAAAGGTTGAAGGAACACTGGATAAGCGTGCGATCGGTGCTGAAGATGGCCGTCTCCTCGATGCTATCGTTCAAACCAACGGACCTGAACTCGGTGCTAAGTTCCTTGACGACTTTACTCGTCTTTCCATCGCTGCATGTACTTCGCTTGGATTTACCACTGGTATTGACGACGAAGATCTCAGCGCTGAGGCTCTGCAGTCGATTAAGAATGCAAACATCGAAGCGGGTGTGCTTGTTCAAGCAGCACTCGACAAGTTCGGAAAGGATGGTCGTGGATACGAAACACGTCCTGGACGTACACCTCGTGAAACGCTCGAAGAAGATATCATGGTCATTCTTGACCAAGGTAAGCAAGAAGCGGGTGATGTGGCAAAGAACGAACTGGCTCAATCCGGTTCGACCAACGCTGCAGTCAACATGGCTATTTCTGGTGCTCGTGGTTCAATGGACAACCTCAACATGATGGCTGGTTCGATTGGACAAGCAAAGGTTCGTGGTAAGCGACTTGAGCGTAGATACAACGAACGTGTTCTTCCTCACTTCCGCCGTGGTGGACGTTCAGCAGCAGACCGTGGTTTCATCTCGAGTTCTTTCAAGCGTGGTCTTGAACCTACGGAGTTCTTTATGCTCTCCATTTCAGGCCGTGAGTCTCTGGTCGATACAGCGGTTCGTACTGCAAAGTCCGGATACATGCAACGCCGATTGATTAACGCAATGGACGATTTGAAGGTCTATGATGACTCAATGCTCTCGGTTCGTAACACTGCAAACCGTATCATTCAATTTAGCTACGGAGAAGACGGAATTGATCCGTCCCGTGGTGTGCACGGTTCTCCGTTCAACATCGATGTTATTGTCGATGAGGCTCTCGGAACCGAAGGTGCAACCGTCGTTGAACGTGATTCCTTTGAACGTGAAGAAAAGGAAGATGACTTCGGTGGCATCGAGTATGAAGATGCTGGAACAGAAGGAGGCGAGAACTGATGGTCGTAAAGAGTGCAACCAAGAAGAAGCTCATGGATTTGGGCATTGCAGAAAACTATGCTCACACCCTGGCTGATGACAAGAAGTGGGACGATGTCAAAATCCTCGCTGCTGGTGAAATCGCACAATTGTGTGAGACCGATTCGGAAACTGCTGCAACCATCAAAGCAACCATTGATGCTGCTAACAAGAAGGGCGGAGATTCAAACAGCGAAAACACCGGACCCACTACCTCGGTTCGACTTCGACGTACTGGACGCTCCATTGCTCGTGCAAAGACTTCCGCCGCCATGACAGAATACAATCTTGAGTCGAAACTCTTGGAATGTGAGGATGAGTTGTCAGAAGATCCAATCTTCAAGTCACTCGTTGACGCTGTTGAAGACAACGGCTCCTCCCGATTTACCAATCGGATCTTCCACGACCTTACCGTTGCGATTCATGCACGTGGCAAGAAAAAGTTGACCAAGGCTCAAGCGAAGAAAGTCGTTGATGGAGCAGTTGTTGCTCTTGACCGAGCAAGCATCGATCCTTACGAAGCTGCAGGAATTATCACCGCTCAATCAATTGGTGAGCCAGGTACACAGATGACCATGCGTACGTTCCACTATGCGGGTGTTGCAACGGTTAACGTCACCCAAGGTCTACCTCGTATTATCGAAATTGTCGATGCACGTAAGGTACCAAACACGCCAACAATGATCATTCGTTTGGCCAAGGACAAGATGACAGATGCCAAGGAAGCGCAAAAGCTTGCTGCAGCCTTTGAAGAAACTCACACTGTGAACATTGCATCTTTGGAAACTGACGTCGCTCAACGACGTCTCGTTCTCAAGCTCAACAAGGGTATGCTCAAGCAAAAGAACATGACCGGTGCTGAAGTCAAAGACAAGCTCGAACGTGCGACACGTCTCTTTGTCCAAGCGGACAAGGAAAATAACCCGTCCACGCTCACTTTGATTCCTGGTGTGCACTCCGAAGAAGACTTGGCTGAACTCGCTGAGAACCCACCTTCGTACACCATGCTTTTGCAACTGGAAGAGAAAATCCGCGACATGCGATTGAAAGGTATTCCAAACATTGCTCGAGCGAACGTCCAACTTGACGACAAAACTGGCGAGTATTACCTCTCTACCATCGGTTCAAACTTGACCCGGGTGAGCGAAATCGAGACCATTGATCGTAACCGAACCTACACCAACAACATCATCGAAATCTTCGACTTCCTCGGAATTGAAGCCGCTCGACAAGCCATTGTCAACGAACTGCAAGCTACCCTCAATGGGGCCCGTTTGGAAGTCGACGTTCGACACTTGCTCCTTGTTGCTGACGTCATGACTTCAGAAGGTGAAGTTCGTGCTATTGGTCGACACGGTGTATCGGGTACAAAGCACAGTATCCTTGCTCGTGCTGCTTTCGAAGTTACCGTAAACCACCTGCTTAAGGCCGGTGTTATCGGAGAGAAAGACTACCTCACTGGTGTTGCAGAGAACATCATTGTCGGACAACCAATTTCACTTGGAACCGGTAGTGTTGAACTCTACTACATCCCTGAATGATTATTTTCTACCCATGAGAAACAATGTGGAGTATGGAGGAATAAAATATGGACCTAAGCCGACAACTGAAGAATGCAATTGCAACTGGAGACCTACGATTTGGACAACGCCAAGCACTCGATGCGTGTGCTCGTGGTGAAGCGAAAGTCGTGATTTTCGCTGCAAACTGCCCAACCGAATTTATCGATGAATTGCACGCCAATCACCCTGAAGTGACCAAATTCCGTGCAAGCATGGTAAACCGTGAACTTGGAATTGCCTGTGGTAAGCCGTTTTCGGTTTCTACAATCAGCATCATCGATGCTGGTGACAGCGATTTGTTGCAGCTCGAAACCAACCTTGAGTGATTGCCGTTTTTCAGGCTAAATCACCTGAACTTGGTAGCAAAGGTTTGATGTCAGTCGGCGGTGTCGTTGGGCTATGCGCCCTATGAATACTCGACTCTCAGCACTCTTGCTAACATTCTTGATGCTCGCCTCGGTCATGGTCTTACAGACTCCTGTCCCCGAGTCTATTCTCGCCGAAGGGGAAACCGAGGATGTTCAATTCACCTCAGGCCGTGGAACTTCATCTTCGTATCTTTTGGCTGGTGGTTCTAACGCTCAAAGCATTGACGCGAATCACATTGCAGCACTTGGTTCGGGTGGATGGATTGTTGGTTCGGAATTCAATACTTCACTCACTTTTGGAACGAATACGCTCCAACCAACCTCGCCGTATGCGAACTACGGTGAATTTTTCCTGGCAGTGGCCGATGAAACAGGTGTCTGGCGCTCTGTTTTCGGAGCGGATCACAGTTACGGTGCAGGTGGACTTTCTTTCTTAACCGATGTAGCAGTTGACGTCTCTGGAGATATTGCAATTTCCGGCTATTTCTATGGTGAAATCGCATTCCCAAGTTTCCAAGGGCAAAACATCATCTTGTCCAATACAAATTCTGGTTACCACTTTGAAGGGTTCGTTGCTACTGCGACCCCCAACGGCGATTGGCAATGGGTGAAAGGCCTCGAAACGGTCGTGAACGGTTCAGGCGAATACAGTTCAACAACCGGCGTCGCATTTTCTGCTAATGGTGATGTACTGCTCACTGGAGAATTTGAAGGCGAAACGGACTTTGGTGGCGTTTCATTGAACGTCTCGAACGCACAAGTCTATGTCACAAGCTATGATTTCTCCTCTGGCTCATTGAATTGGGTTACCAGCGGTGGCGGTGTCGGTGTCAACCGAGTTTTCGATATGGCTCCGACAACGAACGGCGGTGTGAAGATTGCAACAATTTCTGATGGCTTTTCACTGTGGGATTCGACCAGTTACCTCGCCAAAGGTACAATTGATGCAGTCGTTGTTGAATTGGATTCAAGCGGTGGTCTTGTCGGCGTAAATGGTTACGGGACTCCAAATGAGCAAACCATCATCTTGGACATCGAAATAGACTTCAATGGCGACACTTACTATGCAGGTACGTTCGGTGGTACATTAACTGGCACCGGATGGTCAGCAACCGCATCCTATGGCGGTAACGATATTTTCATCGTACGTGAGGCTGTCTCTTCCGCTAACAGTTGGGCGTTTGTTTCTGGTTCAAGTCAAGCTGATGAACCCCAAGGTCTTGCAATTACTTCCAACGGTTTAGTCGTGTATGGCGGATATATCATCGCCCAACACACTGCAAGTTCGTACACACTCACTCCTTCGAATCACGATGGATTCGTTGTCGGTCTTTCATCGTCTGGCTCGGCTGAATGGGTTGAACAAATCGGTGGTTCTCAATACGATTACGCTTGGGATCTTGCTGTTAACTTCACCGACGCAATCGGTGTCGCTGGTTCTTATTCCGGTTCGATGACCCATGCAGGGACACCCGTCACATCAACCGGTGGCCGGGATGCGTTCATTTGGGCGTTTGACCCTACCGCATTGAAGGATACAGACAGCGATAGCATCGTTGACGTGGACGATAATTGTCCGACAGTTTCCAACCCGACTCAAGCAAACACAGACATGGACGATAAGGGCGATGCATGCGATTCAGACGACGACAACGATGGCCTCACCGACAACTTCCCTGATCTTTGCCCTCGTGGTGGTGAATTCAACTGGACAAGCATGCAAGACGCATCCAACCCTTCTGCTTCGAGCGATTGGGATAACGACGGCTGTAAAGACGACGTTGAAGACCTCGATGACGACAACGATCAGGTTCTCGATGTGGACGACATTTGCCCATACACTTCCTATGACCCTCCACGGCCAACATGGATTTCCGATTCCTCAAACGACCTCGATGGTGACGGTTGCCGTGACTCTGACGAAGACGTTGATGACGATGCGGATGGTTTCGACGATGTCGATGACGACTGCCCGACAACTTCTGGAACATCGACGCTCGGTACCACTGGATGTCTTGACTCTGACAGCGATGGCTGGTCGGACACTTACGATGATTGTCCGACTGAGGCTGGTAACTCAACCCTTGGAGGCAAGAATGCTTGCCCAGATTTGGATGGTGACGGCTGGTCGAATACCGATGATGCGTTCCCGAACGATGTGACGCAGTGGTTAGACGCAGATACAGACGGCTATGGAGATAACCAGCAAGGTCTCTCTCCAGACGATTGCTCCACTGTTCCAGGCACTTCAACCGTTGACCGATTGGGATGCTTTGATTCCGATGAAGACGGTTATTCGGATGCTGATTCTACATGGTACATCGAAGATGGCGCTGACGCTTTCCCGAACGATGCAACTCAATGGGCTGATTCCGATGAAGACGGATTTGGCGATAACTGGGGCAACTCAACTTGGGACGACCGTAAATCTTCTTGGAACGGGATCTATGTTGACGGAGCCACTGAACAAGATGCATGTCCAAATCAATTTGGTACATCTTGGCAACAAGGAATCCTCGGATGTCTTGACACCGATTCAGATGGGTGGGCCGACTTCATGGACGCCTTCGATAACGACCCTACCCAATGGGAAGATGCCGATATGGATTCATTTGGTGACAATGAAAGTGGAAACCAACCTGATGCATGCCCTTCGCTCCCTGGCAACTCAACAGCAGACCGCTTTGGATGCATGGACACCGATGGTGATGGCTACTCAAACGCTGACATCACGTGGGGATATGAATTAGGTGGCGATGCGTTCCCTGACGAAGCCTCTCAATGGTCCGATGCAGATGGCGATGGCTTTGGTGACAATCCTCTCGGAATCACTCCAGATGCTTGCCCAACCGTTCGAGATTCCTCAAGCATTGACCGAATTGGCTGCACAGACACAGATGGCGACGGATACTCCGACCCTGATGCTTCATGGTCGCTCGCCGATGGTGCCGACGCTTGTATCTCCGGTGCGGGTAATTCTACGGTGGATCGAACCGGTTGTTTTGATGCAGACGGTGACGGCTACTCGAACCCATCTGGTGATTGGAAAGTCAGCGACGGAGCTGACGCTTATCCTGATGATCCACTGCGTTGGATTAAGGATGCTTCATCAACCGATGGCGCTTCTTCATCCTCGTCGTTAATCCTCGGAATTGGTGCTGTTGTAGCGCTCGCTGCCATTGCAGGTCTTGCCTTCTTCTTTATTCGTAAGCCAGAAGGTGAAGCCGTCGACAAGAACTGGACTGACAGTAATTTTGCTCCAATGGGTGGCGCAATGCCAGCAATGCCAAACATGGGCGCGCAACCTGCAGTCATGATGCCAAATTACAGCAACACTCCAGCGCCAATCGCCGGAGGTATGCCAAATATGGCAGCTCAACCTGCCGCAGCCGTTGCAATGCCAAATATGGCGGCACAGCCATCAGCGCAGCCAGCGCCAGTTCAGCCAGACCCTGCTCGAGAATACTACAGCGGTTTGATTGCGCAAGGATACCCGCAAGAGAGTGCTGTACAGTACACTCAACAGTACTATCCAGCCTTCCAAGGCTGATGCGAATTCATCTTCACTCAAAGTGAAGGATGCAGATGAAAGGTTCACTCGGTTCCAACGAGCTTGTAATCATCGGAAAGTGGTGTAGCACCGGTTTCCATGAGAATGATTTGGCCGTCTTTGAAGCGCATGAAGGACATGACTGCTTCAGAGTCGGAATCGTTTGCGAAGTGGACAATTGAATGAGCGACACCGACTTCATCGTTCTCGAACAAGATGCGGTTGTTTTCTGATTGAGGGGTGCTGTCGCCACCTGCGAATCCAAGAATGTCAGACTTGCTCATGGTGATTCCACCGACGTGTGGGTTGAAGACGCAGTCATCATGAATGATTTTTGCGAGTGCGTCGACATCTCCGTTATCCCAGGCTTCGTTGTATGCTGCTATGATAGACATGGGCTTCGCTAAGGTCGGTAATTCTTAAACTCGCCGCATATTCAATTTACTCGTACCTTTCACACTCATATAGCGGTGTTTACTGGGAGATTCATGATCAAACACCTTGCTGTACTCATGTGCCTCATTTTCCTTATGGCTCCACTTTCGGGATGCTTTGGGACTTCTGAGGAATCCGTCACAGACAACACAAGCATTGTTGACGATGCTTCCTTCGATGAAAACATCACGAACGGTGGAAACGAAGATGACCAACCAACTCCAGTGTTTTCACCTTACGATGTAGTTTGTCCTGATGGTACGAATGAAACCATCCAATGGGGCAGCGTGACTTGTGCAGCGCCGGTTGCTTTCAAAGCCGCAGATGTGTCCAACGAAACACTCAATCTCACCCTTGAATGGTACAACATTGCATCTGCTGAATGGGGCAACTTTGGGCCGGTCGAATTGTTCATCGTTGGCGAGGATGTTGAGGCTGCCAAAGACTTGGAAGACTTGTTTTGTGAACGCCACATGGCGCTTGATGACAATTGGAACGAAGAATGGGATTGTGCCAATGAAAATTACCAAATCTTCTCGCACTATACGGATGAAGGCGGGGCAGCCATCAGTACCTTCAAGCGAACCTACATTGAATATGATTTCATGATGATGATCATGTCGGCAAAGTATCCTGGACCTTCTGAAGACGACTACAAACCGGTAACGCTCCACGAATATTTCCATATTTTCCAACACTCGCACATCAGCGATGAGTGCACCGGAGACAGCAGAGATTCATGCGAACGCGATTCGAAAATGGGCGGAGAAAATACTCCATGGTTTGCAGAAGGCGGTGCGGAATTCATGGCCCAATCTCTGTACTCGGAACAAGACGGCGTTGGTGAGAATTATCTTCGAGAAGTCATGCAGCGTAAACTGGAGATGTCTCAAGAAGGTTACAATGCCCAAAACACCTCGCTTGACCAGTTGACCTACTCATCCGAAGTAAACGCCTACGATGTTGGCGCATGGTTCATCGCTTATCTTATCCATCACGAGGGTGAGGATGCCTTCCTGAATGGCTTCTACGGTGACCTCGACGGTTCAGGGTTTGATGCAGCCTTTGAGGACAACTTCAACGCAACAAAGAGCGAATATTTGGCTGATTTTGATGCGTTCTTCGCCCAACCTGCTGAAGACGTGATGTTGCTCTTCCCAGAGGCTTCGACGGGTAATGATGAGACTACTGAGTGATTTCACGCGCCACGTTCGGGCACACCGTGGGGTATGGCCGACCATATAGCAACCCGAAAATCCACTTTTACTTCTGCTTCTACAAGCAGAAAAAGACGGACACACCAACCCAGTGTCCGAACTTTTGGCCGTCGCGTGAGTGTATATAGTAAGCCTGAGAAATCTAAATTGATGGCTAAGCAGAAACAAGCAGAAGAATGCGTTCTCTACGTTCGAGTATCAACAACTCGTCAAGCGGAGGATGGAGTGAGCATAGATGCTCAAATTGCCAAAGGAAAAGCTAACGCAGAATTTCGTAATTTACTGCTTCCTGATGAGAATATTTTCATCGATGACGGAGTAAGTGCCAAGGTTCCATTATGGTCAAGACCTGCTGCTAAGCAGATGAAGGAATTCATCCTCAAGCAGAAAATCAAGCACATTTTTGCTTACAGAATGGACCGATTATTTCGCAGCACCATCGATTGCCTTGCAACAGTAGAAGAATTAGATGAATTTGGCATAGGAATTCAGTTTTGTGAATCAGGAGGACAACCTCTTGATTTGTCTTCAGCAGTAGGTCGAATGCTCATCACTATATTGGCAGCCTTTGGTGAAATGGAAAGAAAT
>JABIWF010000031.1 GCA_018701175.1 Methanobacteriota archaeon
ACCGATGGTGTCATCGGGGAGTTCGAGTTGCTCAAAGCAGCGCTTCGTGAGCGACCAGAATACATCATTGTCGGTGAGATTCGTGGTGCCGAAGCATACGTTCTGTTCCAAGCCATGGCAACAGGTCACTGCGCATATTCAACGGTCCACGCCGACTCCGTTCCATCTCTTGTTCACCGATTGGAGAACAAGCCGATTGACATCCCGCGTGTTTTGCTGCCAGCACTGGAAGCATGTTGCATTCAGATTCAAACCCGTATCAATGGAAAGCGTGTTCGACGTACTAAGCAACTGGTGGAGATCGTTGGTATCGACCCGAACTCCCTGGAGATCATCACCAACGAAGTATTCCGTTGGGACGTCACCAGTGATGATTTCATCTTTAGCGGCAAATCTTACGTTCTTGAGAAAATCATGGTGAAACTCAATTATTCACAAGATGACATGCGACGTGAATTGCGTACACGAAAGCGTATCCTCGAGTGGATGGTCTTGAACGATATTCGCAAAGCAGACCAAGTATCTCAAATCGTAACAGAATATTACGTTCGACCTACAGAGATTATGGCACGGGTTGACGGACTTCGCTGAACAATAAGAGGGTGATTCGATGGACTTAACGACATGGCAAAGGATTTGCAACCGAGTTCTCGGTCGCTTCCTGCGTAAGCGTGCTCGTAACGACAAAGTCCTCTCAGAAAGCCTCGTCAAAGGCGCTATACCGATGATGCCAGAAGTCTATCTGGCTACGGCAATCATGACAACCATCGCCGTTACCTTGGTTTCTTGGGGATTCGTCTCATTGTTCTTCATCCCTGATATCGGAGTCATCGCCTATTGGGAAAGCATCCAAGATCCTGCAACCATCAATTACTGTTTTGAGTGGGAATACTGGAACCAAGATCTAGTTGACCCGAACAAACCAGGAAACGGCTGTGACGGATTTGCCTACCAAGTCTTCCCACCAATCCTCAAGGCACTCATCGTTGCAATTGGTGGAGTTATTGTCCCCTTTGGCGCTTTCAAGTACAACAAGGGTGGTGCAACCCGTGAGGCTGCTCGCCGAGGTGCAATGATTGAGAAGTACCTTCCATACGCTGCATCCTACACCGCTGCTATGTCTGCAGCAAACGCAACACCTTCCAAGATTTTCCGCTCACTTGCAATGAACAAAGAAATCTACGGAGACGTCGCTGACGATGCTGCGATGGTGTATCGAGATGTCACACTGCTGGGTTATGACCTCATTACGGCCATGAAGATGAGTGTCGACCGGGCTGCTTCTGTTTGGCTGACGGAATTCTTCCAAGGTATGGTCGGCACCCTCACAGCTGGTGGTCAACTCAAATTGTATTTCCTCAACAGAGCAGAGCACTACATGCGTGAAAACCGAACACGGCTTCAGATGTTCCTTGAATCGATTGCACTGCTGGCAGAATCGTACATTGTTGTCGCTGTTGCAATGCCACTGTTCCTGATTGTTATGCTGGTCATCATGTTCTGGGTTTCGGGCAGCGGTGCGCAAATGTCTGAAGGCATGCTCTATGGAATCGTTCTTGGATTCGTGCCAATGATTCACATTGCGTACGCAATATTAGTCTGGACCAGCAGTAAAGAGCAAGAAATGTGAGAGGAGGTGAGAAGTTGGCCAAAAAGAAGAACAAGATAACCGTCAAACTCGATCTTCCAAAGGACGATTCGACGCTTACGAAACTCTATGCGATTCTCTTTGTTTCGATTTTCTTAGGCTTGTGCACCGGAACAGTTTGGGCGACCAACTCCGGATTTATTCCAACTTCCAACGGCGAACCAATGTTCACCAACTTGTACTGTGGAATCACCGCCGAAGATTCCCAAGGAAACTCAGTAGGCGAGAAATTCAACACCAACATCAAGCCAGACTACTCTGCTAATCAGTCGTGCTCAATTCTCCAAGACGCTCCTGACCGAGTCGTATGGAATGGTGAAGAGTGGAGAACCTTCACCAAACAAGGAAAGAACTTCGATGTTCCAGGCGTTGACTCGGACCAAACTGGAGGCGTCATGGTGCTTCAGCCACTTTGGCTCAATTGCAGCGTCGATGCCGACACACCTACCGACTACATCGTCGCTATTCGTTCTCAAGACGGTGACATCCTTGAAAGTCACCAAGGTACAACCGATACGGACAACAACCCAGACAACGACGGTTGTGGAATCACTCTCGATAACATTCCTCCGGATACCAGATACGAGCTTGTCGCCTTCTCCCTCGAAGAAGGAAAGCGAATATCCGAGATGACGTTTGATGTCACGGTCCACTACTACGATGGCATACCATCGAACATGAACAACAAATCCTACTGGCTCGGGCCGGAGTTGGACCTTGGCGTCAAGTCCATTCGCCCCTTCATTTTCCTCAACTTCTTTGGAATGATGTTCTTTTTCCTCTTGTATCCTGCGTCCTACTACTGGGAACGGGTCGAGAACGCAAAGAACGAAGTCGAAGAAAAATTCCCTGATTTCCTCCGAGACTTGGCAGAATATTGGAAAGGTGGTCTTTCAATGACCGTTGCGATTCAAACTCTGGCGACCTCAGAATACGGTGCATTAAACGACGAAGTCAAGAAAATGTCCGATCAACTCAGTTGGGGTATCAAGTTCAGTGATGTCATCAAGCAATTCGCAGACCGTGTTGGCACTCCACTGGTACAGCGAGCGATTGCACTCATTGCAGAAGCAGACCGAGCGGGTGGAAAGATTTCCGATATTCTTGTTACAGCAGCAAACGATTCTCGTGAATTGAAATTCTTAGAAGGTGAACGGAAACGTGCAATTGGCTCGTACATTGCGGTCATTTGGACCTCTTACTTCGTTTTCCTCGGCGTTATCGTCACACTGGCTGTTGTCTTTATCCCTGCTATCGCCGGTTCCAATTCGAGCGGTGAAGACGGAGGCGACAGTGGCGGTCAAACGATTGGTAATATGACAATCCGTAACATTGACCCGCTGTTTTTCCTGACTGTATTCTACTACGGCGTAACCATGCAGGCCGTCGGTAACGGTACAATGGCTGGCCTCATGTCAACCGGTCGATTCTCCACTGGTTTCAAGCACTCTGGAATGATGATATTGGTTTCCATTGTCGTGTTTAACTTCTTAGCGTTCACTCCGAATCTCATCGGTGTCACCGAGGTGCCAGGTCTCAATCCATCTACGGGAACGTTCATTCCTTCGCCGCTGTTCTTCGGGTGATTGAATGCGACAAAACGAAGAAGCCCAAATCCACATCCTTGAGATGTTGACGTTGTTTTGGCTGTTTTTCATGTCTGCAACCTTCTTGATTCGTATCCAAGTTCCGGATGCACCCTCAGTTGCTCATGATGCTGCGTTGGAAATCGCAGGGGATGATGCATTTCGATACGGCATTGGGCTTGAAGCGGAAGTCTCGGGCGAGAATCGCTTGAGCGAGTTGCTTGAAAGCGGCGAATTGGATGAAGCATGTCAGTTGCTCCAAGATTACATCGTCGCTGGAAAAGAAGCAAACTGCTGGCTATCACAGAACAGCGGCACTTCCGCCCCCTACGGCAATACCGGTACGCCTGCTGGTGAAACTGTAACCGTTCATCACTTATTGGCGAATGGCGAGCACTCTTGGACGGTCACTCTTGACGTATGGAGTCGAGGAGGCGGAGCATGATGCGTACGCTGCATGAACGCTCAGGTGAAGACCGAGATGCGGCACAAATGTTGCTTGCAACAGGGGTAGTGTTGCTGATGTCTCTCCTCTCAATGGCGATCTTTGGCGTTAAAGTCGCTGGAATGACCATGCCTCACGATACGGCATCCGACGGAGTGTTGGTCTCATCGCTGGAAGTTGCCGACGCCGTGCCTGAACTTACGGAAGCACGAACACTACTGTGGATTGATGGAGGACTTGAACCGCTTGAAGCTGGAGAGACTGCATTCCAAAGCGTCCACGACGACATTCTGCATCACGGCGAGTTGAGAGGAATCGAAATCAAACTCATTGACATGCGAGTCAACGAAACTTCTGCGAATACCTTGCACTTTGAGGCAGAACTCGGAATATCAGATGGCTCAGCCATGCTCACTGTACCGTTGTCGTTTGAGATTACACACGCTTAACGACGCTGCGTGTGTTCGTTCCAAGCAAGGTCCATGAGATGCTTAATGCGCTCAGTATCCTTACTGACACGGGAGAGATCAACGACGGGCCATGATGCAATTTTGGCTCGCTCAATCAAACCGTTTTGAATCGACCGTATGCGGGGGAATGCTGGCAAATAACGGTCTGCTCGACGGAACGAATGAGCATCCCGTGAACGAATCATAGAACGATGCCGGTCTTCTTCTCCAACAGTCATCACAAGACCAATTGCAATTCCTCCGGCTTCGCGCCAACTGCGCAGTAAGCGTTCACTTGGGATGATGTGCACACCTTCGATAATCAAGTCAATCCCTTCACGCCGTGCACGGTCGATGGTCGCAATGATACCGGTTTCAACAGCCTGGCATGTTTCCAGCCAATCGATGACCGGTTCACCAGAATCGCCTCGGGAAAACGATGACCGATGGAGGGCCGGCTGGGTTCGCTCCTCATCGCATGAGCGCATAATTTCACGAACGGCATCGGTTGAAAGTAACCGTGCAAAGTTATTCTGTGCAGCGAATTGAACTGACGCAGTGGATTTGCCAGTGCCGGTTGCTCCGGCAATCACCAACAATCTTGGCGCTCGGTCGGCAATGGTTCGAGCAGCGGCATCAGCCAAACTTACATGTCGAGCCATAGTCAAAGCAAATGGACCTGCTTCAAGAGTCTTTTCGCCTTCTACCACTGATTGAGCATCCTTTGTACATGCCGAGCCAAAGCGAATGCCTTTGAGGGGACAGCACTTGGAGCAGTTCATGAGCGCAGAACAGATGTCGATTGGTGGAAAATGGTGTGATGCTGAGGATGGGGCTACCGCCGATATCCTCAACCCTGCAACGGGTCAAGTCATGGCGACAACGCCGAAAGCAACCCTCAACGATGTCAATCGATGTGTTGAGGCATCACGAGCTGCATTTGAAGACCCGTCGTGGAAAGCGATGGACCCTGCACAACGTGGTCGAATTCTCAATAAAATGGCTCAAGCAACCTACGCCAAAGCCAAGGAACTTGCAGCCATTGAATCCAACAACAACGGTAAGACATTCCGTGAAGCACTGTCTGAAATCCGCTACGGTGCTTGGACCTTGGAATACTTTGCAGGTTTATCGGACAAAATCGAAGGAAGTACAATTCCTGTCCCGGGTAACCGACTCAATTACACCTTGCGACAACCGCTTGGAGTTACCGTTCATATCGTTCCGTGGAACTTCCCGCTCCAACTGGCGATCCGTTCAATTGCACCAGCACTGGCAGCAGGATGTACCGTTATTGCGAAACCTGCATCTTGGACACCTCTGTCACTCTTAGCATGGGCAAAGGCCATGGAAGAAGCAGAAGTCGGACTTCCGACAGGTGTTCTTCAAGTCATTACCGGCTCAGGTGGACTGATTGGAGATGCTCTGGCAGGACACAAGGGTGTTGACGGAATTGTCCTTACAGGCGGCGTTCCAACCGGTCAAACCGTCATGGCAAAGGCCAGTGAAAACCTCACTCCAGTCACGCTTGAACTCGGCGGCAAAGGAGCAAACCTCGTGTTTGCCGATGCTAATCTTCGCTACGCTGCAAAAGCCATCTGTTTTGGTATATTCATGAACGCAGGACAAATGTGTTGGGCTGGTTCTCGACTCATTGTCCACGAAGATGTTCACGATGAATTGGTCGAAGCAGTCGTTGCAGAAGTCAGCAAGTGGAAAGTCGGTCCTGGCATGTCTGAAGGCGTCCGAATCGGCAGCCTCGTTCATGAGAACCATCGTGCTGAAGTCATGGAGAAATTGCAGGCGGGTCTCGCCATGGGTGGAGAAGTCGTATGCGGTGGAAACATCGTTGAAGGTGAAGGCGCTTTTATGGAAGCAACCGTTGTCACCGGTGTAGACAGTTCAAACCTGTTGTTCAATGAGGAATTGTTCGGCCCAGTTCTTTCCGTCACAACATTCAGCGATGATGCTGAGGCTCTTGCACTTGCCAATGATTCTCCGTTTGGTCTGCTCAACGGCATATGGACGCAGAACTTGAGCCGTGCACACTCTATGGCTCGTGATTTGGAAAGCGGCATGGTCTCCATTAACGAGTACCCAATAACCTTCCCACAAACTGCATTTACCGGTTGGAAGCAATCCGGCATCGGTATCGAGCAAAGCAAGGACGCTTTGCGATTCTACACCAAGGTGAAGAATGTCAACGTCAAACTTTGAGGGAGCACAATGGCAGTAAAATCCACCGATTTGGAAAACGGCATTCGCCTCATTCAGTTCTCTGGCGAATCGGCAACTCAGTCGTTTTCTCGTGAATTTTTACCTCACATCGCTCAAGCCATCGATGCTGGACTTACCCATCCAAATGTTCGAGCATTGGTTCTCACCGGTGAAGGGAAGTTCTTCTCTGCTGGTGCTGACATCAATGCCTTCGCTCAATCAATTGAAGACAAAGAAGCACCTCAATTGATTCGAGACCTCACTGGAATTCTTCACCCTTTGCTGATACGAATGCGCCAATCTCCGACCATCACCATTGCTGCCCTTAACGGTGCGAGTGCAGGTGGCGGCCTTGGACTCGCTCTTGCATGTGACGCTCGTATCGCTTCACCCCAAGCAAAAATGGCTGCATCTTATGCAGGTATGGGACTCTCACCGGATGGCGGAACGACATGGCTTCTTCCACGGTTGGTCGGAGAGCAAACCTCACGCCGGTTCTTCTTAGAAAACGAGATTTGGAGTGCTGAACAATGCGTAGCCGTCGGTGCTGCGGATGCCCTTGTGGAAGCGGACAAACTGATTGATGCTGCTTGCTCAATGGCTGCTCGTTGGAGTCAGTGGGGAGAACATACCAAAGAAGCAACCAAGCATTTACTGCATGTTCAATCCGCACAGGATTTTGAATCACACCTCAATCACGAACGCACCCTCATCGAGGCTGCTGGAACAACTGAAGCGTTCAAAGAAGGCGTCACAGCATTCTTTGAAAAGCGTAAGCCAGTGTTTCACAAGGAGTGAGTATGGTGTCTGAAACGATTGAAGAAAAATCGTTTCGTGAGAAAATGCATGAAGTGATTTTTGAAGCAGATACCAAATACGGAACGTACTTCGATGCCGCATTGTTGTTCTCAATCGTTGCCTCAATCATCGCAGTCTCACTTGAAAGTGTGGACAGTATCAACTCTCAATACCACGATCAACTGGTCTTCATTGAATGGTTCTTCACTGTTCTGTTCACCATTGAATACTTCGTACGGCTCTACATTACTCGCCACTCAGTGGAATACGCAACTTCCTTTTTCGGCGTTGTTGACTTGTTAGCCATTCTACCAACCTACCTCAGTTTAATTGTACCAGGAACACAAAGCCTACTCATTATCAGAGCTCTACGGTTACTGAGGGTTTTTCGGGTGTTCAAACTCACTCGTTATGTCGGGGAAGCAACCGTGCTTGGAACGGCTATTCTCGAATCTCGTTCACGTATTATCGTGTTCCTTACGACCATAACCATCCTCAGTTTCATCACCGGCGCAGGCATGTACCTGTTTGAAGGGCCGCAAAACGGATTCACATCCATACCCCAGAGTGTCTACTGGGCAATTGTCACCTTGACAAGTACCGGCTACGGAGATACTGTGCCTCTAACCCCAATCGGAAAAGTGTTGGCAATTTTTATCATGATCATGGGATACAGTCTCATTATTGTCCCAACTGGAATTATCTCAACTGAACTCATTAAAGCAGGTGAGTTTAGTACTCGTGCGTGCATGCAATGCTCCAAAGAAGGGCATGACATGAATGCAAAGTTTTGCAAGCACTGCGGTTATGAATTGAATCATTCAGGCAATTCAGTCTCTACAGCCTCGCCTGAAGACCAATCATAGATTCCTTTGCCGGACTTCTTCCCAAGTCGACCGGAAGCAACCAGTTTCTCAAGCAAGGGGTGAGGTGCATAGGCGTCATCATCAAAGGATGTTTGCAAGTTCTTCAATATGTCACGCCGGACATCGAGTCCGACCAAGTCAGTTAGAGCGAGAGGGCCCATTGGGTGTTTGTAGCCCAACACCATTGCAGTGTCAATGTCCTTCGCACTCGCCACTCCATCAGCCAGCATACGGATCGCTTCGTTTCCAAGAACAACACCGAGACGGCTCGTTGCAAATCCAGGAATATCTTTGACAAGAATCGTTGTCTTGCCCATTGCAGCACCAGCGGCTTGTGCCGCTGCAATGGTTTGCTCGCTGGTCGAATCATGGCGGACAAGTTCCAGCAACTTCATGATTGGAACGGGATTAAAGAAATGCATTCCAATGACGCTTTCTGGACGAGATGTGGCAGCGGCAATATCTGCAATTGAAAGGGATGAGGTGTTGGTACCAAGTATGGCATGTGCCGGAGCAAGTTTGTCCAATTCAGCAAAAATTGAATGCTTCAAATCCGGAATTTCAGGTACTGCTTCGATTACCATGTCAGCCTGTGCTACTGCCTCAGCCATGTCGGAAACGGCGTGAAGGTTCGCACTCCACGACTCCTTTTGCTCAAGAGTCGTCTTACCACGAGCGATACCCTTGTCCCAAAAAGCATCGATTCGAGCCATACCCCGCTCTAATCCTTCTGGAAAGGCGTCAAACAGATTCGTTTTCCAACCACTTTGAGCACAAACTTGTGCGATTCCCGCACCCATTGTTCCTGCTCCAATAACCGCTACGCAACGAATCTCCATGAATAGCCCAACAGGCGGGACTTCATCATGCTTCCTTGACAACAGGTTGCTTGCTCTGAGCAAGCGCCACACCGCCGACAATCAACACAAAGGCGATCAAAAGTGAAGCCCCAAGTTTCTCATCCAGCAGTAAATATCCGCTGTAGATACCAAAGATGGGTACAAGATAGACGTACAAGGCGCTTTTACCTGCACCGATGGTAAGTATGCCGTCAGCAAACCAAACGTACGAAACAACCGTCGAGAAGATCGCGAGGAAAAGAATGGCAACCCACCCATCGAACGATGGTTCAGGAATCCCCATCACCGCTGTCTCGACAGCAGCGATAGGAGTCAACATCACCAAGCCAATCACAGAGGACCAAACGGTGAGTTGCAACGGGGAGAGACATCGGTCTGAGTCTTCGGCCGGTTGCGTCATTGCAATTTTCATTTGAATGGAATTGCATGCCCATGCAAAGGCAGCACCTGCGATGAGAGCATCGCCAAGCGCTCGCTCATAGAACGGAATATCGACGTTCGGAGAGTAGAGAAAAAGAACAGTGACACCTGCCAGCCCAAGAGCAATCCCTGCACCGAGTCGCCAGTGTATGGCTTCGTTGAGGAAGAAAATGGCGAGAACTGCAGTGAAAAACGGATTGAAAGTAATCATCAATGAAGCGTCGCCTGCAGCAGTGTATTTCATTCCGACCATGAAAAAAGCCTGATACAGACAGGTTGCAAAAAAACCAATCCAAGCAATTCTCTTCCATTCACCGCGGGTGGGAATCATCCATTGGTTTGAGAGTTTCAGGTAAATCACGAACAGAGCAACAGCCACAACATAACGTATCCAGGAGGCCGCAAACGGAGCGATGTCTTGAGCAATCACACGACCAGCAGGCCATCCAATTCCCCAAACGATGACAACAAAAATCAATTTCATGTGAACCAAGAGGTTCTTCATGAAAACCGCTCCAATCCAAGTTGGAGCATGCGTGAACGGGGTAAGCCGATTTCAGGCAGACCAGCCGCAGGTGCGTAGAGTTTCAAGCCTTCAATGCGAGAAACATAGAGCCCATAGCTGGCAATGTCGGTCGGGTCATAGGGTGTAGGAACGCCCATTCGAGTGAGTGTGTCACAAGCCGCCTCTGTATAGAGGGGAAACAGATTGGTCGAGAAGTGCATCCATGCTGAAACACGAGCTGCATCGACGTTGTCGAGCGTCAATAGGTGTTCAAGCAGAGATACATCTGGATAGTTTACAGTTCGCAATGTCATCTCAACCTCGTTCGAGATATCTTCAGGCCAAACGAAGGGGTCATTGTTCGCCCATTGGTCTGCAACACGGATGTGATCGAGGGATGCTTCGGTTTCAATCGAGAATAAGGCGTTGGCGTATTTCTCATCATCAACCGTGTCAGCAACGAGACCTGGGAGCGCATCATAGAATGCTTCGCACTTTTCTACGTCAATGCCGTACAATGATACTGGAATCATAGTAACCCTCCAGAGAGCACGGGTCTCAAACTTTTGCACCGATACCGGATGCAATTTGTCGAGCAGACATAGGCTTGTTCGCCACCCATTCTTGCTTGAAAAGTTCCTTGAGAAGTTCTTCGTCAGCAGCGGTAGGTAGAGCTGCCTCTATGTAGGCGTCCCATTCTTCGTCGCTGCCTTCGAAAGCAACACCTTCAATGGTGAACCTTTGACGCTTGAATGCACCAATGGCACGGTTGAAGTTTTCATGAGGAACAATCAACGGAGCGCTGCCTTCTGGCAAGTAACCGTTCAATTTACCGACTTCAGCAACGATTTCTGTGTGGTAGTGTCCACGAGCCTCTTCGTTGAGAACTTCTTTGTCAACTTCAATTCCTGCTTCGAGTTTCTTCCGCTCGTCCCAGCGTCCTTTGACACCCCAAACGTACGACCAATGAGCGGATGAAGATGCATCGACACCAAACAAGTCGTGTGCGGTAGAGACCCACTTGTTGAAGAATTTCTGAAGCATGTCGAGCGGAATGACGCCTGCCTTGATGACTCTGCGCAAGCCGTTCGAGCCGGTTCCCAAGTGGAACGACTCTTCCTTGAGCATTGGGCCCATCGAAGCAGCCAATGGCTTGAATGCGGAAGTTGAGAGCATGCCAAGTTGGAACTTGCCATCACGGTCGACAAACATGGTGTAGCAGAAGAAGTCGAGCCAGTGCGGCATTGGACGGTTGAAAGCACCGAGCAATCGGTCGCCGTCTTGTGCGTTGCGCTCAAGCAGTTTTTGTGCTTCACGGCGTCCTTGTTGTCCGAAATAGGTCATCAAGAGGTAGGCCATTTGCCATCCGTGACGTTGTTCTTCAGCCATGATTCTGGCAGCTGCGTAGCGGTCATAATCTGTTGGCGCAGATGCAAGGAGGTGGCGTTGTTGTTCTACTGAAGCGAACTCAGTGTCACCCTGAACGGTAATCATGCTAACAAGAGCGTCTCTCATGCTCTGGTGTGGGACTTGGAGTGAACGTTCCCATTTTGCACGTCCAGCGTAGTCACCAAACTCGATAACATCGCCAGCGCGGTCCCAATCGAATTGGATGGAGAGATCGAAGTCGCCCATCCATTCTCTGTTGTAACCAACGCGGTCTTGCCATTCAGTAAAGTTAGAAATCCAGTCTTCCCAAGTATTCGGTAGGTTGTCCATGTGTTCTCGACAGTCGGGTCTACCTTATCTCCTTTGCGAACATGTTCGCACGAACATGTTAGGGGCTGCGCCTGCGGATGTCGTCAGCATAGGCATGGTGTACGGTTGATTCGATGCGGTGAAGTTGTGCTGAAAGGGTAGACTTCGCTACATCAAGAACACTTGCCAGCTCAGTGAGCGTGATTCGCCGTGGAACATCGTAGAACCCTTCCTTCATGGCAGTGTCAAACACATAGCGCTGACGAGGTGTGAGCAATCGGTTGGTGATGCCACGTGTTGAAACAAGTTGGTACGGTATCTCCTCGTTGTCAAACCCGGATAACAAATCTCGAACTTTTTCTCGAGCGCACGAGATTGTCCATTCAACCCATCCATCCCGAACTTCGAATGGCGTGTGTGGAATAACGCCGACCTTGAGTAGAGGTTTGAGAAATCCTCCGCCGCCTGCAATAATATCGACAACAAAACTCTGCTTACCGAAACTTCGAACATCTTCGATGCCTGAGTGTCCAGATACTGTGTCAGTGATGTCTTCACTGCATGATGCCCGTGCAGTACCTCGGCCTTTTTGCAACGGCATGTGCTCTTCGATTCGGAGTACTGCAGAGGGATGACTGCGCGTGACATCACCTGCCCAGTGACCTTCTGGCAAACGGACTTCAATCCGTACTTGCTGCACCGCCATGCACCGATGTAGGGACCGATGCACTTGAAGTTCACGAACGCTGGATGGCTTCCTGTGAGAAAAACACATTACCAATTTACTCATTCTTTTGAAACGAAATATTCCTCAGTTTTAACTGTTGAAAGGATGGTCCTCTGGTTGAACCTTCCAACCGGTTGGCCCAACGACGTAGATTGTGTTGCGAGTTTCCACTCGTCCTGTCGCTCTTTCATCGTACGAAATCGACTGAATTGGACTTGATTTTATATTCGATTCTCCCAAACGTGGATGTGCGTACGCGTACCCCTTCAACAACCCACCTTCTACGTAGGCATCCCGAATGACCACTTCCGGCTTTGTAGGTTGCGTGTTCGCCATCAGTTCAGAGCCAACCAGATACTTAGCGAGCTCGAAATAATCAAGTTGGGAATCCATGTAGATTTCAAGGGATGCAAATTCACTCAACACCTCCTCAACGGTCAGCGGCGAGTCACCGTATTCAGTTAGAATCTTCATGTAGTCCTTGGCGAGTATGGTGCCGGAATGATCAGGGTCAAAAACTTGGAATGCCTTGACAAGCTCATCTTCAGCAGTTGAGTCGTTGTGAATGTAATCTTTCACCTCTTGAGAGGATTCATTCAAAGGCTCTATCCTGCCCCACTCAACTCCGTCTTCAACATCACCGTCATCAAAATGAATCTGGTAAGTTTCATCAGCGTTCTTCTTAGAGATGCTTCCTGAATAAAAGTGGCCGTAGTTTTTCCAGTTCACAAACACCCTATCGCCGGTAGAATACGGTGCAGAAGCGGGACGGATGGTCCCTGGACTGTTGCCAATAACAACGGCGTACTTTGTCTCGGTTTTGTTGGTCTTAGGTACTTCAATCTTGTAAGTTCCATCGTTATTGATGCCTGTCACTTTGCATCTGTTCAACCAACGTTGGTTGGTTGGACTGTAGTATTCGACATGGTCGCCCACACTGAACGATGCCGGAAGATCAAACCCGTTGTCGGGTGGAGCTTGCTGTTGAGGTGAGTTTAGCATGCCAAGTTGTTGAAGTGCAGTAACAATCGCTGCTGTGACCATGCTTGGATCGTTATGAATATTGGTGGTAATGACATCTCCACTGATTACCGAATCCTGCATGTTCAGAGAAGAACCCTTGCTGTTGGGTGGAGTTGGAATCCATTGGTCTCCGGTCCACATAAATTTGCCATCAGGGCTCAGAATGATGTCCGTCATGGGTGAAGCACAGGGATGAGTCTAACATAACCTTCGGCGAAGTGGCAGGTGCCTCAGATTTCAAAACGAACTGAAAAACCGTATTCAGAAGTGGAGAAAGGGCCTTAGTTGCTGTAAAATGCCTGTTCGGACTGGAGGGAAATAAATACAGAGACTCATATACCCCCTTTACGATTCTTTCTAACATGGACGTAACTATGTCAAAAACCAGAAAACTTTTCTCAGCATCTAAAATTGCTGGGTATCTATTGGGCCTGCTCGGGATCTCTGCATTCGCAGTGACCCAGTTTCTATCAGCCCTCATGCCGCTGCTTTTCGCACCAATGGTGTGTGCAGTACTCGGACTTGTGCTCTACAAGAGCCAAGCCGGTCAAAAGTCGAGCAATGCATTTGACATCCAGTCAAATGCTGTGCCGGAACAATCGGTTTGAAACTCATTGAAGAATAGCTCGGGATACCGATCAAACGTTTCGGGTTGTCTCAATCCGACGAACGGTGCCACTCTCGACGTCGATGACTTCACCGAACGTCGTGGTGTGCTTCTCCCCGAGAATCGCTGCAGGCAGATACCCATCGCAAACTCCTGATGCGGCAAAGATAGCATTCTCGCTTTTACACAGGTCATGCGCTTCCCAAAGACGTGTCAAGTCGTCACCAACCATGTTTCCAGCACGGGCTTCCTCTTCATCGGAGCGGAACACAAGCCTGCCTTCAAAGACGCCACCAAGACCACGGATGGCAGTGGCTGAGATGACTCCTTCAGGCGCTGCGCCAATACCCATGAGTAAATCGTATGGTCCGTCTGGGCGAGCTGCCCAAATTGCGCCAGAGACATCACCGTCTCCCATCAGTTCCAACTGAGCACCGCTTGCACGGATTTCTTTGAACAACTCTGAATGACGTTCACGGTCAAGGGCAACGACTCGAACATCGGAGACTGCTTTGTCCAAAGCCGCCGCAGTTTGTTCAAGGTTGTATGCAACCCCGCCGTCAAGGCTGATGTGGCCTACAAGTTCAGGACCGCCTGCAATCTTGTCCATGTAACAATCCGGAGCATGCAAAAGCGTGCCACGAGGTGCTGCAGCGAGAACTGCAATTGAGTTTGGAGAATTTGAGGCACAGTTGTTGGTGCATTCAAGAGGATCTACGGCAATGTCAATTTGAGGTGCGCCGGCAACGCCAACCATGCTCCCGATTTCTTCTCCAATGTAGAGCATGGGTGCTTCATCTCGCTCACCTTCACCAATGGCGACACGCCCATCAAAAGGTACGTTGTCAAAGGTGCGACGCATCGCTTCGACAGCTGCTTCATCAGCCTTGTCTTTTTCACCAAGGCCACGCCATGCAGCACTGGAAATTGCCGCTTGGTCCACGGCTTCTAAGAAGTGGTGGTAAAGGTCGCCTACACTGCCCATGATTCACGACGGGCGCGCCCCATCCATGAATGAAACGGTTTGAATCGACGTATGAGCTCTTCATTCAATCAAGCCAGCATCATCGTCAGAAGCATCCTCAAAAGGTTCGTAAGACCATACTTTGGTTGTCACGAAAGCAAGAAGAACGATCTTGCCAAAGTCCCACAAAAGGAACGGCTCTGTACCCCATTCAAAGGCTTGAGCGATGTCTACAGCATAGGCTTCAGCCAGCCAAAGTGTTCCGAAAGTGTAGACCGGAATCATTGCAAGAGTCCAGCAGATGATTTGCGCCTTAATGTCTACAACTCCCGCTTTTCTTGAACGGTCTAAACCTTCTGCAATCAACGCAGATGCAACTGGGAAGGCAAGGAGATATCCTCCCGAAGCAATGAGTTGTGAACCGGAAAACAAACCACTGGCTCCACCGGCGAACACCGGAGCACCAACTGCACCGGCGATGAGGTAAACGGTACCTGAAAGGAAAGCATCGTTCCTTCGCAAATATACACCAGCAGCCATGATGGAGAACGTTTGGAAAGTGTAAGGCACTGGAGTCCAAGTTGTAGGAAGTGCCAATTGAGCGCATAGGGCGGTTAACCCAGCAAAGAAGAAAATGCCTACGGTTCGCTCCAAAAGTGTCGATTCATCATGCGATAGGGCAAGGTGCCACTTCGTAGGTTGCGTCAAATTCAACTGGCTGAGCATGTTGTGTCGTTGACTGAGAAGTTCTTAGTCGTTCATGAGCAACATTGTGGTTATTCGTCGTTCATGACCACTTCTTGGTCTTCACTTCGGCATTGCTCTGCTTCACAGACTTGTGGAAGCGTTGATGCATCAAGCATCTCTGCTGATTGAACTGGAGATGTCATCTGACCGTTGGCGACGTAGAGGCTTGGCCCGTTGCCCATGAAGTAGACTGAACCACGACCGGCACGGGAGTCCTGAGGTTGTGAATTGTTTCCAGTTGCGCAAGCATCGATGCAGCCATCTGCGAAAGCGATGTAGACTCTCCCTTCAAGATCGATAGTGAGGTCATTGAAATCGAGCAGATTTCGGTTTGAGCCACCTTCATCGGTACGGCAATCGCCGCTGTTTAGGCACATGCTGCCAATTTGAACAGGGTCGTCTGACAATCTGTAGGTGTGGAAGGTGGGATTCTCATCCAAAGCGTTGAGGCTGTATGTCACGTAGATGTCATACGACACATTTGCCATGGCGTAGTGAGGGTTTCCGTTCCAATTGTTTCCATCGATGTCCGTTTGGTTTAATTCCTCAGCATCTTCGCTGCCAAGGTAAGTGAAAGCAATGCGTCCTGGGTCTCCTGCATCGACTTGCGGGAATGCCGTTGAAATAACTTCTACTGGACTAATTCGAGTGCTGGTTTGTTCCCAAGTGTCGCCTGAATCTGTGCTACGTGACATGTAAATGCCAAAGTCTGCACCAGTCCAGATGTGATAGGCATTGGATTCACTATCGGTAGCAACTTCTGAATTCTTTCTTGGATTTGGCGTCCCTGCGTCTTCACCCATTGTGCGTTCTTCCCAGTTGAGGCCGTTGTCTTTGGAGAGAATGAGGGTAGGGGTTGGAACGCGGGGGGTGACGTATACAGTCCCATCTGGAGCGGTCGTAATTGCGCCATGAAGGCCGCCATTTGTGGAAGCGAGCCCGACGATGTCCCCTCCAACTTCAAACGTTGCACCACCGTCAAAACTGGTGAAACAAGAAATCCCGACGAGTTTGTTGAAACAGAAGTAGACGGCCGTTTCGTAGGTTGGGTTGAGTTGCCCCACAAGCCCGTACGCTCCGTCAACCCATGGACCGGTTGCGAGCTTGATGTGATCGTTCAGTGGCGTTGTCCCGGAATCGTGCGGGTTACCCATCCACGACTCACCGTCGTTATCCGACCAGCCTATCCAGGTTGATTCAAGACCCATCATGTGAATGTTGAAAACTCGGTCTGTGACCGGGTCGACCCATCCATACGGGTCGCTGGTGAACGGAGCTTGTGTGATGTCTTTGGAATCGACCCAACTCTCTCCATGGTCGCAAGAGCGCATTGGTTTTTCCATAGCGATGAAGAACATGCAACCACTTGAAGTGATGCCAATGCTCGGTTCCTTACCGGTTTCCCCAACATCGCTGAACACGAAATCCATCTCAAGCGGCATCTCATCAACGGCCATTCCCATGCCGTCAGTCACGAAAATTCGCTTGTCCATCTCAGGTTCTATTTCGACCTCAACTTCCACATCATCCGCACCAAAACAACCTGCCATAGACATCGTCGTAACAAGGAGAACCAACAGCATAGCCTTTGCTCGCATGGTTGCCCCTGCCTGCCAACCAATAATGACTTTACGATTCAAAATTTTGCAAATACCGGCGAACTCTTGAAGGTTTCAAGAACAATAAACACTCCATGGCAGAGTTCTTGCACTTTGATTACCCACTCCCCAACGACGAAGAAGTCGAACGTATTTGGGACGAAATATCTCGGCTACGTCATGAAGTGTATGCTACTGAATTACAGCAATACGATGCCAATTCAGAACAGAAAATCGAAGACCCCGGAAGGCATTTCATCGCATGTCTAGAGGACGGTGTGCTCGCAGGATACATTAGCCTCAATCCACCTCAAGAAAAACCGTTCCGGATAACCACTTATTTCTCAAAAGAAACGCTTGACCAAACGGTCTATGCAGAATGCAGTCATCGACTCAACTCCACCTTTGAAGTCCGAGCACTGACCGTCAATCCGAACTTTCGAGGACTGAACATTTCATTCCGATTGATGCGGTATGCGCTTGAATTTATCCTTGAAAGAGACGGCACAGATATCGTTGCCATGGGTCATTCCGGTGTTGCTGAATTGTACCGGAAAAACGGCATGACCGTCTTCGATGAACACGGGGTTCTGCACGGTGAAACACTGTATTACCCGATGTACCTGAACCCGTTGACCGTGATGAAGGAACACGCTCAACGTATTGATGACGACATCGCCTCCGAAGAGGAAGATGATGTTTGCTACCACGGTGGAAAGTCATGGGACACCTCGAAATTCGATTTTGAGGTTCGGGATTCTTTGGTGGTTGCCGATGTCCTCGACAGTCCGTTTCCGCCTTGCCCTGAAGCACTCGAGGTTTTGCGCGAGCAACTTGAACGATGTTGCCAAGAATCTCCACCGACGCAATGTGAAGAACTGATTGAAACGGTTGCTCATGTACGTGGCGTGAATGCCAAACATGTGGCCGTGTCTTCGGGATCTTCCTCGTTGATGTTCTCGTTCCTACCGCAATTGCTCAACCAAGATTCGAACGTGCTGGTTCTCTCGCCAATGTACGGTGAATACAGCCACATCCTGACGCACGTAATTGGTTGCCATATGACGAACTTTGTTCTTCACCAAGAAGACGGGTTTCGAATCAATGCTGATGACTTGGTCGAACAATCACGCCTCCATGATGCCGTGATTCTTGTCAATCCCAACAGTCCGACGGGCGTTTACTGCGAAGAAATGAGTGACATCGTCCGTCGAATCCAAGATGAAAGTGAATCCCCTACCCGTTGCAAGATGATTTGGGTTGATGAGACCTACATCGACTACATGCCGGATGCTCAATCGCTTGAGCCGATGGTTGCGACCACGCCAAGCCTCATCGTCTGCAAAAGCATGAGCAAATGCTACGCGTTGTCTGGACTGCGTGTTGCCTACGCAGTGAGTCAAAAAATGACCGAACTTCGACGGTTCATTCCGCCATGGGCGGTCAGCCTTCCCGGTCAATTGGCAGCCGTTGCTGCACTGCGTAACCCTGCATATTACCGGCAGCAATACGACATCATTCACCAGCAAAGAGAACAGCTTAGCCTCTTGTTGGACGAAGAGAAGTTCACCGTCCTGCCTGGTGTTGCTAATTTCATCTTGACCTTTTTACCTGAACATACGCACCATACTTCATCCTCATTTATCGAAGCGTGTAAAGAGAAAGGGGTGTTCATTCGAGATGCCCAAAATATGGGCGTCACACTCACCAATAAGGCCGTACGATTCGCCATTCGGTCACAAAAAGAAAACGCACGAATACTGCAATGTGTCAAAGAAGTTCTTTCTGAGGGTTACTGACCCTTGAACTTCTCAAGCACGACGATGTCAGAAATGGAAGTCCCCGGATACTGGCCGTTCTCGTCTTTCTCGATGGATTTGACCATGTCCAGTGCACACAAAAGGCCGGCGCTTACTCCGGTGAGTGCCTCCATTTCGATACCGGTTTTGTAATGGGCAGATACATGAACAGTACAGCGCAAAGCGTTACCTTCCCATGCCCATTGAACTTTACATCCTTCCAGCGGAATAGGGTGGCAATGCGGTACAATACGTGGCGTATCTTTCACCGCTTGAATCGCAGCGATGGTTGAGGCTTCCAAAACATCGCCTTTCTAGACTGATTTGGTTTGAATCGCTTGTGCCGATTCAGCGCTTAGATTGAGAAGTCCTGTTGCCGTCGCACGGCGTTCGACAACTGCTTTTGCTCCGATTTCTACAATTCCTTCGATTTCTCTTTCCATAGCGTCAACTCCTAACCGAGACCGGCCTTCCAAGACTCACCATCGCTGGTGACTTCTTTCTTCCACAGAGGGGCCTGCTTCTTGAGTTCGTCGATGAGCCATTCACATGCTTGGAATGCTTCTTTCCGATGCGGACTGCCAACATGGATCGATACAATTGATTCAGACGGTCCAACCGAGCCAACCCTGTGAGCCATTACCACAGCCAAAACTCCGAAGCGCTCAATGGCTTGTTCGGCTAATCCGTGTAAAACTGGTGACAATTGGTTTTGCCATGCATCAAATTCGAGACGCAAGACATCAGCATCACCTTCCTTGCCTCGGGTTATTCCCAAAAAAGAGACGACTGCGCCACAACCTTCGGTTGGTAATTTGGCTTTGAGAGCATTTTCATCGAGCGATTCAAGCGCCTCTTCGATGAGAATGAAACCCGACATGGACGCACGAGTGGAACGCATCATTCAAACCTCACGCCTGTATGGGTGGTGTCATGGGCAACGATGAGGCCATCCAC
This sequence comes from Methanobacteriota archaeon, assembly GCA_018701175.1. Classification (GTDB taxonomy): domain Archaea; phylum Thermoplasmatota; class Poseidoniia; order Poseidoniales; family Poseidoniaceae; genus MGIIa-L1. The sequence continues at coordinate 19,915 of JABIWF010000031.1, forward strand.
ATCATGGGCGCAGGACTCTCGGGTCTTGCGGCTGCAACGGTGTTGGCCAAGGGTGGCAAAGAAGTCCATGTTCACGATGTTCGTGCCGATTCTGGTGCTCGGTTTGACGGTGATTTCCAGGCCTTAGAAAATTGGAGCATGGGTGTCGATTTCTTCGAACAATTGAAGGAATGGGGATTTGATTTATCAGAGTTCAAAGCCACCGAATTTGATGTGGTCGATCTCATCCATCCCGACGATGTCATCACTCAAGCAACCACGCCCGGCACTGCATACCGTATCATTGAGCGTGGTACATCCGACCACACCATCGACCAAGGTTTCAAGCGACAAGCCTTAGCAGCAGGTGTACAAATTCACTACAAATCGAGAGTTAAGGAAGAAGATTGTACCATCATTGCTTGCGGTCCAAAAGGAACTTCTGCTGTCGCCTATGGAGAAATATTTCATACCGACCATCCCAACCACATTGGATTCCAATTGAACGACAAATTAGCTCCTGGCTCCTACTCTTACCTCATCATCATCGATGGTGTTGGCTTAATCTGCACGTGCCTGTGGAGAAAACAAAAGAAAAGTGAACGGTTTCTCAACGAAACGATTGCATGGTATGAAGCACATTATCCGAACTTGAATCGAAAACCAATCAAACGTGTTGGTGGTAAGGGTGACTTCACCATCAACAGCAATTACAAACAAGACGGACGCTATTACGTCGGAGAATCAGGCGGCCTACAGGATTTCATGTGGGGCTTCGGCATGAGAATGGCAGTCTGGTCAGGCGTTCTAGCCGCCAATGACATTCTCGGCAAAGGCGACTATGAAGCAGATGTCAGAGAGCATCTCATGCCGTATGTGCGTACCAGTGTAGCCAACCGTTGGTTGATGAATCGAGTTGGAGACCGCATGTTCAAACGTATGTGCAAGGCTTGGATGAAGGACCAGAAGAAGCGTGGAGATGGCTTGGTTTGGATTGGAAAACTGTTCCGCCCAACCTTACTCAAATCTCTTCTTTACCGAATCGTCAATCCGTTCATGCTTGAGAAAGATCCGAAGGCGCATGGACGAGGAGTGCGTCGAATGCCATTCCGTAAAGCGCTCAAACGCGATGTTTGGGAGCAATCCCCAGAAGCACTTGCCATTGGCAAGCAGTGGACTGAAGTTCGCAAACAAGGAGCAAAACTCTCCTTTTCAAAAGACACCGAAACGGACAGTGACCCCCAGTAAGTGAAAGCGATTTGTTCTTAATGCGAATCCATGTGGGTCGATGTATGAGCGACCTCTACGGACTCAAACTCGAACCTATGCCTAACCGCCTTGTTAACTACGGTGTTACCACCAACGGTATTGCGGTGATTGAACTCACATCCGATTCTGCTGGTGCACCATTGGAAGGAGCAAACGACCGCTCTCCAAACACCTACACACACGGTATGATGTGCGACATCGACACTGCAATTGTCAAGGCTCGTTTCGATGATGATGTAACTTGCATCGTCTTGACCGGTAACGGAGCGTCTTTCTTTTCCGCAGGCGCATCGATTCAAATGTTGAACAGCGTCACTCCAGGATTCAAGTACAACTTCTGTCTTCACGCTAACGAAACTCTTTCTCGACTTGAGCAAACTTCGAAACTGGTCGTTTGTGCAATCAACGGCCACGCAGTTGGTGGCGGTCTTGAGATCGCTATGGCTGCAGATATTCGAATCGCTCGAAAGAACGCAGGCAAAGTCGGACTTCCGGAAATCAACCTCGGTGTGCTTGCTGGAACCGGTGGAACTGCTCGCTTGACTCGACTCATTGGCAAAGCAATGGCTCTTGAAATGATGGTCACCGGCGAACTCATGTCGTTTGAGGACGCACATGGATGCAACCTCATCAACCACATTTGGGAAGGCTCAGCAGAAGATTTCCGCCGAGATATTCTCGATTGGTGCAGTCAATTCACTCTTCCAAACAAGGCAGTCAAGGCTGTTGGAAACATCAAGCGTTCCTGCCAAACCGGTCCAGAAATTCCATTCGAATACCACTTGGCTCTCGAACGTGAGTTGCAAGCGTCCTTGTTCAACAGCAGTGATGCTAAGGAAGGAATTGCAGCCTACGTCGAAAAGCGTGTTGCAAACTTCACTGGCCAGTGATTGAATGTCAATATGGCACCAGCGCTGGAATGAGAACCGTATCGGTTTTCATCGGCTTGAAGCGAACCCGACCTTGGATGAACATTGGTCTTCACTGTCTCTTGAAAACAGCTCCAAGGTTCTTGTCCCGTTGTGCGGTAAATCCCTCGACATGCATTGGTTGCATGAACAAGGTCACACCGTTGTAGGGATCGAACTGGTCGAAAAGGCTGTCAAGCAGTTTTTCCAAGACGCTTCAGCGTCCGCTGTTGTTGAAAACAAGCCAAGAGGCACGAAATATTCCACTGAAAGCATTCACATCTACCATGCCGACTTCTTTGAAGCCCAACCCGATGAAGCACCGTTTGATGCTTGGTATGACCGAGCAGCACTCGTGGCCCTTCCCTCGTCCATGCGTCAAGCCTATGTTGAACAACTGTGTAACCTCACTTCCAAGGGCAGCAAGGGCCTCATGGTTACCTTTGATTACCCGCAGAATGAAATGCAGGGTCCGCCCTTTGCACTGCCGGATTCAGAAGTCGAATCTTTATTTTCAAAGGATTTCCATGTCCAGCGAATTCAATGGAATGACCTCTTAGAAGAAGAACAACACGACCTCAGTCGATGCAGCCTCTCCGTTTTCGTTTTGACACGACGCTAGAAGATACTCGGCCTTCAAATTGAAGCAGGGCCATAGTGAAGTAGTAGACACGGAATCATCAGCCATGGAGATTCAATTCGGCAGTCAAAACCAATCCTCGCCGAAAGCCCTTGTCATCATCGGAGTCGTACTCTTCCTTCTTGGATGCATATGGCCGATCATTGCCCTCGGTGACTTTACTGACGAATTGGAAGCTCAATCTTGGAACACGGTTGATGCTACAGTTCTTGAATTAGAAATTGAGAAACACAGATATGAATGCGGCGATAGTGAATCAGGGTCTTCGACCTGTACAGATTATTACGCCAATTACATGCTGCAATATGTCGTTGATGGAATCACATATACACACTCCGATGAAGTGAAAGTTACTCACTTCGAATCTCGAGTGTGGGAAGTTGATTATCCTAAAGATTCTACACGAGAAATTGCTTATGACTCCGAAGACCCGAACAACATCGATATTGATCAGGGAAATTTCGCCCCTTTTATCCCACCGGTATTGGTTTGCCTCTTCTGCACCTTCCTCGCCTCTTTGTTTTTTATTGGAGCGTTTAGAGAAATTTTTAATCCACGAAAGCCAGTGAACCCTGATGAGAAATCAGATATTCCCTATTCCGATGAACCGTTGCATTTTACATCGGCAAAAAATGTCTGGGGGGAGTTGCATTTTGCACACCCCTCTGTTGAAGCATTAGCAAGAAAAATGAAATCATATTCGTGTACGGACTCTCAAATTGACGAGTTTTTCTTAATGTGTAAAAAACAACAGGACGACCCAAATAATCCAAAACCATTGAGTAGAGATTGGCTGGTTGAGATTGAAGAAGTCGTTGAGAATCATGACTCACAGCAAAACAAAGACTTTGCGGGAAATATTCTGAAAGGCCGTATCGTTGTCGCTGGACTTGGAATTGTACTGCTTCTCCTTTCATTGGGATTGGTAACACCTATTTTTCTCAAGTATGGAGCATTGCCTTGGTACGGTTGGGTTTTGGCCCTAGGAACACTCGGTTCAATTGGATTGTCGTTTGCACTGACAAAAATGGCTCAGGAAATGGCGAAGTTTGCAGACCAAGGACTTGGTGAGATGCTGCTTAAGTACGCCAATGAAGAACTGCATGGTTATTACGAAGATTGAGTGAAATCCTCACTTCGATTTTCTGCTCGACTTCTTGCCGGAATTCTTGCCCTTTTTGGTACTGGACTTCGACTTTATTTGAACCGTCCATTGGAAATAGACGGATTCATTCCCTACCTTGAACAACGTCTCGTAGGAATCTGCGAGTACCGAATCTGCATCTCGACCATCAAATGCCAATTGATAGGCAAGAATACCGTTGTCGTTGGAGTTGAGTCTTGACACCAATTTCGATTCCTCATCGTCTGATGAAGTTTGGATATGTTGGTTGGTGGTTTTGAAACGTTCTTCGTTCTTGTTTTGATTCATATCATTCACTTCAAACACCTCAGCAGGAGAAACATCCTTGCTCGTAATGGATTCGTTACTGTAGACAACGGTTCCCGGTTTAACATCGGTTAATGTCTTGAGAATGAACGGGTCTTCTCGTGTTCCCTTTCCACCCTTAAACTTCGGTCGAGAAGTTGTGTTTACTGGATTTGCATCCTTGAACACCACTCTGTTTTTCGGGACCAACAACATGCCAACTGCAACCAAAACCAAAAGGAGGATGGGGCAAAGAACGTATCCCAGCCTCATTGGCGTAGAGCTGCTGCCATCTACAGTCAGGTTCTCTTTAACTTCAAGTGTGATTGAGAACGAGCGACTGTGAACGCTATTGTTCGCCCAAATCACGAATTCGGTCAACTCCATTGGTTCAGTAGGTGTACCACGAATGCTTCCATCGAGGAGTGCCTCTCGAGCGGGACTCCAACCAAACGTCAAACCTTCTGGTAATTCTCCAACAATTTCCCAAGTGCCTACCTCACCATTACCTGTGAGGTTCGGAAGGAAGGGTTCTATTTGGTCACCCACAACAAGCGAGAGGTTGTTCGATGAATAGTTGAATTCGAAGGTAAGATCAAGACGATCATCGAGGTTGTTACAGATTCCATCTCCATCGATATCCTCAGGAACACTGTTTCGATCAAGGCGGTCCGTTCCACACTCCACTTCTTGGAGGTCAGTCCACTGATCGTTGTCATCATCCAAATCAAGAATCAATGGCGGTTCACTGGTTGAATTACCAAACATATCGTCCGGCATTCCGTCCAGGTCCGTATCCGTATAGGCTGAAGGGTCGTTCGGGAACGCATCAGGGCCCAGAGTACAACCACCGTTCGCAGGAACTTTCGGTCCATCGCAAACTCCGTCTCCATCGGTATCTGCGAGCAATGGGTTTGTTCCCGTATCGATTTCCGAGGTGTAGATTCCACTGTTATCTTCCAAGATGTTGAACACACCGTCACCGTCAACATCATCATCAATTGAATCACAGATGGTGTCACCGTCAAGATCACCTGGCATGTCGGAAGAATTGAGAGAATCGCTCGAACACTCACCTTCAAGCAAATCAGAATAGCCGTCATCATCGTCATCTAAATCTTCAATCAATTCTCCGAGTAAGTCATACCCAACAGGTAGGGTGTCCGGCCGAGAATCACTGTCGGAATCTTCGAGAACACGCAGCATTATGATGAAGGTGTCATTGAACAAACTGGAGTTCGAATACACTGTGTAACTCTTGAGTTCCATTACTTCATTCGGAACACCCCAAATTGTCCCATTCAAGTCCCCAATCGAAAGTCCCGTTGGCAGAGCAGGATGAATCTCATACACTGAATCACTGATGGATGAAAGCGGCTCGATTGATTCAATCATTGACTTGTTGAGAGCATAGAATATACCCTGAGCAGTCTCGTAAACAAGGTCTTCGACTGTGATGTTGACCAATACGGTCATCGAACCGTCATCGTTCTCACCCGTGACCAAGTAGAGAGTTCGATGAGCAATCTCGCCAGGCATACCGTAAATACGGCCTGTAGCATTGTCAAACGATAGACCAACTGAAAGTTCTGGAGAAATTGCCCACTGCAATACGGTTCCTCCGGTCGAATACGGTAGCAAATCAAGCGTGCTCGAATTGTTCAGTAAATCGATATCACTTGGGATGTATTCGAAGAAAGGAACATTACCAACGACGGTGATGTTAATGCTAAACTCGGAAGTGCCTCCACTGTTGGTCGCTGAGACAGTGTAGTTGAGCAGCGGGGTAACCTCGGTTGGTAATCCAGAGATTGTACCGTTAGAGGAATCGAACAACAGTCCTGGCGAAAGTTCTGGTGTTATGCTCCATGAAACGATCGGTCCACCAACATTGAGCGGAGTCCAGTGTGTCATCGTAGTGTTGTTCGTAAGGGTCATTTCTGGCGGCGAATAGGAGATTTCTGGAATAATGTCAAGGACTGAGATGTTGATGTAGGCTGTTGCCGTTCCACCTGTATTGGTTGCTGTAATGGTGTACATGGTACGTGTCAGCAATTCACTCGGTGTTCCACTGAGCACACCAGTGGAAGTGTCAAAGGAAAGACCACTTGGCTCTGATGGACTGATGGCCCATGAGACAAACTCGCCAGAGCCAGTGATGGTCGGCGAAAGCGGAAGATCACTGCTTCCAGTGTTGTTGGACAAACTCAAGTCGTCTGGAGAATAGGCAATGGTTGGTAATTCGTCAACAATTGTGATGTTGATGTAA
>JABIWF010000108.1 GCA_018701175.1 Methanobacteriota archaeon
ATTCTTTCTCCATGTGACAAAGATGTCGCCGTTTGCATCAAGCATTGGTGCTCCATCGATATCAGCAGGAGGCCATGGGAAGGATGTACTCTGGTTTGCTGCAACTGAGATCCCACCGCCCCTCCACGTGATCGTCACGCTGTCAGTGCTTGGGTTGGAGAACACGAGTTCTCCCTCGAGTGAAGGGCTGATGAAGGAGTGGCCGAGATATTGTCCATCGGTACTGGGTAACGCCATCTGGCCAGTGGTCGAGTTCGTGTTGGTTTGCAGAATCAGTCTTGATGGTGAACTGGTCGAGATGTGGACCACTTCTGGCGAGGATATGCTCAATTGGTGATTGAAGTCAACTCCTACTCGGTTTTGGTTAGATGGTAATGCATAGAATGTGTTGGTAGTATCGTTTTGAATCGTGATTTGATTCGCTGTTTCACTCAGAATCTGGATTTGATTCTCACCAGCAGGGAGAGGAATCGACCATGAGCTTCCTGTCGAATCGACAGGGTTTGGGTCGTTGGATTGCATCACTGTTGTACCTCCACCTCCGACCGAGAGGAGTAGGTGCAATTGGTGAGAGGAGTGAATGGTTGTTTCACCAAGTTCACTCATGTCCAGAACACGCATGCCATCGACCATCAATTTGAGTTCCGACAACGTTTCGCTGCCATCCATAACTTCCACATCGATCGGTCCGAGCGGCAGGGCAAGCCCTGGAGACGCAGTAAGAAAGACCTCATCGACCCATTCGGGGATTGTGAACATGTACGGGTTCGCAGGGCCGAGTCTCAAGTCATCGATACAAACTGCAGTATTCATCGATTCAGGGTGACGTATTCGTAGTTCGTCGTCGTAGTCAAGAGCGCCTTGGACACGGAACGAGGTGTCGTCGGCCCAAGTCGCCGAATACCACATACTGCTCTGCATCATGTTCCAGTTGAGCGTTCCGTCAACTGGTATCAGACTAATCTCTGTAGAGTCGCCAGGCATTCCTGTTTCACTCAATGCAGCAGTTTGGTGTGCCAGCAGAGTCATTTGAGACGACATGTCGTGACGTTCAATCGAACCTTCGAGCTCTTCGATAACAGGTATCATGGAGACCATCATCATTGCGATAATCGACAATACGCCACCGAACAGGAGTACAGTTGCGACGGCTGCTGACACCGCATTTTCATCTCGTTGTAGCATGGATTTCATCGTGAAACCTCCACACGCTTAACATCGACTTCGAGGATAAGTTGATTTTCTTGCGACTCGACAGTAAATCCATCGGCACCACTTGCTCGAAGATACGGCGCGTATCCAGTAAATGTGTCCAATGTTCCTGACGCCCTGTTTAGCGTATGGTCTTCAAGCATCTTGTCGTGGTATTGCGGTGTGATGACGTCATTAAGTGCATTTTCAACAGTGAACCGGAGGTGGTATGCATTGCCAGTGAACAGCGTCATGGGACCAAGCGAAACCATGTTCATGCCGATTTTTTCCCCTGAGCCTATTGTGCCATTGATGGTGACATCAGTGAGAACAATCGACAAACGCAACTCACCAGTAACCAGCGTGTCGAGTTCGATGTTGGGGAATTGGGATACCTTCCAAGGTTCATTCGGGAATCTTTCAGCTCGAGCGTCATTCACCAAAGCAATTTCATGTTCCCCTAAGCCGAGTGAGGTTGAAATTTGAATGCCGGATACGATGTACGACACACTCGTGTGCAGAGCACGTTCGTCAGCATCGAACACGGTGACAGTCATCCAGTGGTCTTGAGATGACTGATGGTCGATCACAACTTCATTGAATGAACCACTGAATTCATGGGATTCGACTCCCATTGGGCTTTCGATTGTTACGCTTCGAGCAGTTTCATTGATGGCTGTAATGCCAATTGCTGAGTTGTTGATGTTACGAACACTAATTCGCTCATCTGGAGTTAAATCCGCAGCAATCGTCCAAGTTTCAACTTTGATGACCGGTTGTACCATTGTTGACTTGAGTGCCAATGTGTGTCGGATGCCTGTGCCTTCAGGTGCGCTTCCAGCCACATCGATTCTGTCTTCAAAACGGTCAGCAATTCCGTTCGCACTGTTCCAGTTTGTGTTGTCTTCGAAATCAGAAATGTAGGGGCTGAGGAAAATCCACACCCCTCCCATGATTGTGACAACCATAGCCAGCATCATCACGACCCCGAGAACCTCGCTGACAGCCCTTTGGTCTCGGCGAAGAGACGGGCGAAGTACAGCGGTGTGGTGTGCGTTCACAGACAGCACAACCTTTGGTATCATTTAGCCATTGACCTTGACACCCCCCCTTAGGGGGGTGATTTGGATGATTAGCGATTCTTCGGATGGATGTCCGATGCGTTGGGTTGTTCCACCGTTCGGCCGATATAGTGGGAGTTTTCGGGGCCATCTTGGAGTGAGATTGTGATGTCCCCGCTAAACACTTCGTCAATGTGATACAAAACCGTTGATTCAGCCAAGTGTGGTTGATTGTTCTTTTCAGAAAGGTGAGTCAAGGAAATACTGCGTGTGGCCGGTGTACAAACTTGTGCCAAGAATTGGCCGGTTTGATCGTTGGATAAGTGACCGCCTCGTCCACTGATGCGGTCTTTCAGAGAGAACGGATACGGTCCGTTCATCAAACGGTTGTGGTCGTAGTTTGCTTCAATTGCTATGTGCTCACATCCACGGACATGGGTGATTAATTCATCCGTCCATGAACCGAGGTCCGTGATGACTGCTGCCCTTTGTCCGTTGTGGCTGGCAACAAAGGCGACATTATCTGCTCCCGAATGTGGCACTGGCACAGGTAGGACCGAGAGGTCGTCACTGACTTGAATCAAGTCCAGCGAATCAAAATAATGTGTTAATTCTGTTTGGAGGCCCAACTCTTCGGCTGTTCGATGGTTTGCTTGAACTTTCATCTTCCAGCGCTTTTGGGCGACCAGTGCGCCACCACCGTGGTCTCCGTGATGGTGACTCACAAAGATGTAATCAATTTCAGTTGGATGGATGTTGAGTCGAGCAAGACGTTTCTCTAATTGTGCTCCACTGAATCCTTGGTCGATGAGAACTTTCGCCTGTTCGGTCTCAAGCAAAGTAGCGTTTCCGCGACTGCCTGTTCCGAGGTGGGTCAGTACCATTGTCATCTCAATCGTATCTACTGGTCGCGAGAGGCCTTTGAAGACACCGCCTTTCCCGTTTGAATTGTCGCCCTTTCCGGTGCATCTCACTTCTTCCATAGGGCGGATTAAGGTGCTTATTCGAGTTCATTTCAAGGTCGATTATTTCGCCTCTGTCCGAACATCGCTCCATCATCCTCATAAGTGTCTTGAGAAGCATGCTAACTTGCGAAGCGTATGCTTTGTAGGCTGGTCTCCAAATGCGACGAAGTATAACCACTCTTCTAACAACCCTTGCTGTTGTGGCAAGTTTGCTTTTCATGTCCCAATTTCCGGCTGTTTCATCGGTGTCGAATCTTCACCCAGATACGACGGATGGTTCTAAACCGCCGACGACGGACACCGATGGGGATAAAATTCCAGATGTTCACGAAAACCTGTTCTCCGAATGGATGAATTGGACAGCAGTGGACGGACGTGCGGTCGTTATAGAAGGCATGGACAGCAATGACGCATCGGACGCTTTGATTGATTCGGATATGGATGGTTTGAATGCGACAGAGGAATATTGTTGGCCGTATCCTGCCAACTGTACAGCGCCAGGTTTCCCACGTGGCCTAACTGGTACTGTGGACGCTCAAGGTGAACGTTCGTATCTTGACCCCCGTATTGCAGACACCGATGGAGATGGAATGCCAGATGGCTATGAAGCGTACATGTGTGAACGTGTTGGCGGATACAATGTCTTCTCGTTCAAGTACGAATGCAATACATTTGACCCACTCAATGCTTCTGATTTGTATGACGATCCGGACGAGGATGGTTTTGACGTTAATCGAGACGGAGTTTTATCCACTACGGAACGATTTTCCTCCCCTGAAGAATACATTTACGGCGCTCCAGATAACCATACGAACGAGCTCGACGGCCTTTGGTGCTCTGCAACATTACCCGAAGGCTCTGTGTTTGAAAATTGGCCGTTCATCCCGACTGGTGCTAACGCTACATTCCAAAACATTCTCTCAGCATGTACCGAGAATGCTACGATGGTTGTCGACGAAGATATCTGGCTTGGCACCGATCCACTTCTTGCTGACTCTGACCGTTATCATTGGGATGGATTTTCCATTCGGCGTTTATTCCCGTCGTTTGGCGACGGTATTCCCGACGGCTGGGAAGTCCACTTTGGACTCGAGCCATTGAACAGAACCAATGCCTTACTTGACCCAGACAACGATGGATGGGATGCGAACCGTGACGGTGGCGTATCTCCGGATGTTAGCCGTACCCTCACAGCGCTTGCTCTCGGTGAATCACTCTCGACGCTTGAGGAGTATTATGTCCATGATGATAATGGCAATTCAGTTCTTCCGGGTTTGAAAACAGCCCTTCTCGGAACTCAGGATGATAGCGTTGAATATGTGCCGTTGAGTTTTGATGCGCCATCAGATGAGATGAGTCTTATCCATTATGATTTACGCGACATGGATACGGACAGTACAACGGTCTATGCAACAACGCGCTACGGCTTGACCATCTTTGATTACGACGAGATGCTAAGTTATGACCATTGGATGCCAGAAGGCATTGAATTGCATTCGTCCTTGCTACTTGCTCAAGATGACCAAAACTTCGCTTTAGCCATCGCATCCAGTGCTGGCCTTGCTGTGGCGCCTCTACAAGCAGACGGAGACTTGGGTCCATTGAACACATGGTCTTGGTCTCTTTCCGAGGAACTTTTTGCGCTCACAGTTCTCGCCATTGACGGTCAAAACACTCACGTTCTTGGGTTGGGTGATGCTGGTGAAGGTTCGGTATTCGAGATTTCATCTTCTGCTGAAATTGTCGAACAATTTTCGATTTCTTCAGATTTAGAAACCGCGCTCCGACAATCAAACGCTTCAGTTACGCATTTAGCTCACGGCCCTGCAGGTGGAGGTGCAAACATGCTCTTTGTCGGTACTGACCGTGGATTACTGGCCGGTGAGACAACCACTGCTCGTGATGAGTTCGAAGCCAACTGGAGGTTTTTCTACACTCCAGAAACGACACCATTCCCTACTGCAATCGATGAGTTGCGTTCGCTTTCGCTCGGCATGGTTGCGAACCCTGCTGAAGTTCGAACCATGATTCTCGATGGCCCGAATGCTGCAAATGCACAGGTCCTATGGTTCGGTACACCATCCGGTGTTCACATGCTAAACTTGGTGGATAACTCAATTTCCCATAGCGGTCTATTGGAACATCCAGGCGTTGAAGGACGATATGTTCGCGAGTACAACAACATCCACTCACTGCACACAACTGGCGACGAAGTGTTGGTTGGCTCAGTCAAAGGCATGTGGGCAATCTCCGGTGATTATTCTGCAGTCTATGGATTCCAAGATCAAGAAACCATCTACGGTGAAATAGTGACCATTCAATCGTTGCTCATCGACGGGAATACCACCGTATTGACCGGTTCATCCCCTGGGCAATATGCTAATCTTGAACTCATCAATCCTGGTGCAAATGACTCCGATAACGATGGAATGCCCGACGGCTGGGAAGTCGCAAACGGTTTAGATCCAACCGATCCTTGGGATTCACTGTTCGATGCGGACAGCGACGGCCTCGACCTCGATCAAGCAGACGATGGATTCCTTGAGAGACTTTGGACGAACCTTGACGAATACAGATTTGTATCCGACTCCCTGAACGGGTATAATTCAACAAATCCGAAGGTCGGCGACACCGATGGTGATGGCTTAGGTGATGGAAGCGAATATTTCGGTTTCTTCTACGAGACCTCTAACCTGTGGTGTCACTATACTGTCCAAATGGAATACGTCTGTGGTGATGCGGCGGGACTGGCAGCAAACGATACTTATCTTGCCCTGTCCAGCAGCGATCGAGGGACTGACCCGACAAACTTCGATAGCGATGGCGACGGAATGCCAGATGGATGGGAAATTGAACATCGCAGGTGGATTGGTTCTTCGTTTAACGGAGGTAACAATTGGACACTTGACCCGAACCGTGCAGATGATGCAAATTGGGATGCTGATCGAGATGGACTCGCAAACTTGTGTGAGTACCAATGGTCTGTAGTCCGCAATGCTGCAGTTGATGGACTGTTGTTCGAATCACATGGCGAATCTGTAAATTCAAGCTTGGAATGGTTTGATGCTGATCCGAACAACATCGATTCTGACGGAGATTCACTGCCCGATGGTTGGGAATCAGGGGGTTCGTGCACATGGGACCCTTCTCGGCAAGGTGTCAATCCACTCAATGCATCGGACATCTTTGAAAACCCTGATGGCGATGGATACGATATCAACCACAACGGTGTTCTTGAGGACAATGAGGCATTTGTCAATTACCTCGAATTCCACGTTCGTTCGGATTTGTTCAATGGAAATCAAACTCTTGCAGGAATCCCTCTTCCTGATGGATTCAGCACGGACTTGTTTACCAATATCAGCCTTAACGGAGCTCCTGAGGCAACTTTCGGCGAGCGTGCTTCTGGTTCGGTCACGGCTCTTCAATCAAGAACAAGTGTAGGTTCATCTAACCCATTGAATGCAGATTCTGATGCCGACGGAATGCCGGATGGTTGGGAAATTTGGTTTGCACGATGGAACATTTTGGACGATGCTTGGACATTGAATCCTCTTGATTCTTCTGACCGCTGGCAAGATGCCGATGACGACGGAATGGCAAATTGGGAAGAATACAATTCGATTGCTCCTGAGTATTCTGAGACTGATCAGGATCGCTCTGCACCCCAATGGTTCGTTACGACCGTTGGTTCGGCATTTGCACTTCAGCAGTGGCCTGGAAACAGCGTTGAATACTCTTTTGGATCGTTCATTGAATCGGACCAAATCAATATCTCTGGTTGGACATCCGATCCAAATAATGTTGATACAGACGGGGATGGTATGATTGATGGAATTGAACAATTGTTCACTTCGTGGAATCTATCTGCAGGGCGTTGGACTCTGAATCCTTTGGTTGCTGGTGATGGCTTGTTCGATGGTGATAGTGACGGACTTACCGACAGCCAAGAATTTGCTGTTGCGACACAAAACCCCGAGAATGGGGTTGAACATCCATCTGACGCTCCACTCCTTCACTTAGACGGAGATGTACAACAGCCTACCGAGAAAGCCCAGCGTGTATTCAATATTTTGATTACCAAAGAAACTCGTGGCAAGAGATTGCTGGCTGATTTTAATGACTGGCAAGCCGGAGTGCCTCCGAACGCAATTTTATCGACGCTCTTAGGCATGTCAGATCCGACAAATCCGGATACTGATGATGATGGCATGTATGATGGCTTCGAGTACTGGTTCACTGAATGGGATTTAGAGGAGAATCGCTGGAGCATGAATCCACTCATTGATAGCGACGTCAATCTCGATTCTGATGGCGATAGTTTCGACTGCGATGGTGACGGTAACATCTCGATGGACGAACGATTCTCTAATTTACGTGAATGGGAATCAAGAACCTATGGCAAGTTTAGCGAGCGCTTCTCAGTACCACCTGCTGCCGGCCTCATCGACTTTGGCGAAGATGCAATTCAAGCATATATGGAGGAACTTGGTTTTACTTCAGCACAGGCACAACAAGCGTTGTATGTTGACTTTGCATCGAAGAGTCAAGAAAGTTCAGACAGAATGATTATGATTAACCAATTCAATGAAGAGAACTTCAACCGAACTTTACTCGGAGTTGCTGACCCGACCGATACTGATTCTGACTCTGATGGTATCAATGACGGTTGGGAATATTGCTATGCAGTGTATGGAATGGATGATCCGACCACAATCAACCACTGGGCTTCCAATCCACTCAATCCTTGGGATGTAAACTACGATGGTGACCATGATGGATGGTACGACCGCTCAGCGTTTGATCAACCTGCTGAACAGGGGACGTGGCTTGAACGTACTTTCACACCAAGTACGTCCATCGTACAGTCGGGTGTCGGCGACTTGCCGTTCACCAATTGGATGGAATGGGACAACCAAACGCGTCCCGACTTGAACGATTCAGATGGTGATAGTGTTTCATTTACAACAGTGGTTTCAAACGGACAAGTTGTTTCACACGAGCAAGATTTCAATCTTTCAGATGGCCGTGAAGTATTCAAGTATGGCATAAATCCAAGCGATAACGATTCAGATGGTGACATGATTCCAGACTGGTATGAGTATGCGAAGGCTTGGAATGAAGATAATGATAACTACAGTACATTCATGCAAATTCGAGTGGTATGGATTGATGCTGCTACTGGCGGGGCATGTACAACCGATACAAATTCATGTCTTCCGCTCTCTCAACAGGGAACAGAGGGTGTCTTATCTCGGCCAGAGTTGTCGTTCACATGGTTCACTATGAACCCTGCAGACCCGCTCGATGCAAACTTTGACCCTGACCAAGACGGTAATTGGGACTGTACAGGTGCAGGTTGTGTTTACGAACCTTACACCAACTTCCAAGAATTCTTTGCAATCACGACACCTGATCTTTCTTCACCGAATGCAGTGCGTCTTAGTGGCCTTATTTACGACGGGGAAATTGTTCAGGAGTGGTGGCAACTACGAGCTGCTTTGCTGAAATTGGATGAGACCGGTTCAAGCGCAGAAAATTACCTTAAGATGGACAAATCTTTCGGGAATGATATTCGGTTTGCATATGTGGTCGATGACAAAGACACGAACTTCCTTCTTTTGGATTCGGGTAATGATGAAGTCTTGCTTGCAGGAAATCTTACTGACGCCTGGGATATCTACTATGTTGGCTCTCCAAATACCGCCCCAGTGCGTTCCGTTGGCGAGCATGAATTCGGCTGGTATCTCTTGGATTATGATAACGACCACATTGCTGAAGGAACGGACCCAACCAATTGGGATTCGGATGGCGACTGGATGGTTGACTGGTTTGAAGTTCACGATGACGAGGAAGACGGCATCCGTGGCGACTCATCTCCGATTCGATATGATTCACGCCAAACCGGGTGAAAGAAGTCTCACCCGTAGGGGTATAATTCAAAGGCCATAGCGCCTGTGCTTGCTACGGGGAGCAGATATGCAAAACGAAATTTCCAGTGGGCGCGGCATTATGTTCGTACTTTTTTTCATCATGGTCCTGTCTCCAATGAGTCCATTGGCGGAAGTTTTCGTTGGTTCAGCAGATGCTGCAGGTGTATCTCGCCACGTTTATGAGTTCAGTGACGGCTCGACAGAACACGTTGCATTGTATCAAGGTGCGAATCCTGATATTGGCGCTGAAATCTCTTTGCCCAAAGGGGCACACGTCACTGAAGTATCAATGACACTTTCTGGAGCGTCTGCGACAGGATGGAGTCAATCAGTTACCGATGACCGTGATGAATGGTTTGCTGGTGGGGCCTCTTCAACCGACTCGCGAAGCGGCGATTTGAGCCTTGAGTTGGCAAACAGTTCTTCGAACTTCTTCGCACACGGATACGATGAAACTACAAATCCAACTTCGGATGCATGGCTGGACAACGGCTCATATGCTGTTCGGCAACCTCACACCTCCAACTCAACAGAAAGCAGATTTTCTCAGCAAGTCCTCAAGTCCTCAAATGCAATGATGAAACAAAGTCAAGGTGCAGTACTCAAGCATCACGACTGGTTGTTCATGTCAACTTGGAGTACCTCTACGTTCCAAAACATTGTTCACAGACTCTATCCAAACAATGCTACGAAAGAATCGGTTATTACTTTGGACCAAGCCCAATGCACTCTTCCAAATCTACACTCATCCTCATACTATGCAAACTATGGATTCCGAGATTGGACGATTACCGATGATGAACGTATGTTTGCCATATTGTCTGGATACAAATACCACTATTCATCTTCAGCACCGACGCAGTACCACCGCGTTTTAGAAATGGATATCTCAAGGGATGATGTTTGGACCTGTATAGACTCTTATGATGTGTCTCCGCAATATTCTGATTACACTGCAATTGCATACGACCGAACGACGGAAGATGTTTGGATTGTACACAACGCACAGCGAAGGATTGTCCCTTACACATTTGGTGAAACTCCTGATGGGACATACACTCGTGGAGATGACATGTATTCGTATTCATCCTCATCTGGTAGCTCTTGGGAGTGTGGCAAAACTGGGCAACAAGTTCGCGGGTTGGAAGTGAACGAAACGACGTTCTTCATGCGTTGTCAAAAAGGCTCAACGAGCCAAGACAAGGACCAACTGGAAGCATGGACCATCTCTGGATCTTCAACTTCTCTGGTTCCTCAGTCAGGAACACGCCTCCTTTCAGCACTTGGTTATGGATTGCAATTTGATGGTTCACGGTTTGTCACAATCGATTGTGGGTACTCTACCTGGTCGTCCTCGACACTTTACTACCGTGAATATGGCACTGGATGGCAATTCAAGACCACACCTGCGCCAGGCACAACCACTTGGCTTGGTCCGATGATGAAATCCAGTGAGCCAGTACTTGCTGCAAACGTGCAGACTTACTGGTCGGCAGCATCGATTGGTGATCGTGTTGATTACTGGATTTCCGCCGATAACGGAACGCACTGGGAACCTGTAACATCCAATTCGACGATTCACTTTGATTATCCCGGTACGGAATTGATTTGGAAAGCACAACTCATTGGCTCAACTGCAGTTTCATGGTGGGTTGATGTCGAATCTGCCACAGAATATGCCACCTCTGGCAGTTGGACTTCACCGCCTCAAGTCACGGGTACTAAGGTCGGTAAGGTTCGCCCTAACTGGCAAGCAGATGTTCCAGCAGGGACTTCTGTTCTTGTACAAGTTTCAAACGATAACGGTTCATCTTGGTTGCCTGCCCTCAACAATCAAGAAGTCAGTTTCCCCTCAACCGAAGCAGGCGACACCATTCGCTACGCAATCAGTATGACCTCATCCGACGCTTCCCTGACTCCACTCATTGATTCTGTTACGATGGAGTACGAAGAGGGCTATCCAGATCGACCCAAGATTGACATAGGCAACGACCTTGTTTGGGATTGGGAATCGGTTCTCTTCCTCAACGAATCATCGGTTGTTGCCAGTGATATGTCCATCGTTAATGCTGAAGTCAAGTCGCAGCCTACACTTGTTCAGGCGTTTAATTCATTTATTCCTCAGAACGGTGACGGCGATGTCACTATTCCGATTGCCATTAAGGCAGCAACACCAGGACGTGTGAAAATCTCCAATATTGATGTTACATACAAGTTGCAGACGAGGGCCGTAGATGCCTCACTGGAAGGCGGAATGATTTCCCCTGATGGAGTTTTTAGAAATTTGCATGTTCGAGTGGCACCTGGAGACGATGTCGACCGTGTGACAAGTGCACTTGTGGCACTTGACAATTCATACGGTGAAAAC
>JABIWF010000140.1 GCA_018701175.1 Methanobacteriota archaeon
AGCGATCCCCCAGTTGGGTTGTAGCATCACATGTATGTTATCACACACCATATGAGTAACCCTTCGGTATCTAATTCATGCCAATTCGGCTTCCACAGAAAACCGCCTCCTCAGGGACGGTTCTCCTCTGCCCTTCCCCCGATACATGGCATATCAGGGTGCTTAAGCATCCCCCCGACTTACCACCCATATATCAACGAATCGGTTTGGTCCTCGGAGAAATGGCACAAAATATCCTCAATGAAATGACCCATTGAACGCCATTTGGTGACACTCAATTTTCTTCAAAAAATTTCGATTTCTTGTGCAGTAAATAGTTAAAATCGAGAGTATATGAACAATCAAATTCGTGTCGCTTTCCGAACATGAACTTCACGAATATGTCAATTTGGCAATGTTTGAGGCGATTGTTGAGTCTTGTGGTACTGCCTTGAGCACTTCAAGAGCTCGTCCACTTTCTCCCATGCTAACTAGAGTAGCCGCCTCTAAGTTGGCACTTTCCGAGGTGTTTTCATTGTGTTTTTGATACATGAAAAGCAGGTTCAATGCCTTCTCGGCCCGCCCACTTACCAGCAAAGCATGCGTGAGGTTTAGGAGGATAGTCCCGTTCGCCGGCGATGATTTTGCAGCCTCGCGAAGAGCCAAGATTGCCGACTCAAATTGTGTCGATGAAAGTTGTTGAACTTCCAAATCACTGCTTTTTGCCATTGCCAAAGCACGTTGCAAAAGTGCCAGGCCGTAGTTGTTGAATACCGCTGAATCGCCGGGCATTTTAGCGGCCATTTTTTGAAATGAGATTGCTGCCTGCGCCCAAGATTCTTCACCAATCGCATAGAATCCTTCAGCTAGCACCTCTTCAAGTTCAGGCATGCCGTTAAGATTGACTCCAAGAGCCTTAGCAGGGTGAAGTTCGAGCGAGATGATACCCGTGTCTGGATGCAGATCGCCGACACCGGTATCATGCATGTATGTCTCATCGACTTCATCCATAGAGTGTACGACCTCAACGACTTGTTCCTCCACTGCATAGAGTTCATCCATATTCACCGGGGATGCATCAATACGCCACATGTCTGGGACTTCGTCAAAAAGAGGCTCATTGCTTGAGGACGGTGGAGACATGAGTTCTACTGCTGCAACTCGGACTTCTTGAGGTTCAACAACATCGACGCGCGGTAGAGAAGGCGCAGGCTCGACGCGTGGAGGCTCCATCGAAGGCAGTGCTGCGACTGTGGGCATAGCCATAGGAGTTTGAGCAGGTTGCGGCACTGGAGTTGGAGGCAGCACATAGGCGGGCTGGACGGCTACTTGAGGCACTGCAGCAGGAGTTGGAGCAGGGTGCGGTGGCGGGGCAGCAGGCTGTGCGTAGACTTGATGAGCGGTTGTATGGGATTCGACTGCAGGCAGTGATACTGGTTCTGGCACAAACTGGACTGGTGGAGTCTCCTGCTCCTGAGGCGGAGAGATGAGAGGTTTTGTTTGGAGTGGGGTTGGAGATGGGGTTTCGACTGGTGGCTCTGCATGCGTTGTTGTTTGACGAGCTAGTTCGCTCACCAATGGAAGTGCCTCATCAACTTCAGCAAAGGGCATTCCTGTAGCGTAACTCCCTACACCAAACGGTAATCTCGAGACATTTGTGTTCGATTCTCCTGAGAATCCAAATGGTAGAGAACCTGTACTGGATGGAGTTTGTGCTGGTTCTTCTTCCAATGCTTCAGGCTTTTCAATTCCTTCAAGTTCATACCACGAAGCAACGGCATCATCGAGTCCAGGCACTTCGGTTGGTAGCGGACTTGTATCATCGTCTTCAAGGGTCAAGTCGACTAAAAGTAGACTCCCACACGCAGGACAGGCAGAGCCTCCCAAAGAGAGAAGGCCACAGACTTTGCATTCAAACATGGCGTTCCCCGATGCTTACCATGAACCCATGGCACTTCAATACAACGGAGAAATGTGTTCATCATTCTTCGGAACTCTTGACTCCCTTGATGAGATCCACTGCTCGTTCTGCGATTTCGGTTAAGGCATCCAAGTCATCGTCAACCAATGAATCAGCGAAGTTCTTACCTTTCGAGCGTCCACGAGCCAATTGAGCAACAATTCCAAACACGGTTATGCCAATACAAACAAGCTTCCAGACGTCTCCACCACCATCGGCGCCGACAACGTAAACCAGCATCATGTACAGCGACACGATCCCAGTAGTGAGAATCATTATTGGGAAACCGGCTTTGAAAAACTCGTTAAATGAAATCGGGTATCCCGCTTCTTCCGACATACCGGCGGTGACGACGTTTGCAGAGGCCCCGATCAATGTCCCGTTACCACCAAGGCAGGCGCCAAATGCAAGCGCCCAAATCAAGGGACCAAGATCAATGTTGAGTTCATAAGAAATCTGCAAGATAACAGGAATCATTGTTGCCGTGTAAGGTATGTTGTCAATGAAGGCTGAGGCGATGGCTGAAACCCACAGTATAATGAGAATTGCAGCGGCAAGGCGAACAATATCACCGTCTGCCGAAGTACCGAACATCTCGATACCCTTCGTAACATAGTCGCCAATGAACGCAATGACGCCTAAGTATTGCAGTGCGTGAACCAGAACGAACAAACCTGCAAAGAACAGAAGTGTTGTCCACTCGACGTGCTCAAGAGGTTTTTCAAGTTCGTGCCGATCAGTAGCAAGCAGCATGACGACAGCTCCGACGAGGGCAATCCACGAGACAGCGATGTGCGTGAGAGGGTGAAGGAAAAAGTTGAGCACAACCAGAACCAGAATGAAGCCGCTAACTTTCAGCATTGCAGCATCTTTGATGCCATACATTGATTCAAGTTCAGCAATATCACGAACACGGCTTCCTGAAAACTCTTCAGCATAAAACCACTTGATGAACATGAAACTTGGCACAATGGTCATGAGAATTCCAGGGGCCATTTCGATAATGAAATCATTGAAAGTCACGCCAGAACTTGCCAGTTCCAAGTATCCTTCTTGGATCAGACCCTCTTTTTTCATTGCGGCGTCTTCGATGGCAGCAGATGAAAGTCCGGAGCCAATCATGATGTTCGGTGGGTCGCCTATCATGGTTGCAGCTCCGCCGATATTGGAAAACAATACTTCGGAGATGAGCAAGGGTATGGGTTTCAAATCGAGGACCTTCGCAAGTTGAATGGTAACTGGTGTAAGGAGCAGCATGGTAGTCACGTTATCAAGGAACGCTGAAAGAACAGCAGTCACTGAACACAGAATCACCACAAGTGTCCAAACTGAACCCCCACTGCGTTTGTAGGCTTGAACTGCAAACCACTCAAACAAACCTGTGTGAGAGAGAATTCCAACCATAACCATCATTCCAAGCAGAAGACCAATTGTCTCCCAGTCAATGAGCGTGGTAACTTCTCCAAGCGTGAACGATTTCTCAGAATAGAAAGTTAGCGCGATGATTGCAAGGAGGCCTCCAACGGCAGCAGCTAAAGTTCGATGAACTACTTCGGTAATGATTAGGGCGTAAACGCCGAGGAGAATACCCAAGCCAACAAGGACTGCTTGTGAATTATCGATATCTTCGAAAGGTGAGGATGAGGA
>JABIWF010000082.1 GCA_018701175.1 Methanobacteriota archaeon
CCAACAAGGAGATCTGAATCACTCGCTTCCAAAGACACGGTCGAGAATGGATTCGAGTCCATAGGGGGCAGAGTCATTTCCTTGCCAACTATTCGCATGAAAGGTCCAATCTACTTTGAGTATTTCATGTTTCACTCTCAGTGGACAGTTAGGAGACCTGTTAGGATATGTTAATCCCGATACCGCCGCCATAAAATCACTCCAATTAACGCATGGCTAACGGCCCTCTAACGCGTTAATTAAACCGTTAAACCCGTTAAGAATCAGAGTGATTCGCCAAGAATCAAAACCGAAGAAAACGAGCCATCGACACCTTACTTGCCGATTGCTTGATGGGGTAAAGGCCCTTGGAGAGAAATGGACGTGACGTTATGGCAGTGGAGAACAGTCGCTTGAGTGGTTTTTTCCGACACAGTGTCGCAGAACGCCGAGCAATAGTTGCAAAAATGGCAAATCTAAACCAAGAACAAATCGATGCATTGGAAGCCTGCGGCGCACTCAGCGAAGACTCTGCAGACCGTATGATTGAGAACGTTATTGGCACAATGTCGCTCCCAGTCGGCATTGCAACCAATTTTGTCATCGATGGAAAGCATTACCTCATCCCATTCTGCCTCGAAGAATCAAGTGTGGTTGCTGCCGCATCGAACATGGCGAAACGGTGTCTGAAAAACGGCGGATTCAGTACCAATTCCGATGCCCCATTGATGATTGCTCAACTCCAAGTCTTAGACTGTAATGACTGGAAAAAGGCAGAATCAGAGATTATGGCTGCTTCAGACGAACTTATGGCACTGTGCAACAGCCTTCCTTCAACCATGATTCGCCTTGGAGGCGGTTGCAAGCGAATTGAAACACGCCTTCTCGATACGATAAGCGGACCAATGCTTATCGCACACATCATTGTCGACTGCAGAGACGCTATGGGTGCAAACGCCGTCAATACCATGGCAGAGTTAATTGCACCTCGAATCGAACAAATCACAGGTGGACGGGTTCATCTTCGAATCCTCTCCAATCTCGCAGCACATCGTTTGGCTCGGGTAAAGGCTGTATTTACTCCAGAAGAAATCTCCGAAGATGGTACGCATGAAAATGGAGTTTCCGTTATTGAAGGCATCCTTGAAGCACAGCACTTTGCCATGGCAGATCCTTTTCGTGCTGCAACACATAACAAGGGCGTAATGAACGCCATCAGCAGCGTTGGGGTTGCATGTGGACAAGATTGGCGAGCAATAGAAGCAGGTTGCCACGCATGGGCAGCATACAGTAACGGAACATACGGCTCTATGACTTCATGGGAAAAGGACAGCAGTGGGAATTTGGTAGGTACAATCGAGACACCAATGGCCGTAGGCATCGTTGGAGGCGCCTCCAAGGTCCATCCGGTAGCTCAAGCCAACTTGGCTATACTTGGAGTAGAATCGGCCCAGGAACTGGCCGGAATCATCGCTGCTGCAGGATTGTCGCAAAACCTTGGAGCATTACGAGCGCTTTCCACCAAAGGCATCCAAGCGGGTCACATGAAGTTGCACGCACGAAACATGGCCGTTTCAGCTGGCGCTCAAGGCGACGAGATAGAGATTGTCGCCGCACGGCTTCAAGAAGCAACGGGACCTAAAACACAAACGCTTGTTGGAGAATTGCTTGAGACTCTGAGGAACGAGTGAGTCACTCTTCTTCTCCAAGCGGGAGCGTAGATTGGATCAGTCCGTCGATTTCAGACTCTTCCTTCAGCACAGCGGCATCTTCCATTCCATCAAACATGCCAGTAGTCTTCACTTGCTCCCTAAACCATTTCTTGACTTTCTTGCGGTCTGTATAAGGGCAACCAAAGGTTTCGGAGAAGCGCCGGGTAGTCGACAGGCGTCGAGTGTTACCATCCTTACGTCGGTCAACCATCCCCAATTGGGCGAGTTCTCGAACATAATCGTAGGCCTTCTGACCCAACAATTCAACCAACCGTGATTGAGGCATGGGTTGATGATAAGCGATAAGTGCAGCCGCTTTGAGCAATTTTTGTGGAATTTCGGTTTTGGTCTCTTTAGGCAGATGACTGGCGATGTCTGGCTTGACCTCAATGGCCCAACGATCACCAACTTCAGCCACCTGCAAGGCACCACCACGGCGACGCTTCAACGTGGAGCGCAATGAATAGAGTGAATCAAGCATCTCATCCTCATCGTAGCCCAGAGCAGTAGATAATTCAGAAACACTCATCGAACGGCCGGCTCCAAAAAGAGTTGCTTCGAGTAAAGTATCGATTGGGACTTCTGTCATTTGCTTCACCTTCATTCAACCAGCCATTCATGGTCATCATACGACTGTTCTTCAACTCCAGTCGGTTCTTTCGTCTCCACAACTGGCTGCTCTTTTTGCTGTTTAGCAAGGGCACGTTCGTGCTTACGGGCTGATTCCTCTTCAGCCAAACGCGCTTTTTCGGCTCGTAATTTGGCGTGTCGAACCGAACCCGTATCCTGTTCCTGGATTCGTTCATTTTCTGCATTTTGTTGACCTTCAATTAACTGACTAACTTCCTCAAAAGTTTCTATTTGAGGCCACATATCTTCCAAATAAATGACTCCATCTGGGACGCTGTCTTGAGTTATTGAAGCAAAGCCTCGATGAGTGAGGAAAAGCCCTGCAATAAAAGAAGCCACTTTCGCCTCGTCATCGTAGCCTTCCGGGACAGAACCAAAGGTTTGTTCTAAAATTGGTTTCAACGATTCCATGACCACCAAAACGGGAACCTTTGACGAACCTGAATCAATACAAGAGGACCTCAACGCTTGCCAGCAGCGTTTGATATCGCCTTCAAGATCTTCGTTGTGCATACGTCCCCCGACATCGGAAAGGTACTCTTGCAGTTCTGCTTCGTGTGCGAGTCGATTTTCCTCTCTTAGGCGAAGCGATTCGGCGTCGTCAGAAGCATCCTTGAATGCTGAAAGTAATTCTACCAAAGTCACAGGTCGACCTTCATCACGCCGAACACGGTTCTCTAACAAATCCGGAAGGAATTCATCAGCAGTGCCTTGAAGAATGGAATTGGTGAAGAAAAAGTCTTCATCGTTGTAATCTGCTTCCCATCCGAATCCGAGACCATCATCCCATTCGTCTTCCGTATCAATGTGTTGAACACGGTCAAACAAATCTTCTGCTTGGTGATGAAGAACTTCCCATGACATACGTATGAGACGGCCGCATGCTGGAAGGTCAAGGGTGGCTGCGTCTGATTTAACACGGCTAGTGAAGACTTTGAGAAAGTTCGACAGGTCAATGTTCCAAGCATCGAGCCCCTCGTCACGGACCAAGGAAAGAACAAGAGCGACGGAACGGTCAAATGGGTCAACGAGCGTTTGATGCTCTGCCTCTTCACGTTCTGCAATCGCCATTATTTTGTCACCGAACAGAGCTGCTTCTTGTGATTCTTCACCAGACGCCAACAATTGATCGATAACATCCTGCCTCAGGAACCATTTATCCAATCCAGATTGTTGTTCACTCATGTGTTCACCTCAAACTGTTTCTTCTTCAATGTCAGTCGATTCACTGGCGAACTCTTCTTCAGCCTCGGCAGCCTTGACTGCATGAGCGACCTCTGCGTATTCTTCGATATCTTCGGTCATATCCACAGTTCGTTCAGCAAGCGCTTCGAGCCCCGTTGTTGAATGCTCATCGGATTGAATGGTTGGCATGTGATTGAGCAGTCCACCAAGGCTGCCTGGTGTGGCCAAAGGCTCAGGTACGATTGGCATTTCATGCGTAGCTGCTGACGCTTCTTCGATACGAGAGTTGTTCTTTTCATTGTCCTTTTCAGCCTCAGCAAGGGCTCTTTCACCCAAAGCAATCGCCTTTTCACGGTCAAAGTCAACGATTCTTCTGCTGCAACCGTCTCCACCGTGCGTAATGCCGATGTGATGGTCTGCAAGCCGAAGTGAAACTTTGCGCAATGTGACCATGATGAACTGAGCACGCTTACTGCGTTCACGGCACATCAATGCAATGCGTTCAGCGTTATACCCATCGAGGTTCTGGTCAACTTCATCGAAGTAATAGAACGGACTTGGATCGTAATCTTGAATGGCGAAAATGAGTGCTAATGCGGCCATAGATTGCTCTCCACCAGACAATTGATGTCGAGTAACCTTAGCGGATTTGCCACGAGGCTGTGCCCAGAGTTCGAGACCACCTTTGAACGGTTCATCCTCATTTTCGAGGAACAGTTCTCCACGACCACCATCGCTCAGCGACTTGTAAGCGACCTTGAAGTTTTCATTGACCTTTTCCAAGACCTTGATCAAGCGTTCTTTGCGTTGTTCTTCGAGTTTTCCGGTAACATCAATGAGATGTTTTCGACGTTGCTGCAAGACCTTGAAATCACCTTTCATTTCAGAAAGTCTCGCTTCACAAGCATCGTATTGCTCGATAGCGAGCATGTTGACGGGGCCATGGAAATCGAGGCGACGCTGAAGTGCACGCTCATTTCGCTCAGCATCCCCTACGCTTGGTAGAGACACGCCTTCGGCGGCAGGCTCGATATTGTTTTCAGACATCTCGAGTCGATTTTCACGGATTGATTCATCTTTGAGTTGAAGCGCACGCCCCATCTCTTCAACCATACCTCGTCGGGAACGAGCATCAAGGGCTTTTTGTTGGAGTTTGACTTGAAGACTGGTTCGTTCTTCGATAAGTTCCAACCGTTCGTCCTCAAGTCCTTGATTTTCTTCAAGGTACTGAGAACGCTCCTCTTCCTTTGCCCTTAAATCTATAGAATCAGTGGCAACGCCTGCTTGCAGGGTGTCAATTCGCTCACTTCGAGTGATTGCATTACCCTCAAGCAACAGGATGCGTTTGTTAATTTCATCAACTCTATTTTTCAAAAGTGATTGGTGGTTTGCATCGCCGTTGAGTGAAATTTGTGCTTGTGCTTTCGTACTTTCAGCCTCAATACGTTTCACCTTCGATGCATGTAGGCGGTCTTTGAGGTGAACTGGACTGGCTTCTTCGAGTTGGTTTTGAGCAGTAGAGCGCACTTCATTCATTGCAGCGAGGTGTTGTTGTGCACCGTCAAGTTCACGCAATTTCGTTGAACCTTCCAGCCGTAATTCACCGAGTCGCTTCTCAAGTGTGGCAACATTACCAAGAGCGGTGATGTGATTACTTTTCACTTGCTTGTGCTCAGCTCTCCATTCTTGGAAACGAACCGCGTGTTCTCCATCGGTAAGATCATTGATTTTCGAACGAAGTTCGGATTGAACTCTTCGAGCGTCTGCGAGAGCCCCGTTGACAATATCCGACATTGTTCGGAATCGTTCCACATCGGATGAGAGGGTTTCAACTTCGCTGGCGCCCTGAATATTTCCTCCGAAGGCGACCATGGATTTTCTCTTCGACCCACCAACCATTGCTCCACCGGCTTCGGTAACATCTCCTCGAAGCGTTACGAGTCGGACACCGCCCATGTTGGCACGGGCTGTAGACATGTTGTCGACAATCAATGTGTTCCGGAGAACAAAGCGCACTGCAACATCAATTCGGGGATCATAATCCAATAATTCACTGGCGAAACCGATCACACCAGGTTTACGAGAAACCATCAACGCCTTACCTGCTGCTCGTGATTGAGTGAGTTTGTTTAACGGCAAAAAGGTTGCCCGTCCTGCCTTATTTTGTGACAACCATTGAATGGCGCGTGCTGCATCTTCATCGCTATCAACAACAACTGAAGTCATTCCACCGCCGACGGCAGTAGCAAGTGCATCGTTGTGAGAAGGGTCTCTCGGTTGACAGAGTTCTGCCACAGTACCGATGACTCCTCGGAGTTCGCCGCGGTCTCTTGCGGCCATAATAGCGGCTGCACCACCGGCCATACCCCTCGCACCACTCTTGTTTTCCAACTCGTTCTTTGCAGTGTTGAGGCGCCGTTCTGTTTCCCGAAGACGGGTTTCAATCGACTGGGATTCCTCAAGTAATTTCGCTTCTGAACGTTGCGCAGTGAGTAGTTTTTCGGCAAGTTGTTTGCGGTTCTGGTCAGGAGCGTTTGCTCCGAGTTCTTCACCAACGAGTTCAGACTCACCCAATGCGAGACGAGCGGTTTCCGCTGCTTCCTGAGAGGCAGATATTTGTTCATCGAGCATTTCTGCTTGTGTAGCGACTCGATTCACCTCTTCTTGAGCGAGATTAAGGGCTGCGGTAGCTGATTCAGTATCGGATATTGCTTTCGAAAGAGCACGTGAAAGTTCAGCATTAGCGGTGCCGGATGATTCGAGCAACTCTTGCACCTCCGACTCTTCTTTCTTAGCCTCAGCAAGCGCTTTCTCTGAATCTTCGAGGTCAGTGCGAGCGTTCGCTAATCCTTGCTTGAATTCATCGAGAGAATCGACAGCCTGTTGCAGAGATGAAGCTAAATCAACCAATTCTGCTTTATCCTCAATGTCTTTTTCTTCAGCCTCGTCGATACGGTCTCCGCTGGTTGCAATCCTGATTTGGAGTTGGTTAATAGCGGCAAGAAGGCCATTTGAATCGCCTCCCATGAGGTCTTCAATTTGCTTCTGCAGCACACCGATTTGGTCTTCTAATCCGAGAAGAACTTGAGCGCCTTCCTTAACTTCTGCCTCCATCTGTGTGGCTTCACCTTCGATACGAGAGCGTTCTTCAACCATATAGGTGCGTTCTGAAATTTGACTTGCTAACTTGGATTGAGCGGAAACGATTCGAGCTGTTTGGAGTTCTTTAACCAAATCTTGAACTTTGAGTGCTAGGTTTTTTTCCTTGGTCAAATCACGTAGCCGAACTTTTTGTTCTTCCTCAAGTAACCCAATCCGTTCAATATATCCCTCAACCATTTCTTTTTGGCGTTCAGCCTTTCGAATCTCATCATCGTAAGAAGTGACTCCAGCAACGCCATCCAACACTTTTCTACGTTCCTTTGCGGTCATCTTGGCAAGTTTTGTAACGTCGCCTTGGAGAACAATATTGTAGCCATCTGGACGAGCATTCGCAGCACCAAGCAAACGGTGGAATGTTTTCTGACTGCTTTCCTCTCCATCGAGTAAGTAAGTTGTAACAATGTTGTTTGCTTTGGTGAGACGCACAGCGCGTGTCATTCGAACTTCATCTTGCTCAATCGGAAGTCTTCGGCGACCGTTGGTCAGCAATGGATTTGCAAAAACGAGCGTTACTTCACACGAGCGAGCAGGTTTCGAATTCTTGCCGCCGTTGAAAATGAGGTCTTTGGCGTTTTGAGCGCGTATCACCTTGTTACTCCGGGGTCCAAGAACGAATTGTATGGCGTCACCACAATTCGATTTCCCTGATCCATTCGGACCGGTAATGGCTGTAAATCCTCGGTCAAGTGGGACGGTAATTTCACCCTTGAACGATTTGAAGTTTGAAATTTCCAGTGCTTGAAGATACATCCCTATCCCTCTAATCGAAGTATGTTGCCTCGACCTTATCCGCGACACCCATCCCCCACGGGTCTTAAACAATGCGAGTGATGAAGGGTCAGTCACGCGCTTTTGACCACAGTAAGTCGGAAGCCGAAGAGGCGTATTTTCGTCTGAAAAATGTGATAAAAAGAATCACAGTGTGCCGGTTTGGTTGCAATCGACGCAACCACCACCTTTGCAATATGGACATGTTGCTAAAACCTTGATACTTTTGGAAGCAGTTCGACGCATGTGCAATTGTGAATCTTTCTTGAGCAAACGCGAGCGAGAAATTCGTTGCGTCGCACCACTTCGTGAATTGAGTGACATTTTGACCGAGCCAAAGGTTCCACGGAATGTATCGGCTACGACTCTTCTCTTGTTCAATCGATCACGAGCCTGTTCGATGCCCTCTGCTTCCCAGTATTTTGGACCCGCCATGAGGAAAGAGCCGATGGCAGCCATGATGCATTGGACGATGAACGGTGAAACTGCAAAAGGAATCAATTCAGCAATTCCTGTCGAACTCGCAGCTCTGGGTAAAAATTCGAGTCGATCTAATACTGCGAGGCTAAAAAGAACAGCACCTGTTCCGAAAAGAATGTGATACCGGCGTTGACTACGTCGGCCAACTCGCGTAAATCCGACTCGCCCATAGAGCAAAACGAATAATCCAAGACAGAGGAACAGAATATCGATACCGTCCCATATCCCGGTTGCCTGGAGACAGTACGATTCATCTCCGTTAGCAATTTCCGCCTCGATCGTTGGAATTGCACAATGCGGCTCAAACATCCGAGTGATGACCATTTTCGAATCAGGAGCACCTTCTATGAAATAAGGAGCCATTTTACCCATGCCAGCATTTCCAATCGAAAAGCCTGCAAGTGAGATTCCAAAGAGGATGCCGACGAGGTCACGAATACTCGCCATGACACCTGTAGAACTGGACCGGACATAGCCGTTTCGCTGCCGATGGGGTGAAATGTGTCACCATGCACCCAACACCAAGGAGGGCGCTGAATGGCGAAGATTGTCATCATTGGAAGTGGGATTGCGGGATTATTTGCTGCTTTACGCTTGGCCGATGCAGGTCATACGGTGACCGTTATCACCAAGCAACGGCCTATCGATTCATCCACAAATTGGGCTCAAGGCGGAATTGCTGCGATTCTGGACAAAACAGACGGAATCGGCTTGGAATCTCACATCAAAGACACACTTACCAGCGGCGACGGTTTATGCGACGAGCAGGTGGTTCGGAGTGTCATTGAGGAGTCTGGTGAACGCATTCGTGACCTACTCAATATTGGAGTTCAATTTGAGACAGATGAAAACGGAGAGTTCCATTATGCCAAAGAGGGTGGACACTCGGAACGCAGAATCCTCCATGCTAAAGATGCAACAGGAAAAGAGATTGAGCGGGCATTAAATGACGCTGCGAGCACGCATAACAACATCATACTCAAACCGAATACACTGGCGATGGATTTAATCCAACGGGAACACCAAAACCCCGAGAAAGGAATCGCAGGTGTATGGTGTCTCGACCAAGAAAAGAATTCGGTGTTCACGGAGCCTGCCGACGTACTGATGCTCGCTACGGGCGGCGTAGGGCAGTTATGGTCGCAAACGACCAACCCCTCTGTCGCCACTGGTGATGGCCTAGCAATGGCATACAGAGCAGGTGCTGCGGTCCAGGATTTGGCGTTCATTCAATTCCATCCCACAGCATTAGCCATTGACTCTGACCGCCCTTTCCTCATCACAGAGGCTGTTCGTGGCGAAGGTGGCGTAATATTGGACAATCAAGGATTTAGCTTATGGCAAACCGATATGAAAAGCCAAAAGGATTCCTTCTTGTTGCCTCATTCCTATTCATTCACACTCAAACATTCACCGCTTGGCTCGATGGCTACACGAGACATTGTCGCTCGAGCAATTGACCAACGGTTGAAAGAAACAGGAGAAAACCATGTTTGTCTGATCACATCCCACTTAAACCAAGAACATCTTGTAGACCATTTCCCAACTGTTCAAGAACGCCTCGATCGTCATGGTTTGAAATTAGGAAGAGATCCACTTCCGGTCTCCCCCGCAGCACATTACATCGTAGGTGGATTGGCAGTTGACGAATTCGGCCGCCCGCACAGCAGAGAATCAGGGAAACCCTTACCCCACCTCTATGCCATCGGAGAAGTTGCCTGTACAGGAATGCATGGCGCAAACCGATTAGCATCAAACAGTCTCCTTGAGGCGGTAGTTTACGCCGCACGGGCTGCGAACCACATTATCGGTTCAGAACCAGAAAGCCTTGATGCTCCGTTACCGGAATGGCGTGCAGATGGGCTTGAAGACCTAACTGAACACGTATCCGTAGCCAACGATCGAGAAGCCCTAACCAACACGATGTCAAGAGAAGTCGGCATCGTTCGAAGATTCAATCGACTCCACAGGGCGAAACGTCGATTGCAATTGCTTAGCAAGGAGGTGGACTACATCTGGAGAAGCGCCTTACCTTCCCGTGAAATTGTCGAATTACGAAACCTCATCCTCGTGGGACAACTGGTCACCGAAGATTCACTCGCCAGACAAGAAAACCGTGGCCTTCACTTCAACACAGACCTTATTCAGCGTGAAGAGCAGTAACCATCGCTACCAACATTTGATTGAGTGGAGTGGCAAGTCCTGCACGTTCGCCACGTTCGACAATTGCTTGATTGAGCACTGAAATCTCGGTTTTCCTGCCGCTGCGAAGGTCCTGCAACATGCTGCACATGTTGCTCGAAGTTGCCACAAGAACATGGCGAAGTTGCTCTTCCAATTCCGAATTAGAGGGCAGGGAAACTCGTTCTTGGCGAGCGACAGCAGCACCCTCTAACATGGTCGAAAAGGCCGATGAAAAAAGGTCCGGACGTAGCAATTCACCGTTTTCGACGCCTGCGAGAGCTGCAATTGGATTGATGGCAATGTTGAGCAATACTTTGCGCCAAACGGTGGCGATTCCATCGGAAGACCATTCAGGAGATAGTCCAGCGTGCTGAAGGGCATCCAATAGAGGTTGAGCCTCAGATTGCCCAGGCCCACCAGGCAACGCTCCAATCATCGTTTCCCCTTTTCCAGCCCAGTGAACAGTTCCGGCAGAAGGCCTCCAAGCCCCGTGCGTGGAAGTTGCTGCAAAAACGCGATGGGGGCCAAGGACCTCTTGGCATCTCTCAGCGTGACCCAAACCGTTGCTCAAGCACAAAGCATAGCCATCAGAAGTGAGCAGATTACGAGCAAGAGATGCCAGAGAGAGAGTCTGGTCGGCTTTTCCTGTCAAAAGAACATAGTCAATCGACCCAAAAGCCTCCGGTGGCAAACCAACTTCATCGAGAGAGAAGAAAACATCAGCATTGGATACAAAGTGTTCAGATTCACCTTCAAGGTGAAGTCCTTCTGCAGCCATGTGAGCACCGTGTGTGCCGCGCCCATGAATAAGCATTTCAACGCCATCGACTCGAGAGAGTAACGCAGCATAGAGTGAGCCAAGTGAACCTGACCCAAGAATGGCTACACGCATAACAAGACCTCAGACGTAACTCGCCAAATGAATCACAAGTGAATCATCTTGATGTTCGAACCAGAGCGTTGAAAGCGTCGAATCTGATGGGGCAAATTCAAACGAATTCCATCCATTGGAAAGTGAACTCACTGAGCGTACAGTCGTCCACTGATCCCCATTGCCTTGATAATTAATTTGAACAGGTATGCTTTGGTTA
Source organism: Methanobacteriota archaeon (assembly GCA_018701175.1). Lineage (GTDB taxonomy): Archaea > Thermoplasmatota > Poseidoniia > Poseidoniales > Poseidoniaceae > MGIIa-L1. The sequence continues at coordinate 11,192 of JABIWF010000082.1, forward strand.
CTTGAACTATAGAAAGAAAAGTTGGCTCCCTGCGATTGCAACAAGGTGCCGTTATAGGCAGCCATCCACATATTTGACCACATCCGATGAGATGTGTTGTATCTTTGGAAAATCAGCTCTGGCCCTTCCTCAACGGTAAAGTTAAATTTCGGTTCGACTGAAAGTTGCGGTGAACAAACATGCATGCTCGTACCGTCTGACATCCGAACTGTGAGTGATTGATTTTCCCCTTGAACTGCCGGAATGTTCGAGATTTTACGTACATCTAAATCCCAAATCCATTCACCCGTCATGGGTTTTGGAGGTATGGACAACGATGGGTTAAGTGGGCAAACATCATCAATCGAACTTAGTGCACCGCTTGAATTCAATTCAAAGCCCCAACCAAGTTGTGCTTCACTGGTGATATTCCATCCCTGAGGCGGAACGACTGCAATCAACGGTAGTTCCGGCATTCCTCCATCGAACAACTCGTCGTTCAACCGAATCGTGTTCAATTCAGATGTTCGGAGAACTACCGGATCTAAGCCCCTCAAGCAGACTTGCTCTGGAGCAGAATCGTAGTGTGCTTCGAGATTGTTTTGACCTTCAATCCATTGCAAACGAGATTGAATCTCCAACGATTGGTCTGCATTTGGAAAACTCACATTCAACTGTTCGTCAGAAAACGATTCAATGGAGATACAACGCTTGAGTTCGCCTTCAGAAAGTATAACCTTCCAAGGTGAATCGGGATAGAAAGAAAGGTCGGGATGAACCGATACAGGAAGATGATTATACATGTCATCCGCAAGTGTGAGGAGAGAAAAATTAGTCAGAGAAGGTGAATGAGTCATATCTGTCCAAGTGAGGTTGAGAACGACCGTTGTATGAGTTCGAGGTGGTAAAACACTGCCGCATCCGAATCCATCGATGGACAAATCCTCTTCTCCATCGCATTCCCAAACTTTCGCCCAATTCTCAAGTCCATCGGCGAATTGATCATAATCAACTGCCCAGTCTCTGTTTACGGAAGATGGGTTGATGACATGCAGGGATATCTTAGCGTTCCAGCGTTCGTCGACTTCCTCCGCACTGAAAATAGTCTTCATATCAAACACGATGGCGGTGTTCCAATCGTCATCTCTATCAAATGGAACTTGACTCGGGAGGGCGAACAAAACGGCAACAAGCATTACAATTCCAATGTTTTTCATTGAGGTTAAATCAAGGCCTTTTGACTCGTTGAGGAGAACGGGAGAGGTACGGTCTGCCCCCATAAACAGCAACAAGGGCAGAATGAGAGTCAAGACGAGGATCCAAATTGTAAAACCATTGAAGGCGTTGAATATCCAAGCAAAGGCAAGAATGAGGAAGAACAAAAACATTTGATTTGAACTACTGCGAGCCTCCATGTGTCCTGAACGTGCGACCATTATTCGACCGCCAGGGAATGTAGGAATTGGAAGCAAAGAAATCCATCCGAAGAAGGTGAGAAGAGCACCAGCTTTGACAAATGGATGAGACCAGATGAGGCGAGTGAGATAATCATCAAGCAGCCATTGGCCCAATATCTCAATGATAAACGGGCCTTCAGCAATATTCTGCGCCTGTGTAATCTCCACATAGTCTGGGGTCAACCATAAACCGATTGCCCAAAGTGCAAGCCCCAAAGAAATCAAAGATGCTGGAACCGAAATGGCCACCCAACCTAACACTTTTCGATCCTCCCAAAGTCTTGCATCCATTCGAGGTAAAGTGGGTATAAGGAAGAGGCCAAAGGGCCAAATCAAGGCAGTTTGGGAGAATAAGCCAAGACTCCACAGCGCTATAGTGGGTTCTGGAATTGGGGTAATATGTCCAACTCGATGGTTGAAATGTGACGCTGTACGCTTTTGAATGAGTGAAGCAATGAAAATACAAACAAGAACTGGGAGCGTATAGCCAATTAGGACATCCAAAAAAGACGATTCAAAAAACCAACCACCAGTTGGTCGAGAACCTTCCATCCAATACGCACCGGCAAGGGTGAGCGTCAGTGCAGAAACCGACCACATCATGAGGGTCAATTTGGAAGAGGGGAAAGGTCGCTCTGGAAGCGGAATCATTTGAATAATCCATTCATCTGTACGGGAAATTTTGGCTGCCCAACCCAATTTTTGGAAGTATTTATTCGCTTCAACCAGGGATTCATTCACATCTTTTCCTTCTTTAGGAGAAACAACCCAAGTGGGTAAAAATCCGCCAGACATATGCGATGCGACGTAGAAATACCGGCGTAGGATTGTTGCAAGAAGGTCGTGCTGCTTCCAGTCTTCGCGGTGACGAGGCATCGATTCAGGAGATGAATCGTCTGCAGTCAAGTCATCCGTGTCACTTGGCATACTTTCTCCTCAA
>JABIWF010000041.1 GCA_018701175.1 Methanobacteriota archaeon
GGCATCCGTTCAAGAATCATACGACCGTTCTCTGGGTCAAGGTCGAAGACTGCAGGCACTCGGACTCCACTGCGCTTGAGGCGGATGAGTAGGCGTGATTCGCTCATCATTCTGCGATGCCCTAGGCGATGGTCCAAGTCCGGATGTCGCCATTTTCTTGGACGGCGGAGTTTACGCACGGCATTCATGCCCATCCATGTCCCTGCCCATACTTCTGCTTCTGCACCGAGGTGCAACCGCTCAGTCGGTTCAAAGGCCATAGACAGCGCTCAAGGTCCCTATTTATCAACGCTTCAGCAAAGGTTTGTTTCAAAAAGGACGGCGTCGTGCAGTAACTGAAGCGCATGACCGTATCACTGCCAATGTGTTCCGTGGATTTCATGGATACCTCTCTTTCACCCGAAGAGCAAGCTATAGCCGATCGGATTGAAGAATTACGCGTCGAACTTGGAGATGAGTTGCTCATCTTGGGCCACCACTACCAGCGGGACAGCATCGTACAGCACGCTGATTTCCTTGGCGATTCGTTCATGCTCAGTCAAAAAGCGGCCGAATCCGACGCCAAATACATCGTCTTTTGTGGTGTTCATTTCATGGCAGAATCAGCAGACATTCTCACCAGTGATGAGCAAGTCGTGGTGCTGCCAAACATGCGAGCAGGTTGCTCAATGGCCGACATGGCCACGCTTTCTGAAGTTGAATCGGCTTGGACAACTCTGCTTGAAGAAGCAGGCCTTGATGACCCAATCGACCGTGACGACCCAACTGCCGTTGCAGGCTCGGGTGAGAAATTCCTTGTTCCCGTTACCTACATGAACAGCAGTGCAGACCTCAAGGATTTCGTAGGACGCCACGGCGGAATCGTTTGTACCTCAAGCAATGCACAAGGCGTCCTCAACTGGGCTTTTGAGCGAGCAGGTAAGAAAGGTGCAGTTCTTTTCTTCCCCGACCAACACCTCGGTCGTAACACTGGAAACGCAATGGGGATCTCTCTCGATTTGATGCCAACATGGACACCAGGAATCGGTGCTATGGGGGAAATGAAAGGCAGCCGGATTATTCTTTGGCACGGTTTCTGCTCCGTCCACAAGCGATTTACTCCTGAGCAGATTGTAGATTTCCGTTCTCGTCACCCTGAAGGGATTGTCGTTGTTCATCCTGAATGTCCGATTGAAACCGTGGAAGCCAGCGATGCCAACGGCTCGACGCAATACATTCGAAACTTCGTCGGACAACAAGCTTCTGGCTCAAGCATTGCGATTGGGACGGAAATCAACATGGTGGCTCGACTGGCTGATGAACACCCCGACAAACACATCGAATGCCTCGATGCGGAAATCTGTCCCTGCTCAACAATGTACATGATTCACCCAGCCTACTTGATGGATGTTCTCGAGCGCATCGTCGATGGCGAAAAACCAAACCAAATCCAAGTGCCACCAGCAATTCAAGAAGGCTCACTGTGGGCGCTTGAACGAATGCTAAGCATCAAAAAGTGATTATTTCTTTTGAGTACTTTCAATGGAACTTCTCCATTCTGATTGCCGTTGAACGACATAGGCGAAGACCAAGAGTACGCCAATGACGATTCCAATTTGGAGAATGATGTTGGAGTAGACTGTGATTTCAGGCTCCCAAGAATGGATGTGTACCGAGATTTCGCCATCGTTCGATTCCTCAAAATACACCAAATGATGTTCGAGAACTTTTGGATTCCATTGATGCAGTGAATCAGCAGTCAACGATTGCGTTTGATTCTCGGAGAGGTTGACGTATTGAATCTCACCGTCCATGTATTTCTCGAGAGGGTTGGTGGGGTCAAGATGGTCCCGTATCGACCAAGCCAAAATGCCGTTTTTCATCGAAGGGTCACTCACTGCGTATTTTGCATCGCTGGCCAACCACTGTTCATCGGTTGAGCGATTGTAGACCACCAAGCGTTCGGTTGCAGTGACATTTACAGTGACGGCAAGATACGCATCATCGTACACAAAGTCGGTGATGGTGGCGTTTTCCATATCGGCAGGAGTACCCCATAATTCGAGGATTTCATCTTGTTCTGCAGGTCCACTCGCATTGATTTCTTTGATGGTAATGGATCCTGTCGAACCGATGCGAGAGAATTCAATGCTGGTTGGCTCATCCTCTAAGACCATGGCAAGTTCGAGACCATTGGCACGGACAAGTTCGATTCCTTCCGCTTCAAAACCGAGTGTTTGTTCATTGCCTTCAATGTCAAACGCTCGTAGTTCACCTTCAGATTTGGTGATAATGTATTTGAGATCATCAGTTCCAGTTAGAATCACGTCATCAACTCTCTGCATGTCCATGGTCATCATTGGTAGAGTTGAGATACTGATTGTATTGAGGTTGTACACCGACAGAGCAGTTTGGTTGGAAACCGCCATTAGAGAACCCGAAATGGTGTAGGGTGAGTCAACTTCGATGCTTCCGTTCATCACTTCCCATGTTGTGTCAAGGTCAGTTAAGTCGTGAATGACCATGATTGGGCCGGTGCTTCGGTTGTCGATGGTTGCCATCCAACCGTCATCGGCAGCTACGACTTCAGGTGCTTCGATTCCACCTGCAGGCAGCGATTGGTGACTCAATTCCCATGTGATAATCGAAAACATCAGAATGAATACAAAAATCGCCATCCGTCCAGTTTCTCTGCTGCTCGGGTTTCGATAACGCTTGAATGAGGAGGAGATTCGACTGGATACAATCGAATAGGCCTTGTTTGGATTTGTCAACAATGTGACGATTCGCGCATTCATTGTCCGCTCGTCAAATACTTTCCACCAACCGTTGGAGGTGCGGTCGGCAAACGATACTGCCAATGCGGCAATGAGCATTCCACCGATGATGTCTGAGAACCAGTGGATTCCCAGATAAATAATGGCAAATGCGGTGACCAGCGTATAGGCCAACACCATGGCTCGATATTTGTTCCATCGTCGGTCTTCATCAAACCGAGTGAGGCACAACCAAACGGCAAAAGGAATGCCAATGTGCAGGGAAGGCATACCGTTTGTGAACGGGTCAATTCGACGGAACCAATCGCTGATTTCAGGTGTTAAGTCGTAGGCTAGCGTTTCCATTCCTGGTACATAATCACCGGTGACTCGAACATTGAAGAACAGATAAAACGGAATGGCTAATATGTAGACCCAAGCGATACTCAAGGTCATTCGGTCAGCAATCCAACGGTCATCAAAGAAGGCAAAGTAAAACACTGAAACATAGCAGATGAACATGAAGCCTGCAACGTAGAAATGGGTCAATGCAACGGTCAGCCATTTTGCTTCAAAGGTCTGTTGAACCTCCAATACCAAACTTCCCTCGATGCCGTAGATAAGTGGCGTCATGTCAAGTCCGGTGTTAGCAATGATGATTCGGTCGACTTGGTCCAAGAGATCTTTCGAGTTGTAAATAATGAACACAATGACCATGTGAATCCAATAGCGTCGAAACAAGTCAATGAATGCGGGTAGGGTGACTTTGACCCACGGTGGTCTGAACACCGGCATAAGGAGTATGCCCAGCGTCATGGCACTGATCATCCAAGTCAGATAAATGCCGTCCATAGGAACCCCAACCCCTCCGGGGTTGTCTACTGCACATGAAACCTCGCAGGTTTTTTTCAGCAAAATCCAGTCTTTGTTCACCAAGCACCGTGGACGTATGGCTTACCATTGTCTGGGTCTCTGCGGTTGGCCAAGTCCCAAATTCTCTCAAATCGGTAAATACCACTTGAACATCCTTGCGTCCATTCGAAACCTAAGGCGTAGTTGCCTACGGTTCGAACTATCGGTTTTTCTTTTGGTAGTGCTTCGACTTGACGGCGGAGCGTTTTGCTCGTCTCGTCTTGATTACGCATTGGTGAGCATTTTGCACACGGGCACGCATGGCGCAAATCATCGTAGGTAATATCGAACTCAGATTCGTCAGCATAGGTGAGCTGGACATCAAAGTCTCTGCGCTCAAACCGTGTCATCTTTGGCATCTCATCGGTCATAATTCCACCATCAAATAATCTCAAGACCGACCGATTCACCGTCAACAATTTGTTCTTGAAGAGCGGCTACTACTCCGGCAAAAGCGATAGCAGATTCGCCTTCAGGGTCGCTGACGATTCGGTGAACACCGTCATCGCCGCCACGGACAAATCCAGGATCAAATGGGAGTGCGCCAAGGAACGGTACGCCAAATTCCTCTGCGGTCGATTTCCCTCCGCCTTCTTTGAAAATATCAAGTGTGACGCTGAAGTTTCCTTCTTCATCGGTTGTTGTCTTCAGAGTCTTCCCAGCAGGTGCTGCAATTTCGATTTCCATGCCCGGTGTTGCTTTACCTGAAACGGTGTATCCACTCATGTTTTCGACAACGCCGAGAACTGGAACTTTCAGCGACTCGGAAAATGTAATCGATTTGCGACTGTCAAGCAATGCGACATCTTGTGGTGTGGTAACAATCACCATTCCGTCGATGTCAGGCAGGGATTGAGCGACCGTAAGCGGTTCGTCGGATGTGCCTGGGGGGAAGTCGATAATCAGGTAATCCAAGTCACCCCATTCAACGTCACCAATAAATTGCTGGATTGCACCGAGTTTAATCGGGCCACGCCATACGACTGGAGTGTCTTCATTGTCAAGTAAAAACGCCATCGAGATGACCTTGACACCGAGGTGGCCTTGAGCAGGGTGAATGCGACCGGATTCAACATGCAATCTACGCCCGTCGAGCCCCATCATTTTCGGAACGTTTGGTCCAGTGATGTCAATGTCAAGGATACCAACCGAGAGGCCTTGTTGGGCGAGAGAGAGAGCGAGTCCAGTAGAGACCGTTGATTTCCCGACGCCACCCTTTCCGGAGAGAACCATCACCTTGTGCTTGATTTTCTTACCGATTTCTTGCATTGACATTTTACGCTTCATCTGGGCGTATGCTTGCTCCATTTTCTTCTGCTCTTGAGGCGATGGCTCTGCAGATTCTTCTGGGGCTTTAGGGTCGTGCGTTGATACCGGTGAATCCGACATATGTCGAGCACCAATCGGCTCTACTTCAACCCATCTTCGACGCCTTGTCACGTCCAATCACTTTACGGTCGATGAAATGTACAACTATGGCAGTCGCTAGAAACAGTACGGTTCGGATGATGTCGAACGACTGTTCGGCGTACGCCCATGCCAAGCCAATCGCTAACGGAAGGGCGAAACACAGTCCTATGGTGTTGGCTCGTAGTTGAGCGTTCGTACCTTTGATTCTTCCAATGAAGCGGATGCATGTACCCACGCTAAAGGTAAGAACAGTAATGAGTGCTGCAACCGTTCTAAATGCGAGATCCATGTCCTTGGCTGCAGCAACGATATGAGCAAGGAAAAGTACAACATATACCGTGGCAGTGATACAGGTTGCTTGAAACAACCCTCTGCCTTCATCTTCCATGTAAATTGCAACGCCTCCTCCCTTTAGACTGTTCTTACCGTGAGAATCAATAAATACACTCGAAGGTATGGAACTTCATGCGACTCTTGTTTGTCTGCGTTGGAAACTCATGCCGTTCACAAATGGCGGAAGGAATTGCTCGTTCAATGGGTCACACTGCTGATTCAGCGGGGACACATCCAGCAGGTGCAATCGCTTCCAATGCGGTCAGAGTGCTATCGGCGCGAGGGATTTCTTCTGAAGGCATGAAACCAAAAAGCGTCGATGCCTTTTCGGCTGATGATTACGACATGGTCATTTCGATGGGGTGTGGTGTTCACTGTCCGTTGATGCGGATTGACCAAGATTGGGAACTTGAGGACCCAGTAGGGCAAGCACTTCCTGTCTATGAATCGACTGCAGATGAAATTGAACGCAGACTAAGGTTGCTTGAAGTGTAATCACTCTTCTTCACTCGGAACTTCGCCTATGCCGTCCAATTCGATGGTCAGCACACTGACCGTTCTGTCTTTCTGTCCTTCTTGGGTGAACACTTCTGAGGAGCACTGAATCTCGCCGATGCTAACCGTTTCAGGTAGCCCTTGTGCGATGATGCCGTTACGGCGACGACAGATTTCTGCAACGTCAACAGCTCTTCCAATCGTTGCGCCACGGGCAACCAATTGCAACTCTCGTTCTCCTTCTTCCATTGCCATGACGACCGCCCTGACATAGGCGTGAAGTGGTTTTTTGCCGATAAAGATTGAACGTCGCTCTGCCATGGAACTCCCCTAACACGATTATTTCAGCCACAGCCGTTAATACTTAGGGACGCCTTAAGGTCGGCGAAAATGGAATAATTACACTAAAAACGATTCACTGCGTGACAATGGTGCGAGCGCCGGGATTTGAACCCGGGTTCAAGCGTTGGCAACGCTCGGTGATAACCGCTACACTACGCTCGCAGGGATATTCATCCCAAAGAACGGGGGTATAAACGGTTGTCGGCTCATCGGTGTGCTCACTTAAATCCGAAACGGTCTTCTCCATCTTGGTTTTCAGGTCGGTTTCGAATTGAAACAAAGATGACAGCAGCACCAGCAATTGCGCAGATGGCTAACAATCCAACAAGTACGCCAGTGGATATGGATGAACCTTCAACACCCGGTAAAAGGCCATCATCTTCGGTCAGTTGCACTGCCAAGGATTCAGTTGGGCTTACTTTACCGAATACATCCGATGCTTGGATGAGAATTTCATGCGTACCAAGTGGAATACTGTTCCGCACCTGCATTTCGACGGAGTAAACCCCGTCGCCAGCGACTGCATCACCGTTTGTTCCGTCATCGTACATTGTTTGCCATGTGTCTGGTGATGTGAACGAAGTAAACACGCCAAGGTTCGCTCGAGCAACAAGGATTCCATCATAGTCGCTGATTGGAACTTCCAAGACGACGGTTCTGCTTTGCTCTTGACGGATGACTGAAAGAACGCCAGGATTGGTAATGCTTGGAGGCGTATTGAGAACATTGATACTGATCTCTTCCATGACTTGATCTGAGATATGGTGAGGTCCATAGATGGCTTGGAAGCTGGTGTTCATGCCATCCACATGCCACAGAGTGGTGAATGTTCGCTGTCCTAAATTATCCGTGAGAACAAAGGTAAGCGCTTGTTGTCCGGGTACGGTTGATTCTGGTACTGTGAAGTTTCCTGCCCACACTTCGTTGATTTTGGTGAGGGGGACAAGTTCACCTCCGAGTTCTCTCAAATCGATATCGACGCTGGAAACGCCGTGGCCGTCGTAGGCTTGTGCATTGACGATCATGACTGCTCCCCGTGGGCCTGTGTCCGGCAGTATCTCAAGAGCGTGCAGGCGCGGCCCTTGGTTGACGACTTCGATGTCTCCAGTTCCTGTTGCGGTAAGCCCCCATACATCGGTTGCAGTGACATTTAGCGAGATGTTACCAACTTCCAAACCTCGAACCAAAATTCGGGTTGAGAAACGGTTGTCTCCAACGGTCGCATCGCCATCCAGTCCACGGTCGTTGAGGAGGGTCATCTCTCCGCCGATTGGAGAAAGGTCGACAAGGACCGATTCGATGTTAAACTCAGCGTCGCTGATATGGGCCACAAGCGTTCCTGCGCTTCCACCTTCTCCGTACATGACGCCTTCTGCGACGTACAATTCAACGAGGCTTGGGGCGGTATTGTTTTCAGCTGTGATGACGGACGGAGAAACGATTCGCTCGACAACTTGAGACTCTGAGAAGTTGGCGGATTCGTTACCTTCTCCGTAAGGAAGTTCCAACACTCGGTTTACGCTTGAGAGCAAGCCCATAAGCGGACCTTGATCGACAATTGAACCGGATGCAGTTCCAACGTTTTCGTATGCACCAACCCAGTTTACAACATGCAGGTTGAATCCATCACGAGGGTCGTTGCCAGTAGATTCTGCGGTGATAATAAGCGACAATCCTTCTTGATCGGCAAGTCGTACGGTGTCTCCTGGGATGAGCGGAATTGGCATTAAACCGGTTTCTCGGGAGATGGTGATGTTTCCAAGTATCTCTTCTGTCTCGGGCTGAGTCGCATTCATCTGCAGCGGGCTGTTTTCAGGTCGTTCATCGCCACTTGAGGGGTCAGCACCAGTTTCGACCCATACCATGCGCACTGTTCGGTTATCCCAATCGGATTGAACGGCTTGGTAATCCCATGATTCGTTATGTGTTGCACCAACGCCTTGGCCATCGAAGAAATTACCACCGTTGATGCCGGTGATGTTGAACCATGTATCTTGATGAATCACATTGACCATGAATTCAACCTGCGTTGCATTGGCTTGCATTCCGGACTCTTCAATCGTTCGAACAATACCAAACGTGCCTTGTGCATCACCGGTAATTGTCCCATCCATGTGTAAATCGTCAATGACGGTTTGACCGTCTTCAGTCAAAACATGGAAGTCGTGTATCGTTCCGTTAATCATGATACTGGCATTGTCATCTTCGTCATTCAGTCCAAATGTTCCTTTTCCAACCAGTTCATTCCTCTCAGCAGTCCGTACACCTTCTTCCCACCGTTCAAGGAGCGTAAACCCGTCAAGCGATATGTCCATGGCAAAGTCGTCTTCGGACAATCGCATGTCTGCGAGTGCTTCAAATTGAGTGTGTTGCAATTTCCGGACTCCGTTTTCATCCCAAGTTTCAAGGAAAAAGACGCTGATTTCGCCGGTGACATTGAGTGTTTCTTGACCGTCTTCATCGGTGTCTGTAATTCCCAAGTCTCCAGTTGCTTCAATCCGTAATCGTTCTGACAAGTCGCCGTCAATCATTGAGCGGTTGAACCAGCCTTGAGATACATTGGCTGTGATTTCACTCTCTGAAGTTCCGTCAAACGTGACCAGATGGAGCAATCCACTCCCTTTGGCATCAAACACTTGAGATGTCAAAATACCCGATTGAACGGTTTCGTTTTTCCATATTGAATCGAGATTAAGGGTGAGGTTGGTCGAACTGTCGTCGGTGTTCTCAAGCGTAGTAAGCGTTCCATTGCCAAGTTCCCATGAGTTGAGGACAACGCCTTCTCTCATTTGCCACCCTTGTCCGTTGAATGCTAAAGAGAATCCTTGTTCTCCGTCTTCGGTCATGTAGGTCTGATCGAGGACCCAGGACGTCTTCAACAATACTTCGTGGTCAGCCATTGGTTGATTCCATGTTCCGACTGTGAAAGAGCGAACAGTTTCGAGTGGCTCGGAAAGTGCTGTTCCGTCCCATGACAGGATGCTGACGGTCACGGTCACTTCATCGCCCCAGGATAAGGTCGAATTGGTTACTGCACGAGCGACTCGCTTTCCGTCAACCGATGACCACGAAATGAACGCTTCGTTTTCGAGTGTTTCACCGTTGCGAAGGTGTGTGATGTCAAGTTCAATTTGATACGAACCGTTGTCAGCAAAAGTGACCGTGTAAGCATGTTCATTGAGGCCGTTATCCCCTTTTATCCACGAGGTATTGATGGTCGGAGGAGCAGGTTGCCCCTCTGCTGTCGCAGTGAAGACCAGCGGCATAAGCATCATTGAGAACAAAAAGATGGCGAGCGCAGGTTTTCGCATGCTCATGGTAGGTTGTCGTATCTACTCCTCTTCAAGACTTGCGTCTACGTGCATTCGAATCCGTTCATCACGTCACAGATTGAGAACATATCCAAACAACAACGGCGCAACGATTGTTGCATCGCTCTCAATCAAGAACTTCGGCGTATCTACCGAGAGTTTTCCCCAAGTGATTTTCTCATTCGGAGGCGCTCCAGAATAACCACCGTACGATGCACTGGATTCGCTGATTTGACAGAACCAAGACCAAAGTGGAACTTTTCGTTCCAAATCTTGATGCAACAGAGGTACGACGCAGATTGGGAAATCTCCAGCGATGCCACCACCAATCTGGACGAAAGCCAACGGGCTCTGCATGTTTTCGTACCATTTCGTAAGATGAATCATGTACTCAATACCGCTTTTTATGGTAGATGGTTTGACTTTGCCTTCAACGCATCGAGCAGCAAAGATGTTGCCGAGCGTGGAATCTTCCCATCCTGGCACAAACAAGGGAAGATCGTTTTCAGCAGCAGCTAGAAGCCATGAGTTCTCCGGTTGTGCTTCATATTCGTCTTCCATAACGCCGCTGTTCAGCAATTCGTAGAAAAACTCGTGAGGTAATTTTGACGCACCTGCAGCATCAGCCTGTTGCCAACTGGACATGATGTGGTGCTCGATTTTCCGGAATGCTTCTTCTTCTGGAATGCAGGTGTCAGTGACTCGGTTGAGTTTGCTTTTGAGCAGAGCCGCATCGTCTTCAGCGGATAAGTCACGCCAATTATCGATACGAACATAGGAATTATGGGCAACCAAATTGAAAACATCCTCTTCCAAGTTCGCACCGGTGCAAGAGATCCCAGCAATATGACCTGCACGGATCATGGGGGCAAGGCTGCGTCCAAGTTCTGCAGTGCTCATGGCGCCTGCCAATGTCAGAAACACCTTTCCACCGTTGTCGAGGAAATCGGTCAGTGACACCGCAGCAGAAGCCAATTCACCTGCGTTGAAATGCCGATAATGTTCGTTCACAAAATTTCGAACAGACATCTTATTCACCTTCGTATAGAAACCGTCCTTGGTGATGCCTTCGCTTCAATGAAAGCATGGGCATACATTCCATTAATCGCTGATGAATATTATCGGCGAGTTGATTTGGGTCTGAATTTCCACATGTGAAACAATCCAATGCAAGCCAACCCTTTTCTGAATAGCAGTGGGCAGAAACATGGCTTTCATCGAGCAGTACGACTGCAGCAAAACCAGGCGGAGAAACAGTTCCGTCAAATTGCTCGACATGTGAATGGACGTTTCGGATTTGGCATTCTTCCACGGCTCGTACCATCAGTTCCAGCATCCATGCACCGTCGTCTTCTTGTTGACGAGCATAGCCGGTGTAATCAAGAAATACATGGGCTCCGTGTGCTTTGAGTTGGTCCATTTTCTCACCTCTCTGTAATTTCAAGCGTTCCCAATTTTGGTAGTGAAAAAGGTAGATGATTCAACATCACGGTTTTTTCCAGCCTGCGTGCCTTGTGCGGCCCATCGCCCCTCTCGGCGGGCTTTCGTATGCGAGACGATTGCTTTAGTCGCCAACATCGCTGCGGTAAATTCGGTGAGCGGAGAGCCATCATGCGCCACAATTTCGTTGACATCGGCACTGATGACGACTGCTTTTGGAGCGTTGAATACGGCTTGAATAGTTTCGATGGCTTGCCAGTACGATAAACCGCCTGGTACTGGAGTTCCAGTTGCAGGAACTAAACTTCCATCCAATCCATCGATGTCAATGGTAAGGTGAACGGGCCCTTCAAGGGTGGACAGTTCGGAGAGCCAAGCTTTCCACGATTCATGCCCGGAGGTCGGTGATTGGGTATCACGAGCGAAAAACGTCGTAATTCGTTCGTCGTTTTCGATAATTTCAGCCTCTTCTTTCGAATACGCTCGAATACCAACTTGCAAAAGTCGCCCAACGCCAAGGTCTAAACTTCGACCTGCCGCACAAGCATGAGAGTATGCTTCGCCATCCAATTCGGGACGCAGGTCGGCATGCGCATCGATTTGAACGATGGTCAAGCGATGAAGTTCTCCATCGACAAGTGGATGATGGCTTGCGGCATGGACTAACGGAGGTAGAATACCGTGTTCACCGCCAAGGACGACGGGAAAACAATCTCCTTGGTACCATGGTCGGAGGTACGAACTGATGTTGTCGAGTTGTTCAGCAAGGCTTCCCCCTTCACCGTTCCATTCTGGTGCGGTGTAAATGTTGAGTGAAGCAGGCAGGTCAACACCAAGTTCAGCGTCAAACAATTCAACATGACCGCTCGAGGCAATGCATGCTGCTGGACCTTGTCCAGTGCCCTGTCCATAGGATGTTGTGAGTTCATACGGAAGAGGCAGAACTACGACGTCTACATGTTCGCCCGTTTCGGGCAACCCGAGGAAATTACCCTCGAAATAGTCTTCGCTCACAGCCCCGCCCCTGCGCACATGTTCTTGAACTTGTTGTTTGATGTGGTTTAAGTCAAGTCGCCTACTGGACTGGTTGTTCGGGGGCATAGCGGCCTCCGGATATCCGGCGTTGGAGTGGCTGAAATTACTGATTTTTCTTTGTTTCATGAAAAAACGGCGATGGGTCTATATGGGTCGGATGACAATAAAATATACTGTCTGCGAGGAATTAAGCGGCAACGGGGGAATAAAAAATGACAATGACATTATCAGAACTCACACGAGCCATTCAACAGCACATCGATTTGGACATGGATGCTGGGGTCGCTCAAGGAATGGCAGAGCACGCACTTGGGTTCTTTGGATTCTACAATCGAATCATCGATAATGCTCTTGAACCTACAGATCGAAACTTGTTCTACATGTTCCAAGACTACGATTTGCTCACCACTGAATCGGAAGAAACAACGCTTTGGGACGGACGAGAATGGAGAATTCACTATTGGAAGTTTAAACCGGACTTGCGTGAGCGAGTCGAGGCTTACATGCAACGTAACCTTGAGCCTGAAGAAATTGACCCGTTCGCTGATATTTACGGCGGAAAGACCGACATCAATTCGATTTGGACTCGAGAATCTGAGAAAGTCACCAATCCGAATTCTTTCACCAGTGACTGGTGAAGTTACTGTTAGGCAAGCGTTTTTGATGTTTAGACGGTAGGCTTGCCCATGAGAGTTGCTGTAGGCTTGGTCCTATGCTTGTTGCTGTCGAGTTTACCGGTTGCATCCGCTCAATCCGATTCAAACGATGATACGGCTTGGCCGGGTGACCCTATCGACGGGCACGTACACATGACTTGGGCTGCGTTAACGCTCGAAGTGAACGAATGGGCGGATAATAATCCCGATATCGTCGACCTCGTCAGCGTTGGCGAGTCTGAATTAGGCAAATCGCTGTGGGTCGTGCGTCTGTCAGACTGGTCAGTCGAAACGAAAGCCAACGGCAGTGCAAAAGAAATCGTATACATCGATGGAGGTCACCATGGTAACGAATATCTTGGGACTTCGTTGGCTTGGTTGACAGCAAAGTGGTACATTGACGGATGGGCTGAAGGTAAACAAGAAGTCGTTGATGTTCTGCAGAACACCGAAGTTCACGTACTCATTATGCTGAATCCTGATGGGAACGACATCGACACCAGATGGAACATCAATCAGGTTGACTTGAATCGAAATTACGACCATTACTGGAACACCTGTCCAACAACACAACCAGGGAGCAGTGCATTCAGTGAGTCTGAGACTGCTGCGAATTCGGATTACATGAACACAGCAGTCCCTGATGCCGATTTGTACGTCACCATGCACACCGGTGTTTGGATTATGCTCTACCCGTGGGGCAAGTGGCCTGAACAACCTGCCGACTGGGAA
>JABIWF010000119.1 GCA_018701175.1 Methanobacteriota archaeon
AAGAAGTCGACAAGTGGTATCACATCATCACCAGACGCACTTTACGGATGAAATCCGTGTGTATGAGCGTTAACATTCAAAGTCCTCCGGTGCAGGCAGGCAAGCATGGAATCCATTGTCGAGTGTGTGCCAAACATCTCCGAGGGCCGTGACATCGAGAAAATCGAACGCATTACCAATTCAATTGCTGAGATTCCCGGATGTGCTGTACTCGGAATAGAGCCTGACGCGGACTACAACCGAACTGTGATCACAATCGCAGGCAGACCAGAATCTGTCGAAAAGGCTGCGTTCATTCTCATTTCCAAAGCAATTGACGAAATTGACATGCGCGTACATCACGGTGAGCATCCACGATTAGGTTCAGTCGATGTATGTCCGTTTGTACCTCTGCGTGGAATCACCATGGAGCAATGTTCAGCAATGGCAATGCGCCTAGCAGAAAAAGTGTCTGAGGAATGCAATGTCCCAACTTATTTGTACGGAGAAGCAGCTTTGCATGATGACAAAAAATTGCTATCAACGATTCGAAAGGGACAATATGAAGGCTTACAGGCTCGAATGAGCGATGGGCAAACAGAGCATTTAGATTCGACGAGGTATCCTGATTTTGGCCCAAAAGAGTGGAATGAACGAATATCGAAAACAGGGGCAATTACGATTGGTTCACGGGGGATCTTGGTTGCATACAACGTCAATATTGACGAGAAGGACGCATCGGTCTCTAAAAAAATTGGTTCGATTGTACGCAGTTCTGGCAGACTCATCAAGAACATCGATGGGCGTAAAATGCGTGTGCCTGGGATGTTAACTCTGGTACAAGGAATGGGGGTCACACTCGAATCACACGGTATAAGTCAAGTGTCAATGAACCTTCGTGATGTTGAGAAATGCCCGATGCATGTGGCCTATGAAGCATGTAAAACATTGGCTAGCGACCATGGCATCCAAGCACCAGGCAGTGAATTGGTTGGCCTTGTACCGTTGCAAGCAATGCTGGAATCAGGACGATGGTATGCGCCTGAAGGTGTAAGCGACGATGCAGAATTGGTCAAGGCTGCGATTGAGGGCTTGGGATTGAGTCAACTGGACGAATTTATTGCCAACGAGCGTATCATTGAATGGGCTGTTTCAAAGGCGGTGGCACAATGAACTGGATGGACATGAGTTTACGGGATTTCCAAGAAGCATTGGCGTCGAAGGAACCAACGCCAGGCGGCGGAACTGCCGCAGCAGTCGCTCTTGGTCAGGCATCTGCGTTGACGCAAATGGTGGCTCATCTCACGCTTGGAAACGAGAAATGGAAAGAAGGTTGGGTCGCGGCACAGGACGCTCAACTCATCGTGGACAAAATTTCTCATCGAGCCGGAGAATTAGCACAACTTGACAGTGAGGCATTCGATGGCGTAATGGATTCTTTTCGAATGGCAAAATCAACGGAAAACGAGAAAAAAGAACGCCAGGAATCCATACGAAACAACACCCTTCTTGCTGCACAAATACCGTATGAAACTGTACTTCTCGGATTGGAATTGCTGTCATGTCAAGAAGAACTCGCAAGAAATGGCAATGCGAACGCAGTATCAGATGTCGGCGTTGCTTCACTGTTGGCGAGTGCTGCTGTCAAAGGTGCTTTGTTCAATGTGGAAATCAATCTGCAGTCGTTGCCATTGGAGATGGGCGAAGAAATAAGACTTCAATGCCCGTTGCTTCGATCAAAGTGCAGTGAAGTGTCACGCGGCATCATGCATGCCGTTCACGAACGTATGTCCAATTGATTAGCGTACTTGGGATCCAGTAGAAATTTCGCCATCAACGGTAACGAGTTTGACATTGCCTTCGCCATCGTCTGCTGCCAACATCATTCCTTCGGAAGTTACACCTCGGAGTGGTCTTGGTTTGAGGTTAGCAACAAATACAACAGTTTTACCAACCATTTGCTCAGGAGTGTAGTACTCTTTGAGGCCAGCGCAAATCGTTCGGCCTTCTTCAGTACCATCATCAAGAGTCACGACAAAAAGTCTGTCAGCGTTTGGGTGGTCTTCAACTGCCGAAATCTTCCCTACGCGTAGGTCGACTTCCATGAATGTTTCAAAATTGAGGTATGTAGTTCCTTCTGGTGCATCTGTCATTTCGTTCTCTCCTTTGGGTTTCTTCTTCGATTTTTTGCCACCTTTAACGCTGTGGCCGGGCTGTTCTGCCGATTCATTTGAATCAACGAGAGATTGTTCGGAAGCCAGTATTTCTTCCAAATCTAGCCGCTTAAACAACGGCTCAGGGGTTGCATTATTCCATGACATTGGAACTGTCCAGTCAATCGCTGAGTCCCAATGAACGTCAGTAACTTCTCCTTCTTGTCCTAGTGCCTTCCAGAGTTTAGCAGAACTGAACGGCAAGAAAGGTTGCATAACGATTGCCAAGTAACGCGAAATTCGCCATCCAAAGGCAAGTCTGGAGAGGGAAGTATTTCGCAAAGCAATGTACTCTTCATCGCCTTCCGTTTTCAAAAATTTCCATGGAGTGGCAGATTGAAGCATTTGGTTACCGGTCTGAGCTGCGTTCATTGCAAATCGCAATGCTTCTTTGTACCTATGTCTGTGAAGAGATTCTGTGATTTGTTCGTGCAACGATACTAATTTCTCCTGCACATCGAAGGTCGTTGAGAGGTCATCGAATGGTGAAAATGGGCCTTGTACAGTCATCTCAAGCCTTGCACCCAGAGTAAGAACGCGGTGTACAAAATTACCGTAGGCTGCAATAAGTTCACTGTTGATTTTTTCGACAAAGTCGGGCCAGTTAAAATCAGTATCATGATTCTCCGGCATATTAATTCCGAGATAGTATCGAAGTGTGTCTGGGTCAAACCTGTCCAAGAACGATGGAAGCCAAACTGCATGCTTGCGAGATTTTGAAAACTGACCGCCGGCAAGCATCAGATATTCCATTGCAGGGACATTAGATTCCAGTGCCAAATCACCAGGGCCAGGAAGTTGAACGGCATCGTTCAACGTTTTCCCATTCTTAGCATGGTTGAGACCCATGATCAGTGCAGGCCATATGACGGTATGGAAAGGAATGTTGTCTTTTCCGAGGAAATAGAGGTGACGAGGTGATTCACCATGTTCATTTACACACCACCATTTTCTCCAAGCATCCACACCTAGTTCATGTTCTGTAGCAAAATCTTGAGCCCAAATACGAGCGCATGTCGAGTAACCTTGAACTGCTTCAAACCAAACATACACGCACTTTCCTTCCCATTCTGCGTCTTCAAGCGGGAGTGGGATTCCCCACGACAAATCGCGGGTTACTGCTCGAGGGCGTAGCCCCATGTCGAGCCATTGTTTGGTCATTGCCCGCACGTTTGACTTCCATACTGAGTGTTGCTCATTTGCGTGTTGTTCGAGCACCTCTTGAAAGGCATCGAGACGGTAAAACATGTGATCAGTATCGCGAATTTCGATCTCCGCTTCTGGATTCATTTTTGATACAGGATTCTTCAATTCAATTGCTTCATATGTAGCACCGCAAGCATCGCATTGGTCGCCACGGGCACCCTCTTCGTTGCATGAGGGGCAGGTTCCTTCGATGTAACGGTCGGGTAGAAATCGTCCAACTGTGGAGTCATCCGGATTTTTCTCATAGAATTGTTTCATGGTTTTGGTTTCAAACAGTCCGGCACCCATCAATTGGATGAAATTATCTTGAACCATTTTTTTATGCCGGGGATCAGATGTTCTGTTGAACAAAGCCCCGCCGTATTCAATGCCCCGTGGGTCAACATTGGGTTCCCAAGTGCAACCAAGTTCAAGCAGTGCTTTCGAATTGATGGCATGGTACTTATCGACAACATCTTGGGGCGTGATTCCGTCCTGCTCTGCTGAAACTGTAATTGGCGTTCCATGCTCATCTGAGCCAGATACCATGAGCACGCGATTACCCCGTGCTCGCTCAAATCGAGATTGAATATCGGGTGGAAGGTAGCACCCTGCAACGTGCCCAAGATGTAGGGGGCCATTTGCATACGGCCAAGCCACACAAATCAGTACATGTTCACCAGACATAATGCCCCTCAACCCTTCGGAACAACACATTGCTCTTGACTTTCACCCCTGTCTATGTTCGCAGAAATGCGTTTACACTCTCAACAGGTACGCACATGGTACATTTCAATAACCCCATGCCTGTGCTTGAGATAGGCACCCGCTAGGAGCACAGACCCCAAATGGCAATGACCACCCTCATCGTTTACGCATCAATAGCTCTCGGAGTCTCCTTCCTGTGTTCAATCCTTGAAGCAGTGGTCCTCTCAATCCCACATACTTACATAGCAGTCCTCGAAAAAGACGGCGATAAAAATGGAGTAGTATGGACGAACCTCAAAGAAGACGATGCAGTTAAACCCCTCACAGCGATATTAACGCTCAACACAATTGCACACACGATGGGTGCTGCTGGTGTAGGTTCTGAAGTCCAATCGATTTGGGGTGAAGGTGCATTGACCATCGCTTCAATCATCCTTACGATTGCAGTTTTGTTTCTTTCCGAAATTATTCCAAAGACTCTCGGGACGGCATATTGGAAGCAGCTTGCACCGTTCACCGGCAAACTGCTAGCAGTACTGGTTCGTTTGCTTGCTGTGCTCATCATTCCAATTCAGATGCTCAAGGCTATTTTACCGAAAGGCGACCACACCCTCGTCACACGTGATGATGTAGCCGCTCTTGCTGATTTGGGCGGTGAGGAAGGAATTATTGAGGAAGATGAGGAAAAGGTGATTCACAACCTCTTGAAACTTCGAGACATCAAAGTCGTTGACATCATGACACCACGAGTCGTTATGACTTCCGTCCAAGCAACCAGCACCGTAAAGGAAATCCTTGATGAGCATAAAATAATCCGAGTTTCGAGGATTCCGGTTTTCGACGATACAATTGATGACTCGTCAGGTATCGTCATTCGCTCTGAGATATTGATGGCAGCAAGCCGTGATGAGTGGGACTTGCCAATGAGTGAATTCAAGAAGCCTGTTATCTCTCTGAAAACGACTGCTAACGTCGATGAAGCACTCGAGATGTTCCTTGAGGAACGTCAACAGTTCGCTCTCGTCCGTGATGAATTTGGTGGGACTGCGGGAATTGTTACCATGGAAGATGTTCTTGAAACACTCCTTGGTGAAGAAATTGTGGACGAACTGGATGTTGTTGATGACATGCGGGAATTGGCACGTGAGAAGGCAGATCACTCAGAGCATGAGTGAATCAAAACTGTGCAGCCAGTCGCTTAACAGTTGTTCTCGGTCTTCATTTGTTCGAGCACCAGAATGCGGTAAACTTTCGATGAGATGGTGGGTAAGAGGGTGCTCCTTACCCCAGTGCAACACAAGTGCATCGTAATGTGCCCTCCCGAGGCGATTGTCGTTCATTGATTGGAGGCACAATGTTGGTGCATTAGGAAAGCCCCACTGAGGGACATCAAACTGCTTTAGCGAATCCGAAGGTTCAATCTCAGGATGCATCATTTTCACATCCCTGTACAACCTTTTGAGGTGCATAGGGCGCAAAAATTGTGGAATGCGGAATTGGCGGCATATCTCTTCTAAGATGTACGAGTACAGCATCAGGGGAGATTCTAAGACAACACCTGTGATGTTGAAGCCGAGTGGCTTGGATTGTTGACTTGAAATGCGTGAGCACAAGTAACCACCCATACTGTGGCCGTATAGGAATATAGGGGTGTCTTTGGAAACTGAAATGTATTCAGAGAGATTACGAAGATGGTACTCAACATGCTCTGCTGAGGTAATTGCATTCCATCGATGAATTGGTGAAGATTGCCCGTGACCTGGCAATTCGAGGAGCAGGGCATTCCAGTTCTTCTCTACAAACCACATTGCACGGTCGGCAACAGAGGCGGATGTACTGCGCCAACCATGTACAAAGATCACCAGTGGTTGATTTGGGTTCGTTGAGTGGATCTGAATGTGAGTTTTTATGCCCTTATGAAATCCATAGTGTGAACTCCATTGTTCCCCAATTGCCGATTTTTTAGGTTTCAATGGGCTGATGAAAATCGCACTAACCATACATTCAAGATAAGAATTATACAAGCATACTACACTAGCAATGAGAAGAGTGCAAAACCAAAAAAGGCGCAAATCCGCCGAAATTAGGAGAACTGTTGTAGCAATGAATAGACTTAGCCAAAGCAGAGTCCGTAACCACTTCCATTCGCGAAAAGTCATTCAAACACCGACAATTCACTCAGACTTGTCTTCAGCTTCTGAATCAGACTTAGAAGAAGAATCTTCTGATTTAACTTCGGATTCTTCGTCTCCCGTACCAGGAGATTCAGCGAGAATAGCTTGTTCTGCCTCAGCGGCCTTTGCTTTCTCTTCTCGCTTGACTTTCTTCTCTGTTTGACGCTTTGAATATCGGTCTCCGTATGTACCCATGCTTTCGAGTTTTGCAATAATTCCAGATGATTCCTCACCGGCGACTGTGACGTGCTTTACCAGGTAAGCACCAAACAGTGTATCGTACAATCCTTGTTTGAGTGCACTGCTGTTTTTGAACGTCACATTTACGAAAAAGAGTACAATGAATACAACTCCAAGAATGGACCAAATCGATGCCCAGATCTGTTCTGAACCTTTGGTATTCATAACCGACTGAACATTGACCATGAGGAATATGAGGCCCATCAATGCAAAGATTCCTGTTGAATACACGAGCAGGGCATGCAAGAAGATAGGCTTACTTCCGGAGGAGTTGACGTTTTTCGTACGCGATACGAAGTTCCCGAGTGTGCGACCTGACATGACTGGCACGACAATCAAGTTGAGCACCAAAGCAATAAGTGCAACAAGAGCGAAAATGGTCGTGAATGCATCGAGAATAGTAACAGAAAACAAGAATGCGAAGATTGGTCCGAGATTCACCACGAAATTCGTAAACCAAGCGATTCGTCGAGCGTTTGCGGAAGCAATCTCAAAGTTTTCAGGCAAACCTTGAGGGCGGGGTTTTTTGACTACCACTGCAGCAGGACTTGCCACTTGAACAGCAACAGGGGCTGGGGTTACGGCCTTGGCCTTTGCAACTGCCTTCGCTTTCGGTACTGCCTTTGCAACTGGCTTTGCTTTTGCTACTGCTTTTGCGGCTGGCTTCTTAGCTGAACCAACATCGCCTGCCTTATCGAGTAATCCCATTTTTTCACATCCTTACTGTTCATCGCCGGTACCCGACTGATAGAGAGTTGCAACTGAACTGTAAACTTCAAATTCAGGCGATGCAACAAACGAATTGATTGAATCCTGCTCCATGTTGCCAAGTTGAGCATCGACAATTGAAACAAATTGTGAACGAAGGTTGTCGTCAGCAGCGGCTGGGTCTTCACCAACTTGTTGGTAAATGGCAAAATCAGCGCTCGCAATGAATTCTGATACAATTTCCTCTGGAAGAGCAGAGCCGAGCAAGTCATCGACAATGGCTACGAAATTGATGAAAACATCTTCACCAGATTCTTCGTCCACAACGGCTTCTTGAGCGACAATTGGAGCAGAGTCAGTACCTTCAATCATGCTTTTGAGGGTTTTACGCTCGGCCATGAGAGATTCAAGAATCGGACGTAGTTGTGAGAGAATGGCAGAATCACCCGAAGCCTTTGCAGCTTGATATTCTGGGCGGAGTGTGCGCAACTCATTTTCTATTGCCGAAAGTTGAGTGAGAAGGTCTCCTTCATCTTCTTCAATCAATTCCACCACAGGTGCGTCGCGGATTTCAGACAACTTCGCTTCACGGTCTTTCTTGCGCAATACAACAATCTCACGGTCGAGCGAGTGGCCGAAACGATCGGCATAGCGATCTAAAAGAGATCCAGTATCTTTCTTACTGAGTCGGTCAATATGACCGTAAATCTGCTGGAGCGGTTTATCTGAGCGCTTTGCCCACATATCCCCATACTCGCTTGATGAAGATTGAGTGGGTTGAACAGATGCGGGCTCTGGCATAGGTGCTACAGGGAGTGGAGCAGGAATTGGCGCTTCGGGAAGTGGCTGGGGAACGGGTGCATCTGGGAGAGGCATTCCACCTGGAGGTAATGGCATACCGGGGAGTGGAGGCAATGGTAGAGCCGGCGATGGTGGGTTTTGAGCATTTTTTTTCTTGCCTTTGCGTAGACCCATCCGGTTCACCTCTAACCCGTTGGATGCGGGTGGAGTCTTGAACCTTACCTCTTAATCTGCACAAGACGACCTGAGTTCATACCTCAACATCATATTCACGAAACAATCTTGGCCCATCCTTTCAAAATCAAGAAAGTAGCCCCTGCTTCATGAATCTCAAACCGCTCGCCAGTCTGTTTATCGAATACTTGGTCGCCAAATTGGCATATTGAATCATCAACGACCATTTCGACTTCGAGCATGTCTTGTGTGCTGAGTGCCAATGCTTCATGCAAAGCCGAATATCTGTTTGAACCGTCTGGGTCAAGTCGCTCAAGAGGGAATTCACTCACTCGCATTCCCGATTTTCCATGAAGAGAAGTTGGCCAGCGTATTTGTCGACGAACATCGATAGTTACGACTTCGTCAGTCTCACCAGCTGAACCTAGAACTACAGATGAATCAGTCTTTAACAAATCCAAGAACAAGCCTTCATATTTTTCAAGTACACCGAAACTGCCGTTTCGTAACCGTTCAGCACGTGCATCATGGTTGACGACTTGAGCTAAACTCTGAATCGACCCCTTGCCTTTCGTGGATGTTCTACCTTCACGTTGCGATTGCGAGAGAAGTCCTTGATGTAAGGATTCGAGTTCGCCGCTGAACCCCTGATCTTTACGAGCTATCATGCGAAGTTTATCGATCATATCGCCCATTCCGTCGCGTATGCGTCGAGTCCAACCGTCGGATGTCAAGTCGTGATAACGCGCTAATCCTCCCTTGACATCCACTCCTTCACCTCGGATATAGGACACCATTTCTCTACGAGCCTCCGAATCGAGATGGAACAATGAGGGGTCACGGTAATGCAGGTGGAATCCTCTATGCCCGGAAAATGTAACCTGTAGGTACTTTTCATCAAAGCCAAATTCGGGCTCTAAGAAATCATTCCAGAGCGACCATGCCTGTTCTTGAATGACTTGTATCATGCCTGGGAAATCACGGTCGGTAACACCTGGCAGGTGGTCCCCATCCAAATCAAAAATGAGGTCAGCACCAAGCCAGTTCTTATCAGACATTTTCAGTTCAAAAGGACGCTCCCAGTAAGCAGTCGAATAGAAGCAGGAATGCATTGAACGTTCAGTAATGAATTGCCGCACAGCATTCATGTCGCTGAATCCTTTGTGGCGAATTGGCGGTGCACCACCAAATGGAATGAACATCCATTCCCTTGTCTTTAATCGAGGGGGAGTCCAGAATTCAGAACTACGATAGTATGTGCCGAAGCGGTGTGCAAATCTTGCCCAACCTGCTGCCATAGAATACCCCATCAATGCCGAGGAGGTGAGGGTTATTGAACAAGACCAATCATTCTGTCATCCAGAATCGCTCTTCTGCTTCTCCAACTGTCGTCGATGTGTCTGCGCCTGTTGCTTCCACATAGTGATCCCAGCACAAATAGTACTTATCGACAACCATTGCGTTGCCGAAGGTAAGGCGGACACCGCAAGAGTCACAGCGCGGTCCAATTTCACCGTTAGGGGCTTGTGCGAGTGTGATATGGTCGTGTGGCATAGAATCCCTCTTGTTTAGCGTAAGAGCATTGAGTCTTTGAACTTGAGGTTCATATTGGTCACCATTCTGCTTTTTCCCATTCACTGGTGGCGCACCAATTCAATAGGTCGAGAGCAACTTCACAAGATTCCGCAACTTCTGGATTTTCATCGTGTAGAAATTCTTCGAGAACAGGTTTTGCTTCCAAATTGCCGATTGCGCCAAGAGCTTCTGCAGCTTCGTGACGAACCATGATATGTTCTTCTGCGTCACTCAGGCGTTCAATAAGAGCAGGGAGTGCTGTATCGTTCTGCATTTGCCCTAGAACATAGGCCAATTCGTGGCGTAGTAGGGCACTTGATGCTGAAAAACCGGCGCAAAGGGCCAAACAAGCATTGTCCGAACCGAGGTTTCTCAAAGAAAAAACGCTCCGCATTCTTTGAAACATCGGAAGGGATTCATCGTACAGTGTTTCGGCCCAAGAGGTGACATCGCCTTTGAATTCTGCAGGTGCGGGGTCAACTGAGCCGTATTGGCTAACGCCCGGCATCCGCTTTTCGACGGCCATTACGATCACTCGTTTGCGCCAATAAAGGCCATAGTGGAAGTATCAAAATCCATCTGAATCATTCCGATTTCTTGTCCTTCACGGATGAATTGGCGTACGGAGGCTCTGCCTTCGTTCTCGTAGTCAATGGTGCGCTCGTTCACATACATGCCGACGAATTCGCGGTTGGTATCATCATCAATACCACGTCCCCATTTTTTAGCAAACTCAAGCGCCTCATCTGGAGATTGAAGAGCAAATTCAATGCTCATCTTGGTGTATTTGGTAATGTCTTCCATTACTTGCTGCCCGAGGTCACGTCGAACGACATTTCCACCCAATGGCATAGGCCATCCATCGGTACGTTCATTCCACCATACGCCAAGATCAACATGGACCTTTAGGTTGTGGTCGACATAGGTGAGTTGACCTTCGTGAATAATAAGTCCGCTCTTGTATGTACCATCGAGAACTCGAGGAATAATCTCGTCAAACGGTACTACTGCAATATCGCAGTCGCCCCATGCAAGTCGAAGGCCAAGGTATGCACTGGTTTTCAAACCAGGTACTGCAATGGTCGAGGATCGAACTTCTTCAGTAGAGGCACCCGCTAGAGAGACGACCATGGGGCCGTATCCTTCGCCCATAGATGCACCACAGTTCATGAGTGCATAGTCGTTGGAAATCTCAGGGAAAGCGTGAATTGAGACCGCAGATACTTCCAGTTCACAGTTCATTGCTCTGTGGTTGAGTGTTTCGATGTCCTGTAATTCATGAACAAAGTTGTAACCAGGTGTTGGAAAAGCACCAGTCGTCATGGCGTGAAACATGAAGGCATCATCAGGGTCTGGTGAATGGCCAATTCGCACTATCTTGTTTCCGTTTTCATCGAGAGGTAACTCTGCCACCATGATGCTCCCACCGTCGCGACCTTGATGAACCAACCGCATGATCTGAATACAAAAATGGAACACCGAATACGAAGTATTCAAACCTTAGAGGGAACTGGAGGATAACGACGGCCATGGACTCTCGACGATTGAGAATACAGACGCTACTTTGCTTAGCGGTGTTCCTAGCGAGCTCAGTTTCAGTGGTAGCAGGTCAATATTCTGATATTGCCTATGTCGATGTTACTGTTACAGACAATGCTGAAGAATCGCGCACGGTCGACATCAACCCTGATGAAACCTACATTGCCAGTGGATATGATGGATTGGTAGCAATTCATAACAGGACCAACTTAGAACTGATTGAATCCTTTGTCATTGACGGTGATGTGTTGGATATCAAGTTCTCCCCTGATGGCTCTAAGATTGCATTTGCAAAGTCCGGCTCCGTAACAGATACCGATACAATCCAAATTATTGATGTAGAATCGATGACGCTGACGTCGAAAAAGAGTGGTTCCAATTCGCGCTCAGAGAGTATCGATTGGTCGCCTGATGGAAACCTAATCGCTGTCCCGAATACCAACAATGGAATCAATTTACTCCGCACATCAGATATGCAAATCGAACGAACGCTCAATGGAGAGCACAATACGAAGGTGACATGCGTGGACTTTTCATCTCTCGGGAGTTACATTTTGACCGG
>JABIWF010000052.1 GCA_018701175.1 Methanobacteriota archaeon
CAATTCATTGGAAGATATGCTATTGAAGAAATAGGTGAGCCAGACACAGATGGTGATGGAATCATCAATCTGTACGACACCTGCAGTTGGACAGAATCAGGAGCACCCACCAACATCACGGGTTGCTCATGGACTCAACAAGATGATGACAACGACGGAGTGAACAACCTCGACGATGAATGCCCGAACACATTACCTGATGCAGAGGCCAATACTGCAGGATGTTCAGCAGAACAACGCGATTCCGATGGCGATGGACTCAACGATGCCAGTGATCCATGCCCGTTTTCACCATCGCTCATCGACCACGATAACGACGGTTGCAGTGACGGCGAAGATTTGGACGACGATAACGACGGTTATCCCGATACAGAAGATCTATGCCCCCGTGGCATGAAGGGTTCACATGAGTTTGATTTGGATACTGATGGTTGCCATGATATGGAAGACGGCGACATCGATGGAGATGGACTCTCGAACGCCGATGAAGATATTGCAGGCACCGATAAGCGTGACAGAGATTCTGACGACGATTTTTTCATCGATGGCGAGGATGCTTTCCCTACTGACGGCAGTGAATGGGCGGATTCAGACGGTGACGGTTGTGGAGACAATTCCGACCTGTTTCCATTTGATTCGCTCGATTGTTACGATGTCGACGAAGACGGTTACGGCGACAATACCGATGCCTTCCCACTCGATTCGAGTGAATGGTTTGACTTTGATTCTGATGGAATTGGCGACAATGCAGATATCTGTCCACTCGAAGAGGGTTATGCGCATACACCGCTCGGATGCATCGATACAGACGCCGATGGGTACGGTGACAGAGTCGATGCGTTTCCTCTCGACCTCAACGAGTGGAACGATTCTGACGCTGATGGAGTGGGTGACAATACCGACGTTTTCCCGTACGACGCTAGCGACTGGAATGACAACGACAACGATACATATGGAGACAACAGAGACGTATTCCCTTACGATTCCAGCGAATGGAACGACACAGATCTCGACGGCGTAGGTGATAATGCCGACGTATTTCCAAACGACAGCACAGAATGGTTGGACTCTGATGCAGATGGGTGTGGAGATAACATTGATGTTTGGCCGAACGATCCTGACGAATGCCTCGACCAGGACTTTGACGGCATCGGTGATAACGAGGATGCTTTTCCCCTCAGCGCCTATGAATGGCTCGACTCGGACGGCGATGGCCTTGGCGATAATGCGGATGTTTTTCCCTTCGATGAGAACGGCAAGTACGATTCAGACGGTGATGGAATCGCCAATGCACTTGACCCATTCCCGAACAATGCGAGATACGATTCGTGGTTCGATATCGTTTTGCGAGCAATGGTGATGATTGCACTCATCGCAGGCGGAATTCTCGCTCTCCAACGTCGAAACAGTCCTCATGAGGTTGAACACAGCGACTACGAGGCTCAAACTATGCATCACATGGAGGCTGAAGAGACTCAAAGACCGACATCGGCTCCATCGTTTGACGCATTCCAGCAAAATCAGTGACTTATTCTTCCTCGTACTTGGAAGCAAGATGTTCGCTCACCAGGGATGAATTGCAGTATGGACATGTGTCCTTTGAGCTCAGTAAATCAGGGCGTATGGCTAAAATCGCCATACAGTGTGGGCATGCTGCGAGCATTTCACCAGGTTCCAGTTCAATTTGCTGAAGGTTCTCAGAACGACCAAAATAAGCATTTTTGTAAGCGGGGTGGAAGTGAGATATAGAACGGCGTGCGGAGCCAAAAGTTGCCCACGTGAACAAGAACATCCACAAGAGAAAACTCATATCACCCATAATGAAACCGTAAAGAGACATCAAAGCATTGATCCCAAAGAAGCCACCTGCAAGCCCAATGATGGCTGCTCCAGGCCAATAGGCCACAGGCGAACGACGACGATAGGCAAGGCAGACTGCGATCAGTAATCCTGCAAGAACTCCGATTGCGATACTGGACATGCCATCCGGCAAATAAGCACCAAATTGCGAGCCAATGAACAACAGCACAAGACTGTCAATAAACAGTACGAACGTGATTCCTCGGTGCAGCCGGAGGTGTGGATTGCTATCGTCAACCATTTGATATGGCCGCATTCCGGCGATGACCATTTCATCACCACGGTCAGCCATATACTCCCCACTGCCCCATTGCGTTTGAATCATTGCTCGGAAAAAGCATACTTTGCCCAATGGAAGAAGTCATGATGGTGGCCATACTGGCAATGCACATGGCGATACGCGATACCGATGTCGAAATGCGAGGCGACAGCCTTGCAGGACGAACTATTCTCCTCGGAGTCTCGGGGGGAATTGCTGCGGTTGATACGGTGAGGCTTGGGCGTGAATTACGCCGCCACGGCGCTGAAGTTCGTGTCGCATTGACGCATTCAGCCCAACGCATCATCACTCCGCTTGCCGTCGAATGGGCGACTCAAGGTGAAGTGATTACCGACTGGGATGGAAATATGGAAGTACTGAACCAGGTCGATGGAGTATTGGTCGCACCGGCGACTCGAGACACCATGGCGAGTTTCGTCCACGGTTTACAGCACGGCCCGTTGATGATGGCACTCAGCGTTGCACGCAGTAGGAATTGTCCGGTGATGATGGTTCCAAGCATGCACATGGATTTGGCAAAAGATCCAGTTACAGGTGACATCGTTCAGGAAGTTCGAAAACACGGCATATCAGTGCTTTGGGGCGAAGAGGAAGAGGGGAAAAGAAAAACACCTCATCATGAAGAAATCGTTGCACGATTTGCTCACCACATGAACAAGGACAAAATCGGCCGAAAAGACGTTGTCGTTACCCTGGGTTCAACACGTTCTGCCATTGATGACATTCGATTTGTACAGAATACGAGTTCAGGTGCGACTGGATTTGCACTCGCAGATGACCTTTATCGCCACGGTCACGATGTTACTTGCGTCGCCGGCATCACCAGTACTGCTGCTCCAAAGTGGTTACCGCTGATTCTTAAAACACCAGAACCAAATCAAATGTTGAAGGAATTGAAAGTACTCGCCAAAGACAATATTCACGCTTGGATTCACACCGCTGCGGTTTTGGATTACTTGGTTTCGAACCCAGCAGAAGGGAAATTGGCAAGTCAGCAAGGTTCACTCAACATCGAATTAGTCGAAGGTGAAAAGCACATTGAAACCCTTCGTGATGCTTGTAAGGGCGCAGTCCGTATTGGATTCAAATTGGAATCTGGAATCAAACAAAAAGACTTGATTTACCGTGCTTCAGCGCAAATTGAAAAGGCTGGCATGACCGCTGTTGTCGCCAATAGACTCGAAGACTTGGGTAAGTCTGACAAGCCACGCGGATACCTCGTCGATTCACTTGGAAGCCACTTCATTCTTGAAAATCAACAAAAAATGTGTGAAGCAATTCGCACCTTTGTAGAACGTGGCGTCTGAGGTGAGATCAATGCGAAGATTTGCGCTCATCGGACACCGTGCAATGTCACAAGGCAAACTTCCACTCAATGACATGGCTGGCGGTGCTGGTCGAATGGACGTACTTGTACGAGCTTTGATGGCGGCCATGCTGACAAGTCACGGCTTACGCCACGATACTGAAGTCGTTCTGCATTTAATGGGAGGGCCAGGGCCGAGCCGTCGAATCAAGTTTGTAGGTTCACTGCTCAAAGGCGTTCATGCTGAAGAACGAGCCGTCGCCGGACACATCGGCAAAGTTCTGAAACTTCCGATCCCGGCTCGAGGACAATGGGTCGAACGATCTTCAGGTATTTTTGACGGTGGAGGAGACATCAACCACACCTTGGCAGAGTGGTCGGATACGACAGTCGTATGCCTTGAGGCAAATGCACCACGATTATGGATGCCAGGTGAGGCGATTCCCTCCAAGAGTAATCCACTCTCGAACTACACTGGTGAGCACGGTAATTTCTCCATAACTGGGCTTGACATTGGATTCGTTGTCAGCGATGACAAACCACTTCCAGATAACATTCCGACTGAAAAGATGCTTAAACGGTCTGTTGGAGATGTGTGGTTGCAAGGCCACATG
>JABIWF010000046.1 GCA_018701175.1 Methanobacteriota archaeon
CACTCAACTTTCAGGTCAGGATGAGCTCGTATACGGCTATGAACGGAATTCATGGGGTTTCGGGCCAAGCAAATTCGTTCGTGATTTCAATGTTCAGATTAGCCGCAAGGTGTCCAAAAAATTCAAGTGGAAGTACACTTTTTACAACCTTGAGTTTAACACCCTCGCAACCCCCGTCACGACTACTTTTAAAGGCATCGTTTATGCCGACATCCATGTCGTAGAAACCCAAATTAAAACGCGAAAAAGACAAAGCCTCAGGACGGAACTCCAAGCACTTTTCACCGAGCAAGACAAGGGCGATTGGGCAACCATTCTCGCGGAATACACCTGGAGCCCACATTGGTTTGTGAGCATTGTTGATCAATACAATTTCGGAAACCGTGATCCCGATGCACGGGTTCATTATTTGTATGGAGCTGTGGGCCGAATAGATGGCCCTCATCGGCTGTCCATTGGCTATGGGAAAAGACGAGAAGGCATCTTCTGCATTGGGGGTGTCTGCCGTGCAGTGCCGGCTTCGAACGGCTTCGAAGTGAATTTTACGAGCAGTTTTTGAGCCCCAGAAACAACGCTTTGTAACATTTGTTTCACCATGGTCTTAGAAAAGCCCATTTTTTTGCTAGATTTGAATTGAATTGAATAAGAACAACTAATACTGCTCGAATGAAACACATTTACACTTTGATTGCTTGCCTCCTCTTCGGAACGGCATCTTTCGCACAACTGCCAGACGGCAGCATCGCGCCTGACTTCACCGCCACTGACATCAATGGTGTGGAGCACAACCTCTACGATCTCCTCGACGAAGGAAAGAAGGTCATTCTCGATTTCTCTGCTACGTGGTGCGGACCATGCTGGGGCTACCACACAAGTGGTGTTTTTGAAGAATTGCACAACACATACGGTCCTGAAGGAACAGACGAGTTGCGCATCTTTTACATCGAATCCGATGACACAACAACGGATGCCGATCTCAATGGCACTGGCCCAAGCACACAAGGTGACTGGGTAACGGGGACAGAGTACACCATCATCGACAACGCTGCGAATATCTTTGACGACTATGCAGGTGCCTACTACCCGACGATTTACACCGTTTGTCCGAACAGAATTCTCACAGAATCAGGCCAAGCTAGCGCAGAGGCGCATGCATCAATCTTCCAAGCGAACGACTGCGCGGCAGCATCATTGCCGAACGATCCAGCATTGTTAGGCTACACAGGCGGCACTACTGCTTGCCCAGGTGAGCCCGTGAACATGAGCGTGGATTTGATGAACTTGGGTGTGACCAACTTGCAATACTGCACCATCGCAGTAATGGACGGGGGCACTGAGGTGTTGTCGTACGATTGGTCTGGCGATTTGGCAACCTACGGAATTACAAACGTTGATCTTGGATCTGCTGCGTTTGACGCCAGCACCTCCTTCACCATTGAAATCACATCCAGTGACGACAATGATGTCAACAACAGTTCTTCTGGAGCGGTTGAGTTGGCTACCGAAGGCACTTCACTGATCAAGGTTGAAATCATGACAGATAACTGGCCGCAAGAGATTAGCTGGGACATTTCAGATGACATGGGAAATGTCATTGAGTCCGTTGGCGAAGGCGAAGTAGCCGGTGCAGAAGGTGATGTTTTTGTATGGTGGGTAAGCGTTCCTGAGACAGGTTGCTACACCTTCACGATGAATGATGCATACGGCGACGGCCTTGCTGGAGAGCAATGGGGATCAATCGCTGGTTCTTGCACCGTCAAAACTTACGACGACAACATCACGTTCATCTCCACCATCCTTGATTACGATGGTTCTTATGACTTTGATTCTGTGGCCGCTGGAATGTCAGTCACAAGCGTGAACGTTGGCATCGAAGAGCAAACGTTGAACGAAGTGACTCGTGTGTTCCCAAATCCGTTTGCTGATCAAACAAACTTGCAGTTCAGCACAGCGAAAGCTGGCGCTGCCTCGATTGTTGTATACAATCTCGTAGGGGAGCAAATCATCAACGATAACCTCGGTACACTCGCCGCTGGTGAGTACAACCATGTATTGAACTTCAACGGTGTTAACGCCGGTGTTTACTTGATCCACTTGACTGCAGGTGGCGAGACGACAACCATGCGCGCAACATTGAAGTAATCCAAAAGATTCTACCAAGGAATTTATTCCTTCTGAAATCCGCATCACCTCAACAGTGATGCGGATTTTTCATTAAAAATGGTGCATCTTCACCTTCTAGAAAACGCCGAACCCATCTCATCATGAAACTGAACACTTTACTCTTAGCGATAGCCTTCATTTTTAGCGCAATGCAAATGGGCTATGCTCAATTGCCTGATGGCTCCATTGCCCCTGATTTTACGATCACAGACCTTGAAGGAGAAGAGCACAACTTGTACAGTTACCTGGACTCTGGTTATTCCGTGATCATTGACTTTTCAGCCACTTGGTGCGGACCTTGCTGGAATTACCATACCAGCGGTGTCTTCGAGGATCTGCATGAAGCTTATGGCCCGAATGGATCAAACGAATTGCGCATTCTGTTCATCGAGTCCGATGACAATACAACGGATGACGATCTTCACGGAACTGGGACCAACACGTGGGGAGACTGGACCGCTGGGGTAAATTATCCCATCGCGGACAACGGAGGCAGTGTCTTCAACGCCTATGAATGTGCATTCTTCCCGACCATCATGACGGTGTGCCCAAATCGATTGCTCAAACAAACGGGCCAAGCCTCGTTTGACGCTCACGCGGCGTACGTGCAATCCATTGAATGCGCCCCAGCTACATTGCCACAGGATGTTGGACTCATTGACTACGTAGGTTCCGTGCGGACGTGCCCTGAAACCCCAATCGAACTAGGGGTGAAGCTCATCAACAATGGCACAGAACCCTTGACCTCTTGCACACTCGAAGCAACAACCTTGTTCGGCACAGAACTTCTTACCTACGAGTGGTCCGGTTTCTTAGACACCTATGAGATAGAGACAGTCAACATCGGCGAGGCGATCTTCCCAACAACTTCCATGTTTAGCATTGAAGTAACTTCAGAAGACGGTTACGACGGCAACAACAGTGTGTCTGCCACCATGAACCTCAGTCAAGAAACCGCAACTTCATTGGTGCGCGTTCAAATCACCACCGACAACATGCCTGGCGACAACCGATGGTCCATCACGGACCTCAACGGGGATGAGATTGCCGGCATTGCTTTCGGTGACATGGCTGACAGCAATACAGACTACAACTGGTGGGTCAATCTCGAATCTTTGGGATGCTATTCCTTTAATTTGTTTGACCTCACAGGCAACGGTGGCGATCTCAGCTGCTCGTTCTCCACCTACAATGAAGGCGGATTTGAAACCAATAATATTTTCACCCTCAACAACAGCGGAAACTGGAACCAACTGGACAAAGGGTTTTCTGTCAATGAGGTGAATATGAATGTCGATGGCGACTTTGGCATGGCACAATTCGCCCTTTTCCCCAATCCGTTGAACCATGAAAATACCGTGCAATTGACAGGGCTCACAGGCAATGAAACCCGAATTGACCTCCACAGCAGTACTGGCGCATTGGTCCAATCATGGGCTCAACCCAACCACCGTGGAACGCTTTCTCTGCCCATTGGACCAATCGAAACTGGCCTCTACATCATTTCAGTACACAGCGCACATGGCGTAGTTTCTCAGCGTTTGATCAAATCATGAAGAGCAAAAAGTCATCTGTACTGCCGATTGCGGTTTTGACCTGCGCTGTCCTCCTGAGCGCTTGCGATGTTATTGAAG
>JABIWF010000083.1 GCA_018701175.1 Methanobacteriota archaeon
GTAGGTTTCGCTTCCTTCACCATCAGGTGCACGTCGGACAGGAACGACCAGACGGCGTGTTGGTAGAGGAATTGGACCTCGAAGCTTGGTATCGCTTTGATCGCAGATTGCACGAATGTGACTTGCTACACGATCAATATCGGAGTGGTTGTTTCCGGTTAGTTTGATGACTGTAACGGCTGCCATAATTCATACATCCTGTTCAAGTTTCATTGAGTATTGGAACTCACTTCTTCTCAATCTTGAGGCAAACACCAGCAGCGACAGTCTTACCCATGTCACGAATAGCGAATCGGGACAATTCAGGGAAGGTGTCCATTTGCTCGATAGCAAAAGGCTTGGTTGGTTGGAAACGGATCAAACATGCATCGCCGTTCTTGAGGAACGATGGGTTAGCTTCTTTACCTGCCTTGTTGGTCTTTTCAAGAAGTTCTTGGAACTTGATTGCAACTTGAGCGGTGTGTGCGTGGAAAACCGGGGTGTATCCGACGGAAACAGCCTTTGGAATGTCCATAAGTTGGATTTGACCGACGAAGGTTTCGTCGTGACGAACGAATGTTGGTTCGCTGTCAGTGTATCCAGCAACGTCACCACGGCGGATTTCGTCAGCAGCAAGGCCACGGACGTTGAAACCGACGTTGTCACCAGGCTCAGCCTTGGTAACGATTGTGTGGTGCATTTCAATTGACTTGACTTCAGCAGACTTCTGAGATGGATTGAAGACAACAGTCTTTCCAGAGTTCAGAGCACCTGTTTCAATCTTACCAACTGGGACAGTTCCGATACCAGAGATCTTGTAGACATCTTGGATAGGAAGTCGAAGTGGCTTGTCGAGAGGCTTACTTGGCATTGCAGCAGCGTCGATTGCTTCGAAGAGAGTTGGTCCATTGTACCATGGAGTGTTCTCGCTCTTCTTGTAAACGTTGTCGCCCTTCAATGAAGAAGCAGGAATCATTGGGATCTTGTCGAGTTGACTGCCAAATCCAGCCATCTTGAGAAGAGTTGAAACTTCGTCAACAGCTGCCTTGTACTTGTCTTCTGACCAGTCAACACCAGAGATGTCCATCTTGTTGACGTGGACGATGAGTTGCTTGACACCAAGTACCTTTGCGAGGAAAGCGTGTTCCTTGGTTTGTGCGTTGACACCGTCGTTAGCAGCACAGAGAAGAACTGCTGCGTCAGCTTGTGAAGCACCAGTAATCATGTTCTTGACGAAATCTCGGTGACCTGGAGCGTCAATAACGGTCCAGTAGTAGTTAGGGGTAAAGAATTCCTTGTGAGCAACGTCGATGGTAATACCACGTTCGCGCTCTTCCTTGAGTCCGTCCATAACGTAAGCAAGACCGAATCCAGCCTTACCGGATTCAGCAGCGAGTTTTTCGTTCTTTTCAATAACGTGGCCTTCAATGTGACCGGAGTCTAGTAGTAGACGTCCGACAGTTGTTGACTTTCCGTGATCGACGTGTCCGATGAACACGATATTTAGGTGAGGCTTGCTCTTATCTTCCCATTGACTTCCCATGGTAATTACTCCTTAGCGAACCCTCCGAACAACCACCCCTATTTGAAAAGCGCGACGCGGCATTACATAGATGATTCTCGGTGAATGTCACGCAGTACACCCTTTACTGCGACTTTGAACCAAAAGATAGCGAGAAGCGGCCACTTCTTCACTCTGCACCGTGAATAGAGCCGTCCTCGGCGATTTTGTACAATCGGATGGTACTGGTCGCGCCTGAAATCGCTTTAGGACTGCCTGAGATTGCTACGATTCTATCGCCAACGCCAATTGTTCCGAGTTCCATAAGAGTATGAAGAGACGATTGCATTGTCTGAGAACCACGGTCGAATTCCTCCACCAAGAGCCCTTCAACACCTGGGATGAGTTGCAATCGCCGCATTGCGCGAATACGATTACTGACTGCGGTAACTGGAATGCCTGGACAGTAACCCGCAACCAGTCGAGCTGCGTTACCGTGCTGCGTTGCAACAACAATACGCTTGGCTTTGGAAATCTTAGCCAACTCGACGCCAGCATGAGCGACTGAGCGCGTTGAAACAAATCGGGCGAGCCCACTTGGACGCTGGTCCGATGAGTTCAATCCTTTTTCACTGGCTACAGCAATCTTCGCCATAGTTTCGACTGCTTCAAGAGGATATTGTCCGAGGGCAGTCTCACCTGAAAGCATCACTGCAGTTGCTCCGTGACGAATAGCACCCGAAACATCGCTCACTTCAGCACGTGTTGGCCGAGGTTGAAGCGTCATGGATTCAAGCATCTGCGTTGCTACAATAACAATTTTCCCTCTTGTCAAAGCCCCATCAATGATTCGTTGTTGTGCTTCTGGCACATCCTCAAGAGGTATTTCAACGCCCAAATCGCCGCGAGCAACCATGACCGCATCTGCTGAATCAAGGATTTCTTCCAGATGCTCGAGAGCGACTGGATGCTCGATTTTCGCAATCAAGGGCACGTGAAGGCCAGCGTCACGAACTGCTTTTTGGGCTGGTTCAAGATCCTTGGCGGTCCGAACATAACTCACCGCAATGTAATCCGCACCGGCCTTGAGAGCGTGTGCAAGTGCCGCTTCGTCGTTTGGTCCAATCGCTGGCAGGTCGACCATTGTACCTGGAACATTAACGCCTTTACGCTCGCTTAAAACGCCCCCGTCTTCAACGATACACTCGACAACGCTGTTCGGCTCACCTGGTGAATGAATCACTTTGAGTCGAACGAGTCCATCAGCAATGAGAACTGGATCCCCATTGGTCAGTTCGGCGGATAAACCGGAGTATTCGACAGGGATATTGTTGGCATCAACACCTTCCATAAACGGCTGACCGCAATGGAGATTCAGGGTTTGCCCTCGTTCCAATACAACAACGTCAGCAAAACGACCGAGGCGTAGTTTTGGCCCAGGTAAATCTGCTAGAATACATGTTGGCCTACCGAGGGCGCCCTCAAGAGAACGAATGCGTTCATACAACGGTGTTTTGTCATCAGGAGCGCCGTGAGAGTAATTGAGTCGACAAACATTCACTCCAGCTTGCAGGAGAGAAAGCAGCGTCTCAGCATCATCACATGCAGGCCCAATCGTGGCCACTATTCGTGTTCGTCGCATTCGATTCATCTCCGTAGTTTTCCGATCGAGAAATCAACGATAATGCAGTCGAATCACGAAAGACTCAACCTCTAAATCATTGACTTTCTCATTACGAATTTGGAAAATCCATTCACCATCACCGTAGGTCGATTCAGTGTCGGTAAACATGTAGGAACTCAGTGTAAGATGAACACAGTCGTTGGAATCCTCATCACAATTATCGCCATCTGTTCGCTGGTCTAAACCGGTATCGGAAGTATTGGCTGCTTCTTCATCTTCTTCATTGATGGCGTGAATATCGAGCTTTGCTCGGCAGTTTGAGGCACCCGGGACATTCGTACAATCGCCGTCCTGTTGTGGATAAATGAGTTCACCAACCGCTTTGCGAATCGTATTGCCTTTGTCTTTATCGTAAACGATGTTGACATCAAAATCAAGCGTTTGAGCGTTTCCAGAGGTGTTACCGCCCATTTCAAAGTCAGACCATTGTCCTGCATAACTGACGTAGACTTTGATGGAATCAGAATCCGTCATTCCAGCACTGTTCAATACGTTGAGATTAACTTCGTATTCACCAGGTGCGACATTCGTCCAATCAACCGATTCACCGGTCAAATCAGCGTCGTTTTCAGAATCACCGTCGTTATCGTTGTCGGTTTCCGAATCAAGGTCCCAATGCCATTCCGTAATATACTGGCTCGAATCACCTGCCGTGGAGTCGGAAGCATCCAAGGTAACGGTGATCGTTGCTGAAACATCTCGGTCTGTCATCGATTTATCCATTTCACAGATCCAAAGCACAATGTGGGTGTTCTCGTCGAGATCATCGTTTGAACAATCCTCATCATCGGAATATTGAGTGATTTCTGCCTTCGGTGGCTGGGCTGTTGCTTCAACAACATTGAGCGTCTTTGATTGAGTGGAGGTTTTCGAGCCATCCGAAACGGTGAGTTCAATGGTTTTCTCACCAGTGGAATCAAAATTCCATTCAGCGGTACGACCGGTGTCGTCGATGGAACCATCTCCATCAAAATCCCAGCGGTAGGTCAAACCGTTGCTCGGAGTCGAACTGGAAGCATCAAAAGAAACCACATCGCCAGTTCGAATATTATTCGAAGGAGAAAAGGTAAACACGGCGAGGACTTCAGCATCTGAACTGCTCGAAGTGTCTTCAAAAACACAACCTGCAAGCGTGGAAAGGACCATCACCGAGGAAAGGAGTATTGGCAAAAAGGCCGACTTCATGGAGGGTCTGTGAACGGCCTTCATCAAAAGCCCTTTCTCTCCATTCGTCAACTTAGAAGGAAAACAGCGTGGTTTGCTTGTTGCCGGAGACCAGTTCTTTGGCGGTCCATCCAAAGGCCTCTGTGATACGTCCCAATGCAGCAGCCAAACGTTCAGCATAGAACTGACCGTCATAGGTACTAATGCCACCATTTTCCTCATTCTCCAACCACGGTTCAACCCGCATCGGACGTTGTGAAGCGTCGGCTACGATATAGGAGACCTTCATTCCAGAAGTAAAACCGAGACCGAGCGCGATTCGGGCTTTAGCAACTCGGACTTGCGCCATACTGTCTGGATTGGCATAATCTTTGGTGAAATCAATCCCGCCGTTTGAAGATACTCTGCCCTTGCAGGATTTTGCAAGTATCAATTCCGATGCATCAATTTCGGCGTTTTTTACCGCTTGAACTCTTGCTAAAGCGTATTTGACGAGTTCATTACCCTCATCAGCTAAAGCGTGGCTAAACATTCGTTTCATTGTCGAAGTGAGATAATTGAACGAATCGGTTCTCTGTGTCTCGTAACCACGAATCAGCATTTCTTCTGATGGCCACACG
The DNA here is from genome assembly GCA_018701175.1 of Methanobacteriota archaeon. GTDB lineage: Archaea > Thermoplasmatota > Poseidoniia > Poseidoniales > Poseidoniaceae > MGIIa-L1. The sequence goes on from JABIWF010000083.1 coordinate 4,949, forward strand.
ACTTGCCCCACATACCGTTTCTTTGCACCGTGGCTGAAGAAGACTGAAAGACCCTTTTCAAATTCAAGGACCGCAGAATCACGGCTGTACCGTTCTGCGATTTCAAGTCCGAAGTCGATCATGGATTGCTTGGCAATGTTCCACTCTTTCATTTTCTCAACAGCGTCGGCCTCCTCGTTCTGGGCCGCAAGAATCTCTTCTTCCCTCATCGAGGAAGGAGCGGATGCATCAACCGGAGAACGAACAAAGATGGAATCAGTATCTGAATACACAACACCATGGCCCTCTTCCTCTAACTGCGCTATAATGGCCTTGATGTTGTGGCGAGCCCAAGCAGTGATGGATGACCCTAAGTCTCGGTGTGTGAAACGGTAAAACCCACTTGCAAAGACACCATAGAAGGTGTTCATGAGAATCTTTACCGCGTACTGCATTGCGTCGTGGAACGACTCTTGCTGAATATTACCTTCCTGTTTTGCGACTTTGAGTGCAGCTTTGTGAACATCACGCTGAGCCATAAGATCTTCAAGCAAACGGGGTACAAGCCCTTTCCGTACAGACTGATGCCGAAAACGTGCTCCAGTGGGAGCAGTGTAAACCGGTTCGTCCACGGCAGGTTGGTCTGGTTGAGCAGGGTCGATTCGAGTGGTGTAACAGATGTTCTGGCCAATCATGATTGAAGGATACATACTCTTGAAATCCAGTACAGCAATCCACGGATGCAGGCCTGCGTCCACCTCGTGAACGTATCCTCCGGTAATTTGACCTTCTTTGGCTTCAGCCGAACCAGTGAGAGGAACAGCGACGTTCTCAGAATCTGCTAAGCGTATGACAAGTGAGTCGACAAGTTGGCTCGTGCTACCAATGGCCGCTGTGTCAAAGGTAACTTTAGCGACAGCAGCAACCGCTTCTTTACGACGAATAACTTGCAATGCGCTGAGAATGTCAAGGGGAAGGGCTGCGTCTCGAATACAGTATTCCATGACTTCCTCGGGACGGTTCGCCCATTCCATGTCCATCTTGGAGGCATCAACATCCATTTTGTGCTTTTCAGTATCCTCGGGAAACAACAGATTGCTGATGAAGGAAAGCGTCTCCCTTTGCGGGCGCAAGGCCATTCGAGCCTGCCACCACGCATCAACTACGCTTCTACCAGCAACGTTCCATGCACGAGTTGATTGCCGGCGAGGAAAGAGCCCTGAACGGTTTCGTTTAGACTCACTTTCACTTTGCTCAACACGCCCCCAACCGAATAATTGTGCTTTTTTACGCCACTGTTTCGATTTGGTTTGCGCTTGCATGCGGTCGTACATTCGTGGCAAGTCGAAGTTATCGATGTTGTAGCCGGTTATGATGTCCGGGTCCATGCTCCGAACAATCAGAGTTAGATTTTCCATGATGCTTGCCTCTTCACCTTGGAACGAATACGATTGTCGCGTACCCGTGCCCATGTCTTCAATCCAAGCTGCTGCGCAAAGAATCGTTTCATGCTCGATGCTCGTTTCAAGGTCGAACGAGAACACTTTGAAGGGAACTTGAAACGGTTCACAGTCCTTCAGTTGAGACACATTACAAGCAACGGTAACATCAACAGAATATCGCCCAGAGCCACCAGCCTGTACAACGGCGTGTGTTCGCTCAAGATTCTCGTTTGAGTCATTGCGTCGGTCAACAACCGTTCCTTCGACGGACACGTGCATCCTTAAGTCGTAGTCAAGAAATAAACGGTTGAGAAAAGGAATGTCCCCGGAATAAATTTGCCACGATTGCTTGGATAGTATTTTTCGTAGATTTGGAACCAAAAAGGGCTGACGTACCGTGACCGACCAGACGGGTCGGACGCCGAGATCGGTCAATTTCATGACTGGCCCTGATACGCTGACGACGTCCTTCATCGCCTCGACGTCTTTGATGCGTTGCAGAACAAAGTCGCTGACCCCCAGTTCTTCGTTCCAAGCGCTTAACGGGGTTATTTCGAACGACGGACTCAAACCAGAGACGAGCAAACATACAGACTCACCTGATTTACTGCGCCCAAAGAGTTCCAAAACCGTAGATTCTGGGATTCCATTTTCGGCGTTCGCTTCTACCGAATGATAACGGCCGCTGATAATGCCGATGTCGTCCTTGTACGTCATCGCCTCACCTCATGCCGAAGTACGGTGAGCCACTCTAAGGGTATTGCCATCACCGCCATGTACCAATTTTCGGACTGCAGTCCAAAAACTCATGTTTCACTCATCAAATGAAAGAGGAATGATTGAAAGCCGGAGCACCTTGGATGAAACGCTACGGCAGGTTGAGCAGTATGTCCGAAGAAATTGATTGGGATAGCCTCACGTTTTCACTCACGCCGACCGATACGATGTATTTGACCGAAACCACCGCTACTGAGCCGTGGATGCCAGGCTCATTGCGCCCCTATGGACCAGTACCAATGTCGCCTGCTGCTGGAGTACTAAATTACGGCCAAGGTCTGTTTGAAGGAATGAAAGCATTCCGCACTTCAAAAGGTCGAGTTGTCTTCTTCCGACCGGAAGAGAATGCCCGACGAATGCAGAGAGGAGCTGATCGACTCAAAATGCCACCAGTTCCAGAATCAATATTCATTGACGCCGTCGAACAATGCGTTCAAGCGAACATCAAATGGGTCCCACCGACCGGTCGAGGCGCACTTTATGTCAGGCCACTCCTGATGGGATCTGGACCGATTTTAGGAGTTGCACCAGCGCCGTCGTACACATACTTGGTCTATGTTACACCCGTTGGCCCATATTTCAAAGGCGGTGTATCAGCGATTGATCTACTGATTTCGGAAGATTACCACAGAGCCGCTCCCGGCGGCTCTGGTGGCGTGAAAGCGATTGGAAACTACGCACCGGGTATGATGCCGAGTAAGAAAGCAAAGGCTGCCGGCTTTGCTGAAGTGATTTACTTGGATGCTGAAACCCACAATTACATCGAAGAAGTCGGGGCTGCCAACTTCTTCTGTGTCAAGGACAATACCTTGTACACTCCAGAACTCACTGGTACAATTCTTCCAGGGATTACCCGTCAATCAATTATCGAATTAGCCAGACACTATGGATACGATGTCGTCGAAACCAAAGTATCTGCTGAATTTGCCATGGATGCTGATGAAGCGTTCTGCTGCGGCACTGCTGCGGTCATATCGCCAATTGGCTCAATCACGAAAGGTGAGGAGAAGGCGGTATACGGTAAAGGGAAGCCTGGACCAATCACTGAACAACTTTACAGCCATCTTGTTGGGATTCAAAATGAAACCGAAGAAGACATCTTCGGATGGTTGCACGAAATACCGCTTTAATCAACGCTTCTTGAAGCCGGAACGCTTCTTGAAACTCGGCTTCTTTTCAGCAGATGGGTCGCCTGAACGAATTTTACGTTGTGAACGAGCGCGCCGGTCGCCAGTTTGTGGACCTCGAGCGATACGGTCTGCTGTGGCTTCCTTTTGATCGCGTTGCATCTGTCGCCATTCAGCGCCAATGAGTTGCAGTAATTCTTCTTTGGATTGCGCCCCAACCGATTGTTTGGAGCCGCCACGAGAAACCCACATCCTGCCTTCCTTCATATGAGGGCGTGAAGGGTGTGAAGTTCCTTCTTCTCGCTTGATTTTCTTTAATCCTAATTTACGTGCTGCGAGAAACAAGCCCTCCAAATCAGGCTTAATGACAGAGGAATCTTTTGGAACACGCCGACCGCTGCGTCGAGAAAGACGTGTGTCAAAGTAACCCGGCCATACGCAAATGCGGTCAGGGTTGTGGTCCATAATCAGTCACCATTTGCACCGTAGAGCGCGAACGACTTGAATCCTGCGGAGGGATTTCAATCGAGGAGAACGCCGTTGATAACGCCGTCCTTGCCTGGGCGGGAAGTGATTCGAACACGACCTTGGTCGGTTTCGATAACTGCACCCTTCACGAGAATGTTACGTCGGACGTAGTTAGGGTCCGATTCGTTCTCGATAACGTTGTGAATTTTACCTATCTTGGTTGTACCCTTCTTTGGGTTGTTGATGGAGACACGGTTTTCAGCCATAACTCGGACCAGAGTGTTTCCACCGGTTCGGCGGTAAATCTTGCGCTTTGGTTCTCCAACGAGAGCCATTTGCTTCTCAGAAGAAATTTCTGTAGAGCGCTTGCTGCGAGCCTGAACTTTGCGTCCGCCACTTGGTTTACGTCGAGAGATACCGTGCCATTGAGCCATAATGATGCCACCTTGCAGACCAAAGCCACCAACAGGGCATATAAGAAATCAACCCTAATCGCACCGTGCCTCAATTGATGACAAAACGACCCCTTCTTGAGATTCAAGCGTGGCTTTGAGTGAATCTCCAGGATGCAATTGACCAACCCCGGAAGGCGTACCTGTGAACAGATAATCGCCGGCATGAACTGGCGCCCAGGTCAGCAGTTCTTCCATCTGCGAAGAAGGAGAAATCGTCATTTCAGACAAAAAAGCACTTTGAGCCAAAACTTCGTTCACCCAAAGATTCAGTTTGAGGCCGTTGGTGACATCGACGAGGGATTCGAATGAGTCGCTCCATTCGACAAAACCGCCAACATAGGCGCTTGCTCGGAAGCATTTTCCTTTGGCCCAAGGCAGTTGTTCAGAACGGAGTTCTCCTTGTGTCATACGGTCTGTCAAATCCAATCCCACTGCAATGGCTTCCGGTTGGGCATGCTGATTCAACCGAACTACGCACTCCACTTCATGGTGGACTTCGCCAGGATGTTGTGACACTGGAATAGAGCCGTGCCGTTGAAGGCAGTTGTTGGGCTTGACAAAGAACACCGGCGTAACTGGTTGCTCATTTCCTAATTCAGCGGCGTGTTTTGCAAAAGTTCGAATAGTGCACCAAAGGGCCATGATTCGACCAACCGGTTCACCTTCATCAAACACAGGGTCAAGCCAAGCGTCAAGAAGTGGATTCACCTGTGCAGTCCATGACCCGTGATTGGAGCATGCGGAAAAGAAGACCTGTTCGCAGAAAAAAGATAGCTCCTTTGCTACTCAACTTAGAAGAAGCATTGAACATCGACTTACAAGTTGATGGGGCGTTCCTCGAAATGGCTGAGTTTGGTCCTTGGTCGATGGTTCTGGTTAACAAAATTGCCAAAGCCATCGAAATTCAAAATGAGGAACTTGAGCGCTTCGTCTTCCTAACCCTTCGTGGCTTTATGGAACATGACGATGCGGCAAAGTGGGTTGAAGTCGACCACGGCGCAATTCCGTTCCTCATGAAGGGTGCTGATTGCATGATTGCCGGTGTTCACGGTGCAGATCCGTCTGTTGTTGAGGGAGATTTAGTGTGGATTCGAGACATGAAGCACAAGCGCCCACTCGCCATAGGATGGGCTACCATGAATGCTGAAGAATTAGTCAACGGCTCCAAGGGCAAAGGCATCAAAACACTGCACTGGGTTGGAGATGAACTTTGGGACATGGAACCCTAAACAAGGGACAATTCACCCTAAGCATATATACAACTTCGATGTACGATGTCTGTGCGAATCAAGGTTATACTAACGATTTTGATAGTTTCATTACTCATACCACTCCATGCAATTGCGAGCGATGCGACCCCCGGGACCGATGTCAATCCCGAGGATGGCGACGTACCGTTCTCCGTTTCAGAGCGAACAACGCCTTCGGTTGATGGTAATTTGTGGAGCCTTTCCGTCGAAATGGATCAAGACGCATACGACAACGGTACGGTGTTCGAAATCTCAACTCAAGTCTGTACCAACGACGGGGTGTGCGACCCACCTGTGCTTCGTGCTGCAAATGTAGACGAACGGATGTATTCGGTTTCACTCACGCCACCATCAGACCACACCTATGTTAACTGGAGAATCAAAGCCGTTTACGATGATGATTCCTCAACCAACTTCCCGCAAGGCGATTGGTACAAAACCTGGTCTTCATGCCACTATCAACAAGATACTGGTTGGGGCGGTGTCGACTACAACGACGGTGAATGTGCTACGGATTCCGACGAAACAATCCCTGGTTTCACTGCGGGTATTGCAGTAGCGGGTGTTGCCTTCGCCGTAGCATTTACTCGACGTGAGTGAAATACTCCACTAAGCGCTCGATAAAACGACGTTGCTCTGAACCCCATTCGGTCATGACAACTGATCCTTTCATGCGATTGTCATCAAGCACTCCGCGTGTAAATCCCGACTGAAGCAAGTCACTTGCCACCAAGGGTAGGTTTGCGCCTTCAAAAGAAATTTCACAACCGTTGGGCTCGCATTTGGCTTTACCAAAAGAGAATGCGACTGTATCCTTTTTGCGGTTGAGCTTCGTTTGCACCCCGCCTGCTTTGAGAAACCGTTGCAGAGCCGCAAATATTGCTTCCCCATCACCTTCTGACGATGAGCCGCCATAGGCAGAAAGGAAGTCGAGTTCCGTAGAATTTTGTTCCATCAAATGGTCCAAATCACGACTTTTTCTTGGACTGTTGGGCATTGTACTCAAATTGGTTAATCGGTGGATGTTCTTTGATGTGCCGGCTTTCTGAATACAGACTTGAGCATCGAGAACGTCAGAACAATCTGGCGAAACATCCAGTATAGGAATAGATCTTTGTCATCCCAACGGAGATTGCGAACGAGCGTAGCCCCTCGAGCGGTGCAGAAGAGTGTGTCCTTGCATCCGCCCGAGGGCACTCAAAGAGGAGATGGCTGTGCCAAAACCTCGAATGGGTGTTCGTCTCAGGTGATTTTCAGCACGGATGTGCTGTCATTGTTCGGAACTCACTCGTTTCTGCGGGAGGCAACGAATGCTGCACCAACAAGAGCGATTGTAGAGAACACTGCAAGGAATCCTGGCACGGATTCTTCTTCGTCATCTTCATCCACGGTATCCACTGGTTCTGTTACAACCTCGACACCACCGTCGCCTACGATGACCTTACCAAACATGTTGGAGGCAAGATGTGGTTCGCAAGCGTAGTAGAAGGTCGTACTGTCCGTATCAAAGGTGTAACGGAAATCGACGGTCGTTGCAGCGTCTCCAGAGGTCACGCCGTTTGCAACATAGGTTGAGGATTGGTCACCATCAACTTGGCGAACGTTGTGCGCCATGCTCGAATCGGTCCATTGCCAGCAGACTGTGTCGCCAACATTGATGTTGACTGTTGCTGGTGAGAACTTGAGTCCGCTTGGAGCAATTCCGACGGTCGCATCGCAATCTGGAAGAGATACTGGCGGTGTTAGTACCTTGTCGATGACATGGATTACACCGTTACTTGCAGGGACATCTGCCAATGTAACGTTGGCCATCTCGGTTCCGACCATGACCGACGAGCCTGTCACATGAATCAACAAGTCGTCTCCGTTTGCTGCTGAAACTGTTGTTTCACCTTCAACCAGGTCAGTCGACAAGGTCGTTCCTGCAACGACGTGATAGAGGAGGATGTTTGCGAGTGCGGCAATTTCATCCGGTGTGTCGAATGCGTCGAGGTCAATGCCTGCTGCTGCGAATGCAGCATCTGTCGGTGCGAAGACTGTATATTCGTCTGTACCGCTCAATGTGGCAACGAGATCGGCAGTTTGGAGAGCCGCAACCAAAGATGCGTGGATGGTGGTAGCACCAGCTGTTGTTGCAATGTTGACGGCTGGAGTCCACATGTATGCTCCGCAGATTGCAGCGCTAACGTCGGTAACAGCGTGTGTTACGGTGTTGTAACATCCGGTGATGGTCTGCCCACCCATGGAGTAGTTCTCAACATACATGTAAGAGTTACATTCGACGTTGGTTGCTCCTGCAACAATGGTATGAGAAACCATGTTGTAACAAATGTCGCCTGCTGGCGGTAGCAAGACTTTATCGATGACGTGAATAACACCGTTTGTTGTTTGAACATCTGCTGTGGTGACGTTCGCACCACCAACAGAAACTGTACCGTCCGCAGCGACTGCGAAGGTTGCTTTGTCACCGTTGAGCATGTTGACCGCTAGTCCGTCAGTAACTGCACTGGAAGGCACTGCACCGGAGTAGACGTGGTACGTGAGAATGTCCGCAAGTGTAGCATTTTCCTCTGGAGTGTCAAAGGTAGACAAATCGATGCCTGCTGCGGTAAATGCGGCGTCAGTTGGTGCAAATACGGTGAATGGACCGTCTGCTTGCAGTGCGCTCACGAGGTTGGCCTGCGTGAGTGCAGCTACCAATGCTGTGTGAACACCGGTGGATTGTGCAGTAGCGGGTATGTCGAGTGTTGGTGCGTCTGCTGGCGGTGTCAATACTGCGTCAATGACGTGAATGATACCGTTGCTGGCTTGCACATCTGCCGTTGTAACCTTCGCATCGCCAATGGATACTGTACCGTCAGCTGCGACAGCGAAAGTTGCGTCATCGCCGTTGACCATAGCAACGGTGAGTCCGTCAGTGACATCCGCTGCAGCAACGGAGCCTGAGTAAACGTGGTAGAGTAGGATATCGGAGAGTGTTGCGTTCTCCTCATCCGTGTCGAAGTCAGCAAGGTCGATACCTGCTGCGGCGAATGCCGCATCTGTTGGGGCAAAGACAGTGAATGGTCCGTCGCCTTGCAGTGTTGCGACGAGATCAGCATGTGTTAATGCGGCTACCAAGGAGTCGTGGACTCCGGTTGCTGCGGCGTTCGTGGGTATGTCTTCTGTTGCGTCCGCTGCAACGTTGAGCGGGAGAGTCGTCATCAGTAGGCTGGCTAAAATCAGGGATGCTAGTGCTCGCTTCATGACGATGATTTTTCACAGCCCCTTCTTAAATCACTGTAAATTATTGCTCTTTTTAGAACGGAGAGCGGTATTCGTCAACATCTTCTGCAATTCGCAAGAGTTGGTTGTATTTGGCTACTCGATCAGAACGAGCAGGCGCTCCAGTCTTGATTTGACCGGCTCTTGTTCCTACCGCAAGATCTGCAATGGTTACATCTTCTGTTTCACCGCTTCGATGGGAAATGACGTTATTGTAACCGTTTGAAGTGGCTAAATCCATCGATTCAAGCGTCTCAGTAACTGTACCAACTTGATTGAGTTTGACGAGCATAGCGTTTGCTGCACCCAATTCGATTCCTTGAGCAAGGCGTTCGGACTGTGTTACAAACAAATCGTCGCCAACGGATTGAACACGATGTCCCTCACGCTTGGTGAACGTTGCCCAACCACGCCAATCGTCTTCATCAAATCCGTCTTCAATTGAAAGGATTGGATATTCATCCAACCATCCAGAGTAAACATCGGCCAGTTCGTCGCTTGAGAGAACTTTTCCATCCATGTGGTATCCAGCGTCGGTGTGGAATTCCGTTGCTGCAACATCCAAAGCGATGCCCATCTCTTCAACTGAATATCCTGCCCCTTCGATGGCTCGAACCATGTACTTCAGGCCTTCTTCATTGGCAGGTAAGTTCGGAGCAAAGCCTCCTTCATCTCCGACTCCTCCGAGTAATCCATCTGCCTTAAGTTCCTTTTTCAGAGCATGATACGTCTCCACACCAGCTCGTAATCCTTCCTCGAAGGTGTCAAATCCGTGTGGCATGACCATGAATTCTTGGACATCCACATTGGAAGCGGCATGGGCTCCACCGTTGAGAATGTTAAGCATGGGCACAGGCATGAGTCCACCTGCAACGCCTCCAATGTACTTCCAAAGGGGCAACTCATGAACAGCAGCACCGGCATGAAGACATGCCATCGATACTCCGAGCATAGCGTTGGCCCCGAGATTGGCTTTGTTCGGCGTGCCGTCCAGCTCAATCATCAGTTCATCAAGAATGCGTTGTTCGTCAACCGGCATACCAAGAAGCGCTTCTTCAATGCGTTCTGTGACGTTTTCAACTGCTCGAGAAACTCCTTTTCCGAGGTAACGAGAAGCGTCTCCATCTCTCATTTCGAGGGATTCGTAAGCGCCGGTTGAAGCACCGGATGGAACGGCAGCCCTACCGAGGAGGTTACCATCGACGTAGCAGTCAACTTCCACCGTTGGATTTCCACGGCTATCAAGAATCATTCGAGCATCGAGACCGGTAATATGACCAGACATTGTGTTCCCCGATACAATCCAGTGGACGGCGGGTTTTGAATCATACGGGCAGGTGAAATTCTATTGGAAAGGTCATTAAATTGGTTTTCATTCCCTATTTCGGGCATTTTGGCTCTTGCAATGCCGGAAAAAGGCATGAAGGTCATTTCATATACTCTAAACCGTAGGGGCGTTTGTGCCACGAGTAACAGAAATAGACCGCGCAATTCTCGCCCAACTTCGAACAAACGGTAGAATGTCCTATGTCGAACTGGCAAAGGAAGTCGGAGCCTCGGAACGCACAGTTCGAACACATGTTCGCAAGATGGAAGAAGACGGAATAATCCGTGGTTACACCGTCCGAGAAGGTGGCGTTGGATTGACGGCACTTGTCAGAATCAAGGTATCGCCAGGTGCTGAAATTGGTTCTTTCGCTTCAGAAGTGACTGGATGGGAAGGCATTGAAATCATCTACGAAGTATCTGGAAGCGCAGACCTCGTCGCCCTTGTTCACGTTGACGACACCATGGCATTGCGAAAGTTACTCGACAAGATGTGGCTCGCTGCACCGAATGAAATTGCCTCAACAACGACCGAATTGGTCCTTGAGCAATACTGATTATTCCTCTTCGGCAGGCGGATTCGACTCGTCCTTTTTGGCAGTGTCATCTGGAAGACCGTAATCGATTCCACAACTTCGACAAACCATATTTTTGTCCCAGTCGCATTGTCGCCGGCATCCAGTCATCACTTCACCTCAGGCTTTCCACTTGACAGAGCATCCAATGGAATCAGTTTGGGATACAACCGGTGCTTCTCCTCGCAACATTGCATCAAGAGCGTCTCGAAGTTCATTGGTTTGAACCTGTGTAGGATCTCGTGGTGAATCATCCATTCGGCCTTTGTAAACAAGTTTCAAATGTTCATCGAAAAGGAAAAATTCGGGAGTTCTCTTCGCATCGTATGCATGCGCAACGGATTGAGATTCATCGTGCAAATACGAGTAGGACATGCTACTAGCCCTTTTTTCCATGTGCTCAAATGAGTCGTTTGGATACATTTCGGGATCGTTGGAATTGATGCCGATGAACCCGACCTCCACCGAGTCAGCATCAGCAGCCATCGCCTCTAACCGTGAAATGCTGGCAATGACATAAGGGCAATGGTTGCATTCAAAGACAACGATAAGGCCGTTTTTCCCACGAGCCTGCTCAAGATTCATGCTCGAGCTGCCCACAGATGCGTTGGCATTCTTCAAATTAAACTCAGGTGCGGTGTCGCCAATGTCGAGGCCCATGGTTTGATGAACGGAAGGAGGGTCAAAACCTCTTCGATGAAGTCGTTGTTGGGTTAAAATACTGTAGAATACCTCATAAGTATGACTCCTTTAGAGAAATATTGCTCTTTTACACCAAGCGAAAACAGAGCGATGAAATGGTTAAAATCAATTTGCAAGGACCAAAAATGGGTCAATATTCACAGTTCAGAGAGATCCGATGTCGAAAAAGAAAGAACTGTTCTCGAAATTGAAATGACCGTCGAAAGTTTATCCGAGCGGATTTACGAATTGACAATCTGTGTTGGAATCAAGGAAAACAAGTTTGCGAGGATCTTTGAATCCACGCTTCGTGGTAAAGTGAATTTGGGTGTTGCCCTGGAACATGAACTCTCTTGGCATGAACAGGAACGGATGTGGTGCTCTCTTTGCCTCGGCGTGAGTCATGAACATGAGGAAAATCTGCCGTTATGCGACCTCTTGGTTTCAATGGCTCTTGGATTACGGGATGATAAGGGCACAGCAATGCGATTACCCATGCTTGACTTGTTTTTGGCACATGATGAAAAGGACCATATTTGGATTGAAAGTTATGACTTAAACGGCCCTGATACGGGAATCTACGGCAGCGACTACGGAAAATTAGTTCCACTCGAGATTCGAATGTTGTGCCATAAATTTGTCTGCATCAACGATGAACTGCAAGGTTCTGCTTTCGAAAATTTCGCCCGATTTGATATCATTGCAGATGAAATGAAAAAGGAATCCTTGAAGATTCGACGAATCAAACTGGGCCATCTTGAAACATAGCGAGAGTTCATCACTCAAACCCTGTTCGTAAAGTCGAACGGCATGGCAGTAGAACGATGCGGGGGGCACATTACGCTTCTTTTTTCCATATGGAAAGAAGCCCATTTAGCACGCTCTCAAGGCAGTCGAGGGGCGGGCTTCAATGTTGCAACAGGTGTGGAAGCATCGGTCGAATATGTTTCTACCAACGTACCGGAAGTGGAGGCTTTGCTCTCAGCGGGAGCGGAACTGGATATCCCTGCTGGCCCCGTGGAGAACGGGACAATCATGGTCGAGGTGATCGACATGGATGGAACGCAGTTAGAGAACTCGACGGCGCTGTATGCGGACCTCGTGGAAGAGTTACGTAACGCTCGTTTGCTTGCACCGGCAGATTCGTATCGAATCCGAGTTCAACTTGAACTTCCAACAAGCCAAGGCTTCGGCATGTCTGCAGCCGGGTTGCTCGCAGTGGCCCGAGGGTTTCATTCTGAAACTGGCAAAGGTACTGAACTGCAATATCTTCGTATCGCTCATCGTATAGAGCGCAAGCATGGTTCCGGGCTTGGTGACGTGCTTGGTATGTCGAAGAACGGCGTGGAACTTCGCTTACAACCCGGAGCCCCGGGTTCTGGAGGGGAAGTAGTGAGTTTTACCAGCGTACAACCAATTCTACTTGCGTGGCAGCCTGACGAAAGTCGTCATACCTCCAAATACATAGATAATGAGCGATGGAAGCGCGCCATATCTGAAGCAGGTGAACGATCTGTCACCCGTCTAAGGCTCAAAGATTGGAACTTTGAACGATGGCCTGACCTCATGCTTGAATCTCGAAACTTTGGAGAAGCATCTGGGCTTCTCGATGAACCTGCGCGCAAAAAGTTACTTTCCACAGTTCGTAGCGAGATTCTAAGGCTTGACCTTCAATCTCGTGTCAATGTTCGCCTGTGTATGCTTGGTGTATCTGCGTGCGTATTACCACGGCGTCTCGACAGTCCACTCACATCCGAGGAATTGGATGCTATTGCCGAGGCACTGAACAACACCAATATCGGCGTTATTGAAACCAGAATCCACTGATTATTCTCCGGGCCCAAGTTTTGACAAATCCAAGACATTTGCATCCAACAGCGTACAACCTGGCATGAAGAGGTTCGCTGAAAAGCCATGTCGATAAACGACGGCTCCACTGCCCCACTCTTCGATATAACGAGCCATTTGCTTGGCCATTTTCTTTCGTTGGAAATCGACATCAGCGCCGTAGAAGTGTTTAGCATCAATCCATGCAACTGGCTTACCGTTTATTTCGACATGATCAAGAAACAGAATGTCAGGTGTTCGAACCGGTCGACCCAAATCTTGCTTTTGTTCCTTGACCATTTCCGGTTGTCTGCGAAGGCGAACACCTTGGTCTTCAAACCAATCCGCCAAGATGTCTTCAAACAAATCAGCACGCTCTTGAGACTCACCTTGATCAACGTTCGATACCCGGTCTGCCGCTTCTGCAGCCTCGAACTCCTCCCGTTCTCGTTTGCTGAGTTTACTTGGCTGGCGCAAACTCTCTTTGATTTTGGATTTCGACCATCGCATTTCGGTGAGAATGATTCTGAAAATATTCATTGGAGGGAAATCGAACCGTGTAGAAAGGTCGACCACACTCACTCCTTCCTTGTAGAGTCGAAGCATGTTTTTGCCTTGCGAGCGTAATCGCCCGTGCCCATACACTGTTTTCTGTTGCAACAGCGCAGAACGGAGCGAAAGAGCTTGCTCAAGAGTCATTTTGTAGCCTTCTGCTAACACTGCGATTTGATCGACTCGTTCATCTTCGAGCCAACCGAATTCCCCTTTGCGCATGACTTTCCCTGCCATGGCTTCCTCATCTTTGAGAGGTACAGGTATGGTTGCCCATTCAAACGAGAAGGGCTTCGGTTCAGGTGTATCCTCAGGGAACCCCATTGGTGGAGGTGTTTGTTCAAAACGTGAACGTGCCTGCTCATCCATGCGTGCGATTTCTGAAGCATTACGCTCGATTAGTGTGGATTTTAGAGTACTTCCGTATCGGCGCTGCCGGTTGTTTCGTCGACCGTCGCTGTTCTTGTTTGAACGGTTTTTATTGCGCGAAGATGAACCGCCTTGATTGTCTCGATTCTGTCGGGTCATCACACATCGTCATCGCCGACCGTCTTTGAATCCTCGCTTTCGATGTCAACAAAAGTGAGAGGCTGTGAGTCCCCTATAGGCACGATGCCCCTTGCTGATAAATCGTCTAACCATTGTGTTGGAAAGGCTTTCGCTTGCGAATTTACCCGTCCACGAAAAAACCGAGACCAACCAGAAAGAGTCCACCATGCGGCAATTTCAATCCCGCCCTCCGGCTCACATAGTATCGTTACACTCATTTTCAACGATTTCAATGAAGTGCCGACTGCTTTACCTTCTCGTTGTTGGCCAAGCCATTCAAATTCAATTTCAGTAAAGTTTGGGTTTTCGCCAGTACGGATTGAGGTTACCTTCCACATCTCTTCAACCAAACGTTGGCGTTCAATTCGGTGAAGGTCAAAGCGTTGTCCGACTTCAAGTACCCCGGTTGACTCGGAGAGAACGCGTTGTGCAGAGGTGTTCCATGATGGCCATGCATCGAGTTGAGAAAGATTCTGACTCGCTTGAATTGAATCTTTTTCTGCGAGTGAGCGACGCCATACTCCTTGAGGGGCGTCCATGGAAATCCATAGATGCCTCGAACATGAACTTGTGGGACAAAAAACACAGGGTTTCAAATGCTGTAACTGCATCCAATGTTTATGCGCAAAGGTTTGATTCCAATTTTATTGGTCTGCATTCTCATTGCAGCAGTTCTATCACCTACTCTTGGAAAAAGCCACTCGATGCTTCATGCTGAATCAAATTCTTTACCCTCCGATGGAAACAATTCGACATCGTTGGGATGGGTCACAAATTTTGGAGGCGGTTTGATGGATTATGTCACTCAGAGCATCATGTATCCTGACGGCCGTGTGGCCACCGCAGGTTGGTTTCAAGGCAACATCCAATTCGATGATATTGTCGATCCTGTAGGAGCCAATGGGGGTTCAAATGACATCGATTTCTTCCTTGGCTGGACTGAACCAAACGGCACATGGATTACTGCACTGAGTGCAGGCTCGATATCGACAGACTCGATAGAAACCATTGCCCTCATGCCCGATGGGGATTTGATTGTTGCAGGCACGTATTGCATCAACAGTATCGACATAGAATGCGAGCTTGCTCTGGGTGATTTAACGCCACTGGAGAAAGAGTCGTTCCGAGATGAGGGGAATGCGTTTGTAGCACGAATCGACTCTTCAGGAGAATGGTTATGGGCCAGTCAAATCCAAAACCAAAACGAAATATTCGTTGTCGATATGCTCATTACCCCTGACAATAATATTCACGTGTCAATTGTATTCGAAGGAGATATTCGTTTAGAGCAAACGACCATCGAAGCCTCGACCGATCAATCGCTCATGGTCATTACATTCTCCGAGAATGGAGATGCTCTTCGACATGTCAAAACAGACACCATAGGTGGCATTGAGTCAATTGGTTCACTCTGTATGGACGGTCTAGAAGCCACTTATGTCGCTGTTTCTTTTACCGGTGAGTTAATTGTCAATGAGACTGTTCTCATATCAAAAGGTATGACTGACTTGGCCGTAGCCCGGTATTCTGAATTCGGATGGGACTGGGCTATTTCTGCAGGAGGGCCTGGGGAAGACCGAGTATGGGACTGTGATGGTTTGAGCTCCTCTGGAATAGAAATCGTGGGTGAGTTCAATGGCAATGCTTCATTTGATCCTCTGTACACTGAACAATCAGACGGAACTGACTTGTTTGTGGCGGAAGTTTCGCAGTCTGGCGGATGGGTGGACATTGTAGCAGAAGGCGGTATAGGAATTGACCGAGCCACTGGAATTGCTCACAATGAGCAAGGAGCGACATTTGTCACTGGAGTGATTTCGAGTGACATTACCATCGGAGGGGATACACTTGTCGATATTGACGGATACAACGATGAAAATCATTTCGACATATTCCTCGCAGAATTACTTGACAACAATACTTGGGAATGGGCAATATCAGCTGGTGGCAGCGGTCACGACGAGCCGACTGCTCTCGAAGTGGCCACCGACGGCTCACCTTTCGTTTCTTACATTTTCAACGGTGACATTTCCATTGCGTCACACAATTCTTCAGCCTTGGGCTCGTTTGATGTCGGTATTTGGCTCTACCAAACCGACAGGGATAACGATGGAATACTTGACGGAGAAGACAATTGCCCTCGGGTTTCAAACGGTGCACAGACAAACTACGATGGTGATTTAGAAGGAGACGCCTGCGACATCGATGATGACAATGACGGTGTTTCCGATGCTTTAGATGACTGCTCACTTGGAGAGAGATATTGGTTCTCGGAAGAGTCTACAGACCACGACGGTGATGGATGCAGAGATGCTACCGAGGATTTCGACGACGATGAAGACACCATCTTCGATTACAACGACCTGTGCCCCCTTGGCCCAGTAGGTTGGAAATCGACTCCTGAAGAGGATGCTGAAGGAGATGGATGTGCTGACATCGATACCGATGGCGACGATTGGGTCGACCAGATGGACAACTGTCCTTTCCTGTCAAATCCGATGCAAGCGGACCTCGATGAAGACAACATCGGAGACGGATGTGACATTGATGAAGACGGTGACAAAATTGCGAACCCAACGGATAACTGCCCACGTGATTCCCCAATTTGGACCTCAACTCAAGTGAACGACCATGACCAAGACGGTTGTCATGATTCGATAACGGATTTTGATGATGATGAGGACGGCATATTGGATGCTAATGACGCATGTCCTCAAGGTGAAATACGCTGGGCGAACACTGCCTCTATCGATGATTATGATGGTGACGGATGCCGTGACGTCAGCGAAGATGATGACGATGACGGGGATGGAATCAACGACGCAATCGATAACTGCCAAAAAGGAATTTTAGGAATTGCTGCAGTTGGACAAGATGTCGATGGTGACGGATGCATTGACAGTGCGGAAGATGACGATGACGATGAAGATGGGGTTCTCGATGTCAATGATTTGTGTAAACGAACGGTGGCAGGTCAGCAAGTAGGCATTACAGGCTGCAGTCAATACCAACTGGATGACGATTTAGATGGCATTCCGAACGCGATTGACCTTTGTCAAAACACCGAACCTGGACTTCTAGTGGACCTCGCAGGCTGCAAGGTTGAGATCAGCGGTACAAATGACGATGATGCTTCATCAAAGAATGATTTTTCTCTCTCTACCGGATTGTATGCCCTAGCGATAATTTTTGTTGTCGGAGCGGTTTATGTCACTTTCTTCAACAACCCCAATTCTGCAAGCTCATCGAAGAAATACACAGCTACTGAACCTTTGAAGAAATCGAGTACTCCCACCGCCGCTCACGAAGACACTGTTTCTCAAGAAGAGTGAGGCCGCTGCACCAAACTTTCAAAGGCATTTAGACTAAGCACGCGTTATGCCCTCATATAAGCGTTCAATTCTGTGTCTCGCAGTGCTCTTGTTACTCGCAGCTGCACCTGCCATCGAAGGAAGTTCTTCTGGTAAGCACAACCAAGCCTCTGCAGGCTGTTCCTGCCACAACAATGCTGGCGGGATCACGGCTACTAACGACTTCCCGACTTCGTACAACGCTGGACAGGTGTACAACATCAACATCGGTCACACCGGCGGAACTCAAGCGTTTATTGGGGGCTTCAATGTCATGGTGAACAAAGGAACGCTTCAGAACGCAGGATCTGGGGTTCAAATCCAAGGTGGAAACAGTGCAACTCACACCAGTTCCGGTCAACTGGGATGGACTTTTGACTGGCAAGCACCTGCTGGTGGAAGCGGTACTGTAAGCGTCAATATCGCCGTGCTTCAAGGAGATGGAAACAGCCAAAATTCAGGTGATGCATGGGATACTGACAGCGTCTCAATCACCGAGATCGTTGTTCAAAACACTCCGCCTACAGCCTCGAATGCATATGTGAGCATCGCACAGGGAGGCAGTTCAGTCTTGCAAGCTTACCATGATCAGGAACTCTTTGCTAACTACGATTATTCCGATGCTGATAGCGATGCTGAATCGAACTCACAAATACGATGGACGAAAGATGGTAGTGTTGTTTCACAACGAAACGATTACGCAAATGTGCCTCAATCCTACACAACCATTGGTGAAATTTGGACGATGACGGTTACTCCAAGCGACGGAACGGATTTTGGATCAGCGGTATCCTCATCAAATTCAGTTGAAATTATTGACTATGATTCGGATAACGACGGCTACGGCGACCAGAGCGACGCTTTCCCTAACGACCCAAGTGAGCACCTCGACAGCGATGGCGACGGCGTTGGTGACAACAGTGATGCATTCCCGAACGATGCGACTGAAACAATCGATACCGACATGGACGGTGTTGGAGATAACAGCGATTGGGCCCCAAATGATCCCAGCGAATCTGCAGATTCAGACGGAGACGGCGTGGGTGACAACACGGATGCATTCCCACAAGATGCAAGTGAAACAGTCGACACAGACAGTGATGGCGTTGGTGATAACGCTGATGCGTTTCCGAACGATGCCAGTGAATCGAGCGATTTAGACGGAGATGGCGTTGGAGATTCCGCAGATGTATTCCCGAACGATGCCACCGAATCGTCTGATGCTGACAGCGACGGCGTAGGCGACAACTCGGATGTATTCCCAATAGATCCAAGCGAATCTGCAGATACAGATAACGATGGAGTTGGAGATAACGCTGATGCGTTCCCGAGCGATGCGACTGAGACACTCGATACCGACATGGACGGCGTGGGAGACAATGCTGACGTATTCCCGAACGATGCGGATGAAACACTCGACACGGACATGGATGGCATGGGCGACAATGCTGATGCATTCCCGAACGATGCGAATGAAACGCTTGATACCGACATGGATGGCATGGGCGACAATGCTGATGCA
>JABIWF010000078.1 GCA_018701175.1 Methanobacteriota archaeon
CTCAACCAGTGAGCGTAATGTATCAATGTCGGATGTAGCGGAATGGATTTGGAAACTACCAAAGCGTATGAAACTCGGAGCAATCCGGCAAACAATTGCTCCGGGTTCATGAGCAGGATTGCCATCATACATGATGTCTCGAAGAATATTTTCACCCGTCGTTACGAGTGAAAGCGCTCGCGTTGTAGGGACACCCAAATGATGCATTGCCTCACTGCAGAGAAACTCTCGAATCGATGAGCGTAAGACTGCCTTTCCATCGGCAAATCGTGAGTAAGGAGTCTTACCCGCCCCTTTGAGTTGCAATTCAACAACGCCCTCCTTCGATTCAACTTCCCCCAGAGTTATCGCTCGACCATCTCCCAACTGCCCCGCCCAATTTCCAAATTGATGCCCACCGTAACGCTGTGCATACGAATCCATACCAGGAATCGGAACGCCACCACCGAGTGTTTCCGCTCCGCCTTTTTCAATCCCTAGCATTTGTCCTATTTCTGAGGACCAGAGTTGCAGTTTGGGTTCGATGGACGGTGTAGGAAGGACACGAGACCAACATACGTTGGGTACCTGACGAGAGCGCCCACCAACCTCTGAATCCCCCGGAGTCTCGGAAACAAAACGAGACAGCCATGTGAGCGAATCAAGGGTGGCCATGGTGAGTGCTCACGGCCGACTTTCATCAATCATTCCATTCAGGGTATGGGCAGAATGTTGTCAAACTCCAGCCACAATAGGTTGCTCCAAGACGGTCCGCATAGACGACGAGGTAATCCCATCGTCCGGATACGCTGAACGCCTCCCCTTCTTCAGACTCAAAGTTCACATGAATCCCCCAATCATCCGCCAGAATTTTCGCTTCGCCGACCAGTTGCACTCTCTTCTGTTGAAACCAAACCTCTTGACCATCAAAGTTGTCTAGTATATGTTGCTCAAAGCGCTCACGTAATGCCTTTTGTTTCTGTTTGATTTCCTCTTCTGCATCCATACGAGAGTATCAATTCGACTGCATATAAATCTCCAAAAATGGCTGATTTTCTCTTCTAACGGCAGATTCGAAAAGATGTTGTACACATAATCGGGTGTGTCCGGAACACCAAACTTCCAAAAAACGTAGACCTCAGCAAAAATCATGTCGCGCCTGTTACCGCTGCTGATGATTGTTCTGCTGTCGGGCTGCATATCCGATGCCACAATGTGGGAGAGAGTCGGTGTCTCTGAGTTTGAAGACGGAATTCTTGACAATCCTGATGGATTCCTTCTCGACGTACGAACCCAAGCCGAATGGGAGCAGGACGGACATCTTGAGAATGCCACCCTCATTCCTCACACTGAACTCGAAAGTAGGGAGAGTGAACTTCCAAACGACAAAGATGAACTTATCCTGCTTTACTGCAGAAGTGGAAACCGGTCACAAGACGCAGCCCAAACACTGCTCGACATGGGATTTACAAATCTGATGGAACTTGAAACCGGAATCAACGGCTGGAAAGATGCTGGTCTGCCAGTCGTTTACCCCTGAGGTGGTGCTGTGTTCAGATTCCTAGTGAACCTCTTCGGAAAGAGTGGACCGTCAATAGGCGATTTACTCAGCAACGGCGCTTGCATCATCGATGTACGAACGCCTCAAGAGTACAACGCTGCCCATGGCGAGGGGTCTCGAAATGTACCTCTCGATTCCATTCAATCAAAGATCTCAAGCTTGCGGAAGGAAAAGAGACCCCTCATCACCTGTTGTGTGAGCGGTATGCGATCAGGTCGCGCTGTTAAAATTCTCAAAAAAGCGGGCATTGAAGCACACAACGGCGGCTCATGGCAATCTGTAGAAAAGACGAGAAGTTCAAAGATTGAGTGAGATTCAAGCGCTCAATATTCGACACCTCAAACAATTTAACGGGTTAATCATCATAAGAGAGGTCATTGACGGCGGTTTATGGAAGGGGACAACACAGCGGTAGAGAAGACTCGAGTCCCTGAAAGAGCTCCTTTGATGGCTTGGCTCATTTCATGCATTTTACTCACAGTCTGGAATCTCGCTCGAGGTCTGAACCTTTGGGCGGGTTACAACTTTGGTGGAGCAATTATGGCCCTCATCGCCATTTCGATTCTTTGGAGTGGACGAGTAAGAATGCCAGCACTTCCTCTTTGGATTGCTTACTTTGCAACAATGTTGCACTTCATCGGTGGTTCGCTTGGTGCTGCTGACAGTGGCCCTGGACCGTTCTGCTTCGATGGAATGCAGCCTGGCGAATGGCTGTGTGCAGATGGAGTGAATGGAATGTACCACGTCCACCCTTGGTGGGACAAAGTGGTCCACAGCATGAACAGCACAGCAATTGCAATTGCATGGGCACTTGGATGGAGAAGAATGTCAGAGCACAACGGATGGAACCTTTCACCTCGCACAGTTGCCTTTACCGCATTTTCACTCAGCGTTGCCATTGGTGTTGCATACGAAGTCTACGAGTTCTTCGGTAAAACCATGTTTCAAACCATTGACCAAGGCGGATATGTCAACACTGCATCCGACTTGGTAAGCGATATGTTGGGGGCTGGATTGGGTGTGTTGTTTGCACACTTTTACGACCCAATGAACAAGACCTCATCATCAACTGGTGAAGATGTGTTACCGACTCAAGTCTCACTTACCAACATTGCATCGTTCCCACTCCTCGTAATTGGTACAGTGCTTTCCCTTGATTTCTTATTGCTGAGCGGTGGCATAGTCAACGAAGACTACGACCTTATCGGACAATTAATGCTCGGCTCGATCTTCGTCTCTGCAGCACTTATTGCCGGGCGAATAGTACAACAATCCCAAGCAAACAAATCTAAGGCGTGAAGGGTACGTACAGAGGTTCAACAGCATCCAGAGTCTCGTACCGGAGCAGAGACAAACGAAACTTTGTCGACGTTCAAAATGTTCTGCAGTTGCTCCATCGTTTGTCGGAACTGCTGAGCATTCCCGATAGCATGCATAACATCAACGCATGTATGGCTGTGGGCCAAACAACTGTGACTGTAAGAGGTAATGTTGAGGCTGTGAGAATGTCGAATTTCCATCAACTTGTGTTCGATACCGTGCTGATAGTAAATGACAAGATGGCCTTCCACCACTTCGTCATTTTGCATGTTGGCGAGTTCACCTCGTTGTTGAATTTCTCCAAAATGCAGTGCTGCATCACGTAGGAACTTACTCCTGTTCTGGTATCCCGACTTGGCAATCAAGTCATCAAGACCATCTGCAAAGGTGCTGTCAACGCTAAAGGAAATAATCTGCCCCATGCTAAAAACTAGGGGCCGACCCTAATAATAATTCCCAATCCAAGAATAATAATTACATCAAGAGTTACCAACAATGTCCAATTCCCTATTCTTCTGTCGTCGGCTCAAATCTACAGCCTTCTTTTTCTTTATATTGTCAAATCGGTGCACCAAAAATAGGATATAAGGACACAAAAGGTTTGATGCTTATGTGGACTGATGAACAACTCACTGAACAAGGTTGGAGTGTTGAGCAAATTGCAACCTACCGAACTGAAGAAGCAACACAAGCGGTAACGGCTGCAGCAGACCGAGTGATTTCTGAAACAATCAATTTAGAACCGGCTCACTCAGATAAGATTCTCCCTGCACTTGATGGGAGGTCTAAGGCACCGATGAAAGGCGCTCCACAGATGTTGACTCAATCTTCAATTTCAGCCATACTGCTGGTTGCTATGTTGGTATTGGTGCCATTTTCTCTCTATTCCATTTCGAATGCAGAAGGCACGCAAGGGCCATCCGGGGAAAGTGGCATAGCGGGCATCAATGGAAGCGACGGTTCGAGTTTCCATCTTGTCAGCTCTACTGATGCACTCCCAGTGTGTGACGCAGCCGTTAACAATCAAATCTTTTTCATCGCTGTTGATGCTGCATTCCAAGTCTGCCAGAACAGCATATGGACTCCGATCGACCTAACTGGCCAATCTGGACTCAATGGCACAAATGGTGCTGATGGAACCGACGGTCTCAATGGATCGGACGGTACAGAAGGAAACGACGGAGCAGATGGAACAGACGGTCTCAATGGAGCAGATGGAGAAAACGGTGCTGATGGAAGTACGGGCCTCACTTCGCTCATCATTACTCGCAATGAACCAAATGGACTAAATTGCCCAAACGGAGGAACAATTGTGGAAACAGGTGTTGACGATAACAGAGATAATGCCTTATCGAACAACGAGGTAGACTCGATTGTTTTTGTTTGCAAGGGAGAGAGCGGTCAAGATGGAGCGGACGGTGCTGATGGTGCTGATGGAACAAATGGAAGTTCGACCGGGACCATGATGGCAGCACGGCTGTCTGCCGCTCCAGCCAGTATGGGATGCAACGGAACTGGAGAACTGCTTGAGCAGGGCATGGATGACGGTCGAAACGGTGGAATCGCTCAAAACGGAATTCTTGAATCGAGTGAAATACTGTTCCGCACCCTTATTTGTACTTTATTTGATGTAAAAATGGTCGAAGACATCAACAACGGAAGCAGCAGCAACCCAACCAATTTTGTCTCAATAAACTCAACCATGTACTTCACCGCAAACAACGGAACTGCAAGCGGAATATGGGCCTATGAAAATGGAAACATTTCGCTCGTGTACTCTGGTAGCGTCCTTAATATTCGAGCGATTGGTTCACAATTGATGTTCTCAGGACAAGACCAAGGCCTCAACGTCAAACCGTATGTCTATGAACCATCCAACGGAACAGCATGGCAAATTACAGAGATATTCCCTGGGGGATCAAGCTATCCTGGGGAATTTACGCTCATTGGGACAACTGTGTTCTTTTCAGCTCGAGATAGTACTGGCTCTACTGGAATTGGATTGTTTGATTTATGGGCCTATGAAACTCTCAATTACAGTGTGTGGAAAGTGGAAGCGGACATTCAACCAACATCGTTGCTTGCAGTCAGCTCCGACCTTTATTTCTCGGCGGGCTTGAACACTGGGAATACCGAATTATGGAAACATGAGACTTCCACTAACACCACATTCATGATCAAGGACATCAATACTGGAATCCTTTCATCTTCACCAGAGAATCTTGTCTTAATGGGAACGACCGTCTACATGTCAGCAAACGACGGCAGCGTTGGCAGTGAATTGTATGCGTACGATGTGACCAACAATTCAACATGGTTGGCTGCCGATATCCGGCCCGGTGTTGCGGGAAGCATGCTCTCAGACCTCACGGTAATGGGAACCCGTCTTTACATGCAAGCTACCTCTGGCACTCACTTCGAACTTTGGGCGTATGAATCAACCAATAATTCCTTTTGGCAAGTCACAAACTTTCAGTCAACTTCCGGAACTGGAGGGCCAAGTGGTTTCACGGTGTTCGATGGTAAACTGTACTTCAAAGCGGACGACGGAAATGGCGCTGAGTTGTGGGCCACAAGCCCAACAAACGACTCGGTCTGGTTGGCTCAAGAAATAAACCCTGCCGGCGCAAGTAGCCCAAGCAACTTCTATGCGTTTGGAGGAGCACTGTTCTTTGCTGCTGATGACGGTACAAACGGCCGTGAACTGTGGTCACTAGGGGCTTTCTCCCAAAATATTTCATTTGTTTAACGAAAGAGAGTCTTCCGACCAATAGATTGAGCACGAATCAACCGTGATATCAAGTACTCATTCGAAATGGTTGGTAATGAAGTGGATAGAATGACTGAATGCGACCCGATTTTTTCACAGGTGGACAAGCTTCTCAACTTGCTCAATAAGTCCAAACTCTTGCACATACTCATGATTCTTGACCGTAAGAACATGCCTCTGCAGTTCACAGACATCAAAAAAAGAGTGAACTCATCCTCGACGACGGTTACTCGGCGCTTGAAAGAACTCGAGCAAAACGGCTTAGTTGACCGTCGAGTCCATCCCACAATGCCAACAACGGTAACGTACTCGCTCACTCCGAATGCAAAGCTACTCGCACCCAGCATCCAATCCATGTACAACTGGATTGATGAACAAGAGATTCAATTTGCTTGAAGCCAAACCACTGTGTACAGGGCCATAAGTTCATCTCATGTGCCACAGCCGGTGGTTTGTGCCCATCGATTCAGCAGAAGCATTGAGGAGAGCGACTTTGGTGCGCAGCGACCCATCACTCAGCGGTATATCTCGTGAAAACATTTCTTTGAAAGAGGGCGTATTTGAGTGGCAATATCGAACTCCTGACGGAGTACAAGTTGAGGATTCGGACCTTATTCTTCGGTGGAATTCACTCGGCCTACCTCCTGCTTGGAGCGAAGTATGGATCTGTCCAAATGCAAGGGGGCATATCCAAGCGACTGGCTTCGACTCCAAAGGGCGTCTACAATACCGCTATCATCCTGAATGGACTGATATCACAACTGAAATGAAATACGACGATGTTGTTTACTTTGCATCACAACTACCTCGACTGCGAAAGCAGGTTGAGAGAGACCTTGAAGAAAGCTCAATGGAACTTCACACAGTTGCTGCCCTTGTCGTACGATTAATTGATCTGTACAACATTCGCGTTGGGAGTGACGAGTATGCTAAAGCAAACAACTCCTATGGACTAACTACACTCAAATCAATGCATGTTAAGCACATCAAAGGTGACGATGCCGAAGGACGTCATGATGCAGTGTTCACCTTCACCGGAAAATCCGACAAGAACTGGGAGATTACCATTGAAGACGACCATCTTGTCGACCTTATACTGCGAACCAACCGTTTAGGCGCTAAGAGTGCTGACTTGTTCATGTATATCTCTGAGGCGGGTAATGAAGTCGACCTAAAGGCTGAGCACATCAATCAGTACATCCGTGCGAGCAGTGGAGAAGGTTTCACGGCCAAAAACTTCCGAACATGGGCGGCAACCTACCGTTGTGCTGAACGTTTGGCATTCCTTGCCCGACCACAGAAAGCAGAAGACATGAAACATTGGCTCGGGAAATTACCCGATGTTGAATCCATCAACAAACTTTGGAATGAAGGCGACTGGAACGTACCAACAACTCAGTTCGAAAGAAACAAAACGATGTTAGCGGTTATCGACACGGTGGCAGCAAATCTTGGCAATACACGTGCAGTTTGTCGTTCATCCTACATCCACCCATGGTTCCTCAATGCCTGGATGGAGGAGCGACTTCTTGGGACCTGGAGCGAGTTCGAAAGTATGCGTAGAATATCTGGTCTCTCTGCCGGTGAGAGTTCAACACTGCGAGTCCTCAAACACCTCAGAAAAGTTTCTCTGTGAAAGCCGTGTTACAATCCGATGGCGGGAACAACCCTCACAACGGTGACTTAATTTCAACCAATGTGGACCCTTGTCAACGGCGTTATTGCGTCCACTTGGTCCATTCACCTGTGGATTGACTGCGGTAGAACCAGAAACCGCTACCTGAGGGATATTCGAGATATTCCTGCCCGTCGGTTTCATTGATTTGGCCGCGCATCTCGTTCGATGGATGATGGTTTTGGATTTGAGGGACTGCACCGTTTGCCATGTGCATATCATCGCTCTCATCAAATCGCATCAGTGCATCTTGAGACAGGTATTCTGTGCGTTCTTTGGTATTGAGTGAGCCACCGAGACCGAAGTAAGCGTCGTTGTGCGCAATGTGATTCAATTCATGGGCCTGCATGCTGAGCAAATCAAGGATAAGCGTGTTCAACTTCTCAAGGGTGATTTTCTTGATTTCACTGTTGGTATAACGTGCAGTGAGTTCGGATTTAAGTTGATACAACTCATCGTGCATAACTCCGAGATCTTGGTGGTAGGTTTGAACCAACGATCGGAGGTATTCCAACTCACGAGTTTCTTCCTTGTTGAGTTTTGAGTCCTTTCGGAGCACTCGAAGCCAGCGAACGGAATCTGGGAGAAGTGCAGCCACGATGTTGGTCTGTAGGAATCCGAACAATGCGAGAATGACTGCTCCGAAGCCCACTGTTTGAATAACTGCACCCTGATCACCAGAACTCAGTGAATCAAGGAAACTCGAGCCTTCATCATCCCCAACAGCGCAGCCGTTGGCGTTAACAGAAACTCCTGAAGATGTACCAGGGCATGCATCTTTGAGGTCATCGACTCCATCGCCATCCTGATCGAAGAGGCATCCATCCATGCCGACGTATCCATTTTCGACCGTACCCGGGCAAAGGTCTGAAGCATCCAAAACGCCATCGCCGTCCGAATCACTTGATGAGTTTTCATCGGATGATGTATTCGTTAAATCTGTTACATCGTCATCATAAATATCGGCTATGCCATCTCCATCGAGGTCTGTACATCCAAAATATCCATCAACAGTAGAATTACCGTACTCCGTTGGACAATGGTCTGGCATGAAAGCTCCAACGACGAACTGACCCGGCCAGATGAAAAGGCGAGTCGAGTTCCAAGTGGAATTGCCCCAATTATCACCGTAACCGTCACCGTCAGTATCAGACCACTGCGTGGAGATGTCAACGAAAGTATCCGGGCTGTTACCAGTTGCGTTATCACCATACCCATCTCCATCGATATCGAGCCATTGCGTGGCATCGTTCGGGAAAGCGTCATCGGCATTCGCTATCGAATCTCCATCACTGTCGTCACCGCTGTGTTGTGTAGGATTCGGGTCGCTGTTATCGCCGATTCCGTCGCCATCTGTATCCGTGGTTTCATTGGCATCGTTTGGGAACGCATCGGTATTATCACCGACACCATCACCGTCTGAATCCAATGATTCCAAGGCGTTGAAAGGGAATACATCGCTGTTATCACCAACTCCATCCCCATCAGAATCAAGAGTTTCACTCGCATCGTTCGGGAACGCATCACTGTTGTCACCAACACCGTCACCATCGGTATCGAGTGTTTCATTTGCGTCGTTTGGGAAAGCATCGGCGTTATCACCAGTTCCATCGCCATCAGCGTCGGCCCATTCAGAGGTATCAGAAGGAAACGCGTCGTTTGAATCGCTGGTTCCATCTCCATCACCATCAGGGCAACCGGTTTGATCTGATGTAGAATTACCAGCACTGTTTGGACAATCGTCGTTCGCATTGAGGACTCCGTCGCTGTCAAGGTCATCCGGTGAGATGAAAGTGAATGATGCACCAATCTGGTGGCTCACATCGTCTTTGTCCCAAAGGGTGAGGTTGACTGTATCCCCAGTTTGACCTGCCAATGGTGTTGTCACTGTGATGGTCGTGTCGTTAACCACGGTACCGGTCACAGAGCCATATTCTCCGAATTGTACAGTGATTTCCTTTGTTTGAAGCAAACCAGTTGATTTTGTCGCGTACTTTAGGACGTCAGCCGTCTCATCGCTAAAGAGGACATGCATGATTCCGCTTTCATCAATGAGAATTGAACTCCCCTTACCCACATCGCCTGTTGTTGAAATTGTACTTGCATCCCATGCAGAGGTAGCCGTGTCATAGATGGCGTACTTCAAATCCCAGCCAACCCAAGAATTGTATGCGATATGGACGTTTCCAGAGAAGTCCAAAGCAATGGATGGGTCACGACCTGTATGTCCTGTTGAGTCAACGAGAGTCGTCGTCCATTCGCTGTTCGGCGCACCTGTTGAGTATCGCAAATCCTTCTCTTTATCATCGAAGTGGGCGATATGTAATTGCCCTTGCTGGTCCATGACCATCGATGTCATGTACCCCGGCCACAAATCATAGAGTGATTCACCTGCATCAACGTCATAAATATCCCATTGGCTACTTTTATCCGTAGCGATTTTTAGTTTCGATTCGTCGCGGTTTTGATAGGCAATGTAGATGTTGTCGTCCTCATCGATAACCATAGCAGAATCACATCCACGGTTATCCCCCACATCAATACCATCGTACGCCCAGCTGGAGCCATTGTGTGAGGCAATTCGAAGACCATCACCGCAGTATTGGCCCTCCGCTGCGTATGAAATGTGCGGATTATTGTTTGAATCGACGGCGATGCCGATTGGACCTACATTCGCGTTCGAAGAGACGACTTCGTCTGTCCAGTCTACTCCGTCGAAGTGCATGTAAACAAGAGTTTCAGACCAAGTGCTTTCTGTTGTATACGCAACGTGGAGCTCGTCGTTGTCATCAATCACCATGTGAACATCCCAGCAGGACGCGCCTCCACAATCGTTGATATTGACTGAACTCCAAGTCGTACCATCATAGGTGCTGTACCTGATTTTGTAAGTTCCACCGTTGATATGAACGGCGTGGAGGTCTCCACTGGAGTCCTCAACGATGGAATTGTATCGACCAGCTTCAGATGAATAGTCCATTGTAGACTCATGCCATTGATGGTTGACGCCATCGTCTGTGGTGTTCACAAAGGCAAGATTCGAAAAGCCGCTTCCTGTGATGGTAATTTCTTCGCCACCTGTCGTCCAACCGCTAACGGGGCTCACTGTAGAGGTTGACGAACGAGCATCAGATTGACGAATGTCATTGTAAAGATTTGACTGTATGTCTTGATGATGCTCACCGCTGAGCATTGAAGTGGCTGGCAATACAACCCCAAGTAACAGTACTGTAACAAAGAAAACATCCAGTCGCATCAATTTTTCCAGCACTGTTCCGGTAAAAGTATTTTTCATGGTAATCCGATTTTACAGTAACGTTGGCGCTCAAAAATGGTGAGGCTCGAAAATAGTGAGGGCTCGAGATTACGAAATCATGCCATTGAGGGTAATCCATCCATCCACTGTTGGAATTCAACACGGATTTGGGCGATGGACTGCTTTGCAGCTTTAATTTCCTTTTTGAGATCATTACACAAACTCTTCAGTTTTTGACTTGAAACACCGTCCTTGTTCTTCTTTGCGGCTTTCAAAGCCTTGCGATGGGTGTCCAGGTCGGTGTACCCTTTACGCAATCGTTCAATCAAACTTTGAACGTTCTCTTTGAGTTCTCCGGTGCTGAGTTTATTGCTTGTTTCAAAGGCGGTTTTCATCTTACGACTTTCGATGGTCTTGTCTGGGATTTTATGCAAATCACTGGTCATCTTAATGAAAGAAAATCCGCGAATCCACCATTTGCTTGGGTCCCAGTGATACCATTTATGCCCATTGCGATAGTCTGCTTGGAAGGTGTGGTGGAAGTTGTGGTAGCCCTCGCCGTAGGTGAACAGCGAAAGGAAGGGTGAATCACGGGATGTGTTCGCAGTGGAGTACGGTTGTGTGCCCCATGTGTGCGCTGCAGAGTTGATGAGGAAAGTCGCATGGTGAACGATGACAATCCGAAAGAGGCCGCCCCAAATGAAGCCACCCAAAAAACCGGTGAAACCGCCCAGTAAGAACCAACCAGCAGCCCCAGGCAACATCATGCCAACGAGGAAACCAAGCAGGAAAATGTGACGGTCTTGGAACGCAAGGATTGGATCTGCTTCGAGGTCTTGCACCTTCTCCACACGCACTTCACCAGCAACCAGTATCCATCCAATGTGTGCCCAAAAGAAACCTTTCAGAACTGAATATGGGTCATCATCTGTGTCGGTGATGAGGTGATGACGTCGATGATCGCTGCACCACTTGATTGCTGAATGTTGGAACGCCCCCGCCCCAAACAGTGCATAGAACAAACGAAGTGGCCATGCGGCCTTGTGCGTACGGTGTGAGAACAAACGGTGGTACCCTGCCGTGATAGAGAGGCCGCATGCGACGTACATGAATACGAAAATTCCCAATTCCACACTTGAGACGCCGTGGTTCATCGTATACCATACCATACCAATGGCTGCGAGGATTGGAATACCCGTCATAAACGATGCATTGAGGATGTCAAATCGCCATCCTTCGGCTTCTTGGGATTGGGACTGCATGGTTTTTCGTTTCGGCGAACCTTTTTGACCCTGTCTGTTTTATCATACGACAAATGCTTATTCACCGTTTGATGATAACAATGCACAAAAACCAAAACCAAAATACACATGAATTTCTCGAATGAGATACACATAGACACTGTTCATGTTGTTCGGAGATACGTTGTCGAACTCCTGTACACTCTTCCTTGTGAATCACTTGCATGGGAGACCATGTGTTCGCCAGTGAATACAAGGGTAGCGATGCAACAGACCCACTGAAAGCCCATCAAACTACCATATTCAGTTGGAAGGGGTTTCGGATGAACCCTTCCAACCTATCCGAGTTGGTTTGTTGATACTTCCAACTAGAGTCCATGTTTTTTCTTAGCCGCATTCCAACGAATCAGCCGGTGAC
>JABIWF010000062.1 GCA_018701175.1 Methanobacteriota archaeon
CTACCCCAGGCAGAGTTTTGGTTCTGAACGTGAATCTTGGAGGAGTCAAAGTTCTGAAGGTTAGCATACGAGAACACTGTGGAATTTTCGACAACTTCCAGAGCCAATGGCATGAAGGCTGGAGGCATAATTGCTGTAGGAGGTACTTGCAAGCATTCATCGATAACATATGGGCATTCAGGACCAAGCCATCTTAGTTGAACAGGATACATTTCGTTACCGCCCGCATCTGGGATGTATTCGGATTGTACAGTAACACGGGACTCGGTAATATTGTAGACCTGTGTCGCATTCGTGTATGTGTTCTCAGAGAAGTAAGCAATTGAGCCATACTTGTTACCGTAGTTATCGTCGAACAATGAAACGTTCGCTGCAAACCCAGAGACTTCGATGGTGTTTCGTTGGGCATTGACGATGCTCGCTTTGATTCTCATTCCGTCCCCACCGTTGTTCGTAACTGTGTTATCATACAGTGTTGCAGAAGACATGAACACGTGAATTGCAGGGCATTGGAAGTCCCCGTCGTACATTTGAGAGTTACAGATACCCGTGTTGTTTGAAATTTGGTTGTTGGCGAGATAAAGACGAGATGCTGTTGGTGTTGGGACATTCCATCCTTGGTCGAGATAGTGGTATTCACCAATGAGGACCGCCTCTTTGGCTGTGTCCTGAATGGTATTGTTTTCCGCAACGACATCGGATGTGCCGTAAATCCACAATCCGTTCCAGCCACCAATTGGGCCGATGACATTGTTGTTAGCGGTAACTGTCGAGGAGCGGATACCAAAGCCTGATCCTGACGCTGCACCGGAGATAGTGTTGCGCTCTGCAACGACAATCGCACCGTCATAGGCAGTAATTCCAGAACCATCTGCGGTTGTTATGGTGTTATCGTTGATGACAAGGGTGTGGTTGATTGTGCCCGTGACTTTGTGAGAGTTCGTGTCAATTCCACTGCACTTCACGTTAATATCCGAGTCAGTAATCGAGCCCGAACTTTCTTTCATGAAGAATCCATAGGAGTTATCCTTAATCTCAAGATTAGAGAAATCTACATACGAACTTTCGACATAAATTAGGCTACGACCATCGTTGCCACATTCAGCAGCAGTATCCCCGGTAAAAACAGAGTTAGAGACTTCCATTGTTGCCAAAATACCTGCACCAGCACCGTAAGCACGAACTGCTGCTGCATCGTATCCGTTTTCATCGACGCCAAGAGTGAAGGTGGAATCAGAGATACTCGGCGAAGCAAGATCGATAGCCATAACGTTCGAAGTATTGATGTTGTCAAACGACAGACCCTGCGCAGAGGTTGTAGAACCATCGAAAACCAAGGCACCGTATTGCATACCACTCACTTGATTGGTTTCGAAAGGATGGCCGTATGCGTTTTCAAAATGTGCATACTTCATCGAAGTAATCGCCTGGTCGATCGTTGAGCGAATAATCATTCCTGAACCGCAAGCAGTATCGCTGTTGTAGTTTGGATTACTGGTGCTGTTGGAGTAGCATCGGCCTTGGATGGTATAATCGGTTGGAGTCGACCAGATGAAACGGGCTTGATTGCCTGATGAGCCAGAACTCGCACCACAAGCGCTGTCACCGATACAGATTGCACCTTCGACGTCGATGTAGTACCCGTAAGGAATGTTGACCACAGTTCCGGCATTAACAACAAGCTTTGCGCCTTCAGCAACAACAACGTCGCCGTTAAGGTTCATGGTCCCAGTCCAAGTTTCAGTTCCGGTAATGATTCCAGACTTGGTTTCATTCACTGCTGATGCAGTTGGAATCGCAATAAGCCCTGTTAGCGTTGAAAGCAAAAGGAGTGCGACCAGCGATATGCTTTTGTGTGATGTTGTGTTCTTCAAAATAGACACCTCTATTCCTTCCCCATAGTCACCAAGAATATAATACTGCGCCTCAATCGTCAGTTTAAGAGTATCAATATCGATAAAAAATATCAAACTTTAGAGTTCTTAAATATCATATCTGGCTTAAAGTATCAAAAATTCAGAGAGGTAGTGTGCAGGAAATGCAACTTAGCACAGCCTTTAATCGGAAAGTCAACAAACAGGTGATTGATTCTCAAGGTAAGAATACCAGTCCAAAGCCTGTAATTGACCGTAGCCCCATCGATCATCGTGTGATGTTGTATCATCGTATTTCAAGGCCGATTCCATGAGAGCGTTCTTCACTGCATCGATACATGACCCGTCAGATTCTGATGTAGCTTTGTATTCGGGGAACGCCTCGAGCAGAAGGGACAGCGCACCAGTGACAAACACCGTTGAGTCTGATGTCCCACTGCTGGAAAACCAAGTGTCGCCGACACCAGTGCTGATTATATTTTCACCAGGAGCAATTACTTCTGGTTTCATGTGGGGGTGTTGCCGCTGTTCACCATTCATCAAGGATTGTGACCCAGATGAAGAGTTTGCCCAAACACTCTGAGACTCGGTAGAAGCGCCTACTGTGATGACTCGAGGGACATTGCCGGGAACAGATACCAAACCGTCATCGCTTTCTCCGCCATCGTTACCTGCAGCGGCAACAACGAAAATTCCCGAATCAACAGCCCTTCGCACCGCAGAGACACTGCTCCCCTCAGTATGCATCTCAACATTCTGCTCTCCACCCAGGGAGAGTGATATGATGTGTGCTTGATATTCATCTTGACACCAGCGGATTGAACGAGCAACTGTGTCTTCTGAACCGCTGTTCATATCATCCTCATCTGCGCCAAGGGCAGCGACCATCGCAAGGTCAACGTTCGGCGCCACACCAAGCTGATGATCATTCGAAACAAGAATGCCTGCCATCAACGTCCCATGGGCAACATACCCGTAGTCTACCGGCGAGGTAGAAGTACCGATCATGTCCTTGAATGTAACTTGCAAATTCGAAAATGCCGGGTTACTAAGATCTATTCCAGTGTCAACCATACAGACTCGAACGCCTTCACCAGACAAGCCAATATCAGACAGATCGGAAAACTGAGACTGTTCGACAGCCCATTCCGATTTTGGAGGAGGAATTTCAAGGAAGAGCAATCCCGAGTTCCAAACATACAGCAGCAGAATGACAAGAACAGAAAAGGCGACGCCGTTGGTAACGAGCATCTTACGCCGTCGTATACGGGGTACTGGCACTGCCTGCATTGGAGCCCACCCAGTAACTTCTGACCGCCACTGGTCTTGGAAACCTACAACAGCAGAATCTACAACCGAAAGTATGCGTGAATCCTCAGGCTCAGGAAGCAGTTCCACATTGTCAAGCCCTTCCATAGCTACGCCCCTATACAGGTCACTTGGAACTCTGGATATAATGGGTTGTCTGAAATCAGAACCGTGAGCCCTTGTTACTGCGCCGGGAGATGCGAACACCTCCGTAGAGCACCAAGGCACCTAGAATTACGATGACAAACGTAAACCAGTCAGAATTGGAATCGTCATTCGACTCATCAATTACATACTCGATACTGAAATCGAACTCTTGAACAGCACTGTCGGTGAATTCACTGTCTTCGCCAACGATTTCAACTCGTACATCGAACCGTACCAAGCCAGATGCATCGGAAGCCTCCATGTCGAAGGTGACGTTTGTCATTCCCTCTGGATCGATCGAGACGGTTTGAGCACCCAAGCTTCGACCGCCTTGTATACTGGCAGAAACTACGACATCATCACTACCCAATTTACCAATGTTCTCGATTGGGATAATCAGTTTACCAGCTCGATTCGCATATATGTTCGACATTTCTTGGATTTTTCCTTGGTCGACGTCCTTGAGCGTAATACTAGCCTTGACAATTTCTACATCGAATGAAGTGGTATTGATGCCGTTTTCACTCGTCACAGTGACTGTCACAACCTTTGATCCAGAATCAAAGTCTTCTGGAGCGAATGCAGTGAACATCTGCGAGCGTGTGTCGCCCTTAGCGATGGTGATCACCGAACTCATCGGAGTTACTTCCCATCCTTCAGGGATGTTGTCTGAGAGTTCAATGGTGTAAGAGTCGTCACCGTTCCCAGTGTTCTCAAGTACAAATCCAAACATACTGCTTCCGCCTGCACCAATACCTACGGACTCGTCTTCTTCAGAAGTTTCCAATCCGTAGATTTGAGGTACTTGAACGGTAACTGAGATTTCACTCGATGGAGTGCCGTCAGTTAGCATACGAACCTTCAGTGTGTGAGGGTCTTCAAGATGCCAAGCCGATGATTGATTGGCTACAGTGATTCTGACACCAACTGTTGCAGAGGACTGAACTGTTGTATCGTTGGTACTGTTTCCGATTCCAAGGGAGACTTCGTATGAATCCTCATAGGTCGATCCGTTCTTGAACTCAATTGTCCAGTCGGCTTCATCAGGAGCAACAAGAATCTGTCCGAGGACATCGAAGACTTGAACGGTTTCCGTACCTTCGTAATTCAATTGAAGTTCGAACTCAATCTGTTGGTATCCCTCTTCTTCCTCAATCGCAGTAAATGCCATCTCAGACTCAACGGTTGCACCTGTTACACTTCCTTCAACCATACTAATCGAGGTATCCGAGTTGATGCTTCGTGTGTACGACAAAGTAACTGGTGAGCGACCTTCAGCGACGAGTGTTACTGCACCGCCGATGTATTCCATCTCAAGTTGCAAGTCATGCTGAATCGTTGTGAAAGAAGAGTCCATCTCAATCTCAGATGCTGGCATGAGGACGCTGATTGTTCCATCTTCTCCAACCGGCAAGTCCCATTCCAAGTCATCACCGATGGTCATGGTCACAACCGCCGTCTCGTTCATGTAAATCGAGCCATTACTGGATGAACCAGCGTGGTGTTCATCGAGTTTGATGTCGGTCCAAGAGGTGGATAGGTCGAGCCAACCACCAAGTGACATTTCAAGGTCAAGAGTTGCACCTTCGGAGATGCTAGCGTCAAGAAGACCAATTGCAACTCCACCGCCGTTTTCGCCAGGGTTTGCTTCGGTAACAACCACAATCCATTCACCAGGTGAAATGACTGCAGACCAAGTTAGTTCTTCGTCATCAAATTGAGATTCAACAACAATTGCCTCTCCGGCCATACCAGTACTCGGGTACAAAGTAACAATGGAGCCGTTCAGTCGCTCAGCGTCATTGATGTCAGTGACGTTCCCAGAAACAGTAACGTTTCCTGCTGTCATCTCGATATCATATGATTCAGGAACTGCATAGACGGGGTAAGCACTGGAGTTCGACACATTGTAGACTTCAGTACTGAATCCTTCCTTCGAAACTGAAACTTGGTACTCGTCTTGAATCGGTACAAGCAATGACCAAACACCGAATTCATCGGTCGTGACATTGGTATCAATCTCGGTGTTGTTCAGGCCAGTGATACTGACCGTGGTGTTAGCAACACCCTCTGTACCACCAGGAAGATCGTCGTCGTTAAGGTCCCAGAAGACTTTACCTCCGATTTCAACCATCAGCTCAGGTGAAACAATGCCAAGCTCGAGCACACCATCAACAGCGTTGTCAGTGGAGAAAGGAGCATCGAATGTGTCGAGACTCCATTGGCGCTGAGGTTCTGTTTGATTGAGGAACATGCTCCAAGTACCGGGCATGATGGTTTCGCTAACATTACCAAACTGGTCCGACTTCGAAAGCGTGATGTTTCCAAATCCGTCGTGACTCACAAGCGTGATACGGACATCACTCATGTTGGAGTCGGTGTTCAATTCCTGTAACTGGAAGTTCAAGGTGACCACTTCGATGGATGTAAAGTTCAATCCAGTACGCAAAGAAGAGTCTTCGCTGACTGTGAACGCCTCACGGTAGGTTTCCATGGATTCATTGGACGCAGAGAATGGAGCGACAATAGCCACCCAATCGCCAGCAGGGACGTAGGAGGTAAAACTTCCATTCACGTCTGATGCGATGTTGTGCCATAAGTCGTCAGCATCGTTTCGGAGCAAGAATTGCTTTTCGACACCGTCACCGGACGAGTTTGAAAGTTGTCCGGTTACAAGGTATTCATTGCGTAGAGCAAACGAAACTGCTTCTTCATATGCCTCAATTCCAACAATCATTGTCTCAAAGGTTGAATCGCCGAGTAGGTTGTAATCCGTTGCGTTCTCGTCGTCAGCTGCGGTTTCGTTGAAATCAATACTGTACAATCCTGGCTCTAAGACAACGGAAATGTTCCCAGCTGCTGTGTAGTCATTCGAAGTAAAGTTGTACTGCTGTCCGTGGTTATTGAGTGGAACCAACGAGAACGATGGAGTCACAGCAGTTCCGTTTGCGAAAATACCATCTCCTCCGGAGTTCATGAAGATATTGAGTTCAATTGTCAAAGGTTCAGGACTGACAAACAATTCAACAGAGTTCGGAGCAATTCCTTCGTTATCGAGGATTGCATAGTCTGTTACAGTCGTTGAATTGAGCAGTTCTTCATCAACTGTGAAATCCCAGTCGCCTGGTTGGAGGTCGAATGCAAAGCCACCTTGGTCGTCAATGGTTGTTCTCCATTCAAGTCCGGTTGAATCAGTTGCCACGACTTCTTGTGCAGCATATCCTGGTGCGAGTCCATCCCATAGCGAAGTATTGTCGTAAAGGTAGACAAGACCCAACGTTGCGACGGTCGGCTCAAGGTACATGAGTCCAATATCCATTTCTGCATCTCCGCTCAATACCACAAGTTGGCCAGAAGACATCTGGGAAACAAGGCTAATTGCAGTCATGTGGAAGGTGTTTCCACTTGGCAGACGCATGCTGAAATTTCCATCCGTTTCAACTGTTGTCGAGAAGGCGAGGTCGTTGGCTACGAAACTAACTTCAAGGCCGGATGCTGGTTGGCTTTGTTCCAATTTGTAAACTGCCTCTTGAGCAGCCCAGTCAGCATACGTGTATTCTGCGGAGAACAAACCACCGTCTGGAGCACGAATACTACCATTGACGTACGTTGCAATTGCATAGGCACTGCTCATGGTGACATCCTCATTGCCGAGTTCCACATAATCGAACAGAATGTAGTCATCGCCAGATTCGTCAGATATTGTGTACGCACCCATTGGCAGCTCGATGTAAACCATTCCGGTTTCATCTGAAGTTGCATTGAGGGGGCCGAACAGTGGGTCTGAATTGGTAAAAGTGACGATTCTTTGAGCAACATCCGCATACGGGGTTTGCGTTTGTGGGTCAACTGGTGACGTCAACTGAAGAGAGATGTCGTACATCTCAGGGACATCCATAGCAAGTGTGAAGTTTTCAGATTCACCACGAGCATAAATCGTTTCGTTGAGTTCGTACCAGCCATCGTTG
This sequence comes from Methanobacteriota archaeon, assembly GCA_018701175.1. Classification (GTDB taxonomy): domain Archaea; phylum Thermoplasmatota; class Poseidoniia; order Poseidoniales; family Poseidoniaceae; genus MGIIa-L1. The sequence continues at coordinate 7,298 of JABIWF010000062.1, forward strand.
TCGATGTCAACACGGTAGAAGTATTCTCCAGATGCGATCGGGCCATACGAGAAGTTTCCATCCTCATCGGTGTGTATTTCGACCAATGAATCCATTCCGAGGTCTGTATCGACCCATTCAATGACTTCATTGACAAGTTTTTCTTCATAGAAATCTTGCAGTGTATCTTCAAAGATGGAGCCAGGCATTGTCATGGCAAGGTCATACGATGGAGAAATGCCAACATTGACTGGGTCTGGAAGGAGAACTTCTTTGCCGTTGTCAAGTTGAGCAATCATGTTGTAAACACCAGGCACAAGACCGGTGAGGTAGAATGAACCAGGCTGAACCATTTCACCGCTGAATGATCCAACACCAATGAACAATCCTGTTCCGTTTAGAGTACCGGTGCCTTCGAATGAACCTGTAGCTTCAAACGAATCACCAACGTGTTCTGTAACAAGAGTCGAGATGCCATCGGAAGTCAAACGACCGTTTGCTTCAACAGCGCCATCCAACAAGTATGTGAGCGGTGAAGTTGTGCTGTCCTGAATACATACTGTGGAATTTTCAGGCATAGGTGCTGTCTCGTTATCCAAGCAATCCAAGACATTCTCTTCAGCGATCCATGAAGCAAGAAGTGTTCCCTTACCGTCCCATGTACCGTTACTGGTGTAAACTCGCTTATCGCCAATGGAACGGGTAAAGGTTCCAGTAAAGTCGTCTGCGAAGGCGACACCATCGCTTTCAAATGTACCGTTTTCGACAAATGTTGCTTCTCCAGAGCCCTGTAGGATTCTGCTGTCGGATGAAGTGAAAGAGCCGTTGGTGGTCGTCAGTGTGTAATTGTCGGTCAATGACCAAATGTTGCGCAGAATGAACTCTGTACTCACCAGTGCATCGCCGTCGAATGATTCATGGCCACTCCATGTCACTTGTCCAGAGATACCGCTGCTTTCGACTGCGATGTTGAAATCCGCACTGACTGGAGCGTTGCTGTCTGCTTGCTCAGCAGTGATGTTGTGTTGGTTTTCACCGAGCCAACTCATGTTCGCAACTTCGCCAAGGATGGCCGAAATGTCGTTGATGGTTCGATCGTCGTTGGTTTCTGTTAGGATGTCACCAAGACCTTGCGAGAATGCGCCAGAGCGGATGTTGTCTTGCGCAACAGTTGGGTCGAAGTCGCCAGCGTATGCGCTGACACGGATTCGACCAGCAGGTGCATCGAACGACCATTGGCCGTTTTCATCAGCATCTGTAAAGCCAATAGGGACCCAGTAGGTATCTGGGTCCAAATCTTCTGCCCCTTCACCGGAGAATGCGTCTCGCTCAATAAGCAAGCGAACACCAGGCAATGGCTGTCCATTATCGGACATGGTGACTTGGCCAGAGATTTCTGCACCAGAGTAGTACTTGAGAATCTTAACCAATGTGTTGGTTGAGGAGATACCTACTGTTTGCTCTTCTGCGGTAACCGAAGAGTTTGCTTCTGGTGAGTACCAGTTCGAGATAACGAAGTGGTTGGTCATTGCACCTGGCAATGGCAGTCCTTGACTCAAAATGCTCCCAGGGCTACCTGATTGCCCGAAATGCTGAGCAGGTTGAGGGTTGGCTGAGCCAGCATCTACGCCTAGCGTTGATGCACCGTATCCAACATATGCTCGTGCAAGCATAGTATCGAAGAACGCAGAATTGTGGTCAACACGGACGTCTTGGACTTGCAGCGGATCGATATCTGCACCAGATTGTTGGTTGAGGAAATCTTGTGTAATCGCTTCGTCAACTTCAGCACGGGTCATTTCGTCTGGGAATTCGCCACGGATGGTTTCGTAGACTTCATCCATGTAAGTGGAGACATCTTGGCCGCTAAGAATAGTCGGTGCGCCAAAGATTCCCATCGGTTGACCTTGGTTGTAGTTCATGTCGGCAGTGTAACGTCCCGCACGAGGGTACAACCGGTTATCGATAGCATAGTAGCGAATTTCGTGGTCACGGTCAATTGTTTCGCCTGGTGCACCGTCGTAATCTTGTACGGTGTAATAGCCTTCCATGTTGATGAGATCGTCGTACATGTCGATGATATTTCCTGAGTCGAGGCTGTTGGAGAGAAGTTGAACGGTGAGTGCCAATCTTGTGTTTGACCGGTGGAGGTTTGTGGATACAGATCCATATTCCTCGATGAGGTCAGCGGTGTACCAGTAGTCTCCGATAATGTAGTGAGTGACCCGATTGATGTTGTCATTCCCAGTACGAATATTGTTCGAGAAGGTGTTTTCCGCTTCTGCTTCTGAAGACCAGTCACCATCAACACATGTAGTAGAAAGCGAATCGGTACAAAGGATGCGTTCCCCTTCATCGTAAACTCTCCAGTACTGTGTAGAGTCATCAAACACTCCGTCAGTATGATGGTATCCTCTCGCCAAGACTGTATCGTCGTTCGTGCGATAGACTTCGTAACTGTTTAGCTTAGCAAATGAAACCCTTTCATCGGTATCGACACTGGTCGAAATTTCAATGAAGATGTTCATTTGCTCAGCGGTGAGGTATGACCCGACAATACTCTGGTAACCGTTTGTAAACTCTAAGTTCCCTGTGTTCGCCTCATTGTAAGTCAAGTCGCCTTGACCGAGTTGCCAAATAAACATCGACACGAGGTCTTCTTGGCTTCGAGCAAGTAACATGTTACCGGTAGCAGAAATTCCTGTTTGGAAGTTATCGGATACAGACGGATGCTCACCAGTATCAAGGGCTTGGAAACCATAGTCCCACCAAGAGACGAAGGCAGGACGCTCAGAATATTTCATGTCTTGATCCTGTTCAGCAAGCCACTCATATGCTGAGTTCCAGCCGTTGTCATTGAATCCAGAACCGAAAGAACCGAGATACCAGTTTCCGTCGTAAGTACTGTCATCAAGCAACGAAAAGCCACCGATTTCCCAGCGGAATGCATCAGGGATGAGGTTGTAAATTGTTTCATCGATATCGTCTTCTGCATTGTTGCTGGAAGGGATTGCTGCATCAAGACCATAGGTGAACTGTTGTCCAAACAACATAATCATGACGAGCATGATTGCGGAGAAGGAAGGCGTGCGCCATAGAGCTTTGCGTGCACCACGAATACGGTCTTCTGGAGAACGGATTCCCATCTTTTTCCATGTTTTAACCATGCCTTCCCAGTTTGCCCACTTCCATAGGGAAACTATTCCCCAGGCGCCGAGAACTGCGATTGCAGGTGTTGCATTGAACATGAAACGTGCTGCTGTCCAAGCCATGAACGAGGCAGCGAGAATCCAGACGCCGAATACGAGCTTTGTTTGCTTTCGATCACGTAGAGCCGACCAAATACAGAGAACACCCATGATGAGTGAAAGAACAAAGGTAATCGGTCCAAATTGAGCAAACAACTGTCCACGGTTTGGGGCATTTGCTTCAGCAACAGTTCCGAAAATCTTTGTCTTGGTGAAATAGCCACTGCCAGTGAAGAGGACATCCCAAGCATTGGAAAGGTTCGCTTCCTTGAGAAGCCACAATACAATGAAGAAAATTGTTCCAGTTCCAGCAAGAACACCGAGGACAAGCAAC